>NZ_JBPZSK010000005.1:0-436061 GCF_052038115.1 Bacillus sp. GB_SG_008 | reverse complement strand
CTCCTTTGTTTATGCTTTTCCTTTTATGTTACTATAAATAAAGAAGGGAATGGTCTAGATTCCCTTCTCGATCACTCATTACATAGCCCTTTGTCTGCTGTTAAGCAAATGAAGGGTTTTTATTTTGCTTGTTTATTTTGACTATCTATCACTGCAAGACGTGTAGCTTTGAAATAAAGTTTGTTCAAAAATGCCTCGCAATCCCAAGTTTTACGATAAATAAAAAGAATCCATTTTGAAAAAAGATTGATCAAAATGGATTCTTCTCTTACAGATTTATGTTTAGTTTTTATAAAAAAGTTTGATCATTTCTACCTATGTTGTTCAACAATCGCGCCCGTTTGTTGAAGATCACTGAAGCTTCTATTAGCTAGTTAGTTTAAGCAGAAAGCTTCACACTCTTTTGTTCTATTCCCATCATTTCACTTATTTCCTCACTGTTTAAATTCGACAAAAGAAATTCTAGTTATTTCTTCCCTTGTTAAAGGAAACAAGAAAGGAATGGAGAAATCTATTCCCTTCTTGTCTGCATACCAAGCCCTATATAGTGAATTTTGGTTTAAAATCACCTTTATAAGGTTCATGTTCAACGAATATAGTTATGTCCTTGCCACCTACGTCTTTACCAGTTCTTTTATACGTAAATTTATTATTATTAAGTTCGGTAAGTTCAAGGGCGGCGCCATACTTATTATTTCCAATTGAAACATGGGCTCTTATCTTATTTCCGTGTACAACATCGAAGTAGCCATAATCACCGCGGCTTTTGCCTGTTTCAGCATTGAAAAACTCATATTTATTAGTCTTATCATTAAATTTTGCCAGACTTATAAAATTTGAATTATATTTTGTTACATCATTGCCGTTTTCATCTAATACCTTTGTTCCTTTCCAAAGGGTGCTACCTAAAATTTTATCTCCATCAACGTTTTTAACAATATCTCCTGTAGTAGTGTCCAACTGCTTGTCCGGATCAGTAAAAGACAGCTCTTTTTCTTTATATGGAACATGTTCAACGAATACCTCTACGTCGTTGCCATTAGCATCTTTTCCCATTCTTTTATAAGTAAAAACATCTTTATTTAGTTTTGTCATGTCAACAACAGCTTGGTAATTCATTGATTCTGAAATTAATATTCTCTTCTTCCCATCATTGGTGATAAAGAATGTTCCTTTATCGCCACGACTTTTACCTGTCATAGCATCAAAAAATTCATATCTTCCTGATTTCACATCATATTTCGCAAGACCAATGAAGTTTGCATTCTCTTTTGTTAAGTCATTATTATCTTTGTCATACACTCTTGTACCTTGCCAATCTGTGCTACTAAGAATGTTAGCCATTTCCTGACCTTTGGTTAACTTATTTTCCTTTTTAGTCTCTTTAACAGCTTGTTCTTGCTTCTGTTTACTATGATATTCTTGGGCGTTAGCACCAGCACTGCACCCTATTAAAGCTAATGTGAATCCGAGTAGTATTGATGATATTGCTTTTGCTTTTTTATTCATTTTTATCGTCTCCTCATTTTATGATTGTAGTGAATTTA
This sequence comes from Bacillus sp. GB_SG_008, assembly GCF_052038115.1. Classification (NCBI taxonomy): domain Bacteria; kingdom Bacillati; phylum Bacillota; class Bacilli; order Caryophanales; family Bacillaceae; genus Bacillus; species Bacillus sp. GB_SG_008. The sequence continues at coordinate 434,514 of NZ_JBPZSK010000005.1, read as the reverse complement.
CATTATTGTCTATTATTTATTGTAGTAGTACGGTTTCGCTTGTACTGTTTGGAATCTTATACAATCCGGCTATTTTGCCCCTGCTTTTAACAAAATTTTTTCAATCTCTTTAAAGCCTTTCTCACGTGCATGTTGTAAAGGAGTCACCTTATTATTGTCTGGAATGTTCACATCCGCACCATGTTCAATCAGCAATTGCACCGTTTGCTGCTGCTTATCGTCTCCATCATTCAAAATAATCGCTTCTAATAAAGCTGTCCAACCAAGATTATTGACATGATTCACATCAATATCCGTATGGGTGAGAAGTTCTTTTATTACATCCACATATCCATGTTCTGAGGCAGGGATTAAAGCAGTTCCTCCATACCGGTTTGTAATCGCCGGGTCGGCCCCTGCTTCAATCGTAAGTTTTAGAATATCTATATATCCTTCTGCACCAGCATACAGGAAGGGATTGTTTTTCATATCATCCTTGATGTTCACATCCGCACCTGCCTTGATAAGTACCTTTGCGGTTTCTACATCATTGTTATATGTCGCAATCATAGTGGCAGTCCTTCCTTTTGAGTCCTGTGCGTTGATATTGGCACCTTTCTTAATGAGTTTGCTTATGGTGTCTGCCTCTCTATGTTCTGCTGCTTGAAGCAACTGTTTATTTAATCCTTCGCTCACGATTTCCTTCTCCTTTTCTTGTTTTTTCGGTTCTCCACTAATGTTAGAAATACAAACTTGAAGCAAGAGAATACATCCTATAAATGCCATCATCCACTTCCACATAAAAATATTCTCCTCTATTCTAATATTGTTTTTGCTCTGCTCTTTTTACCTGAGGAGTGAAATTTTTTATATTCTGCGGCTTTTTCTCTCGGAAAACACGTTCCGTTAAATATATAATTTATTTATTCTTTTCTTTCCAAAGAGCAAAAGGGTTCTTTTCATGATGATTTTTATCGAGCTTTAATAATTTTATGTCTCGTTGTTCCTTTGGAAGAGCTATTTGCTGATAAACGTATTTTGTTCCTAATCCAATTTCTTCTTCCTCTTGTGCAGTATAGGAATAATAAACATGTTTAAGGTTCGCCCAGTAAATGGCACTTAAACACATCGGGCAAGGCTCTCCACTTGCGTATAGTATACAGTCGGAAAGATCAGATGTACCAAGAATGCGACAAGCCTGACGGATAGCTAGAAGTTCAGCATGCGCAGTGGGATCGTGTGTTTTAAGAACATCATTTACTCCCTTTGCAACAATCTCACCATCTTTAACAAGCACTGCACCAAATGGTTTTCCTTTTTTGTTTTTGGTATTGTCGTAAGCTAACTCGATTGCCAATTTCATGAATTCTTCGTGACTCATTAAAAAACACTCCTTTAAAAATTAAATATTAAATATGATTTTTTCATTCATGTTTTTTTGTTTTCCATAGTTGTTCTAGCACAATTACGATGATCGTACCAACAATGAGACCATTGCTTAAAATATATTGGAGAATAGTAGGCAGACCATGAAATATTCCTTTAGGAAGAAACATTAATCCTATACCGATTAGCAATGTGATTCCTAATATAGTTAGCCGACGTTGATCTAATTCGTCTTTCAAAAGGGATTGAAACGAGATCCCAATCATTTGGACAAAGGATGCTAAACTTGCAGCACAAGCAATAGGGCCGGGAAGCATAGCTAAGAAGTTGACGATTGCCGGAACAAAGGCTATACCTGCTAAGGCTAAACTTGCTATTAGGAAAGGCATTATTCGTTTTTGCTCGGTTATTCGGATAAAACCCGCCGATACTGGCAATGGCACAATTCCAATTGTCGAAAAAAGAGCTGATATAACATGTGTAATACCGCCTGCCCAACTGGCGCGGTTAATGGTTTGTTTTTCGGATTCTCCTGATTCTGGAACCACTTGTTTAACAGCCGTAACGGCCGCTATCGTATTAGAGACTAAAATAAACGTAAATATAATTGAGGTTATCACCATTCCAGCATTTAACTTCGGAGTCCCCCATGCAAAAATGTCTGGTAATTTAATGAAGGAAGCCGGTGTGGAAATCGTATTGGGGGTTTTTCCTAATAAGAAATATAGTAACCACCCAAATAAAATTCCTAACAGTACGGAGTAACTTTTCATCCATCCTTTTCCTTTAATTGATAGCACTATCACTAGAACAAATACGCCAAATGAAATCGCTGCTATTTGATAATCCAGGTTGGACTGTCCTTGTATTCCGAACATTCCCTCTAAAAAAACACCACTAAGTTGAAGACTCAGAATCAAAAGAAAAGAACCAGTAACTAAAGGAGTGAACAAAAACAGCAGCCGATTAACCAGGCCGGTTATGCCAAGAATAACTAGTAAAAATCCTGTAACCAGCAAACCACCTTCTAAAAGTTGTAATGTTTCTTTCGTACTTTCCCCCTGCTGATTCGCCATACCCGCTAAAATGACAAATACACTGACCCATGAACCTGCAGGTCCGTCAGCGATCGGATAGCGATGTCCGAGCCATCCTTGTATAAAAGAGCTAATGCCCACCACAAAAAAAGTTCGTTGCATCAAATCGGATATTTCCTCGATCGATAAATGAAATACTCCCCCGATTACGATCGGTAATGCAACAGAAATGGCCAGCAGGAAAAAGAACCATTGAAATATGCTTAAAGCGCCGTAAAAACGTTGTTGCTCCATATTGTTTCACCTTCATATAAAATATTTATTTTTAAGCCAATAGAAATTAGTTCTAATTGGCTTAAAAATAAAGATCTCCCGCAAGAAAAGCTTTTATTAACCTATCTCGATGTTCTAGCTAACATCTGCAAAATTTTTTTCTTAAAAATGCATCGCAGTTTAAAGCCGTTGCGGGAAATTTCTTTTCATCTAAAATTATGATATCTTAGAATATAGTATATGAAAAATATAAAAAAAATTAATTTTACTTAAGTTTTTCATATAAGGAGGGAGTTTTTTCCATTTATGGATATTAGACAACTGCGATATTTCATAGCAATTGTAGAAGAAAGAAAAATTTCTGCTGCCGCTGAAAGACTTCATATCTCCCAGCCTCCGCTAAGCCAGCACCTGAAAACAATGGAAGAGGAATTAGGAACGAAATTAATAGAGAGAAGTGGGAAATTTTTAGAAGTGACGGAAGCAGGAAAAGCATTATATAAGTATGCGCTACAAATGACTCAGTTAATGGAAGAAGCCAGAATGGAGGTAAAGGAAGTCGGAAACGGGGTAAGCGGAAGACTGACGATAGGTATCAATACTTTTTCGGTAGCCGGATTACCTGAGTTACTTTACCAATTTCACAAAAAATATCCTAAGGTTACATATAAAGTTCATCAAAATGAGTCATCTCATCTTTGTCAATTAGTGAGAGACAGGATTGTAGAGCTGGCGATTATACGATTACCGCTCGAGTTAGATGATTTTTCAGCTATCCATCTTTATAAAGAACCTTTTTACTTTATTACTTCAAATAAAAAGCAGTCTTTTAATCATCAAGTTATGCTTGCTGACATTCAAAACCACCCTCTGATATTACCGAGTACAGAAGGATTGGGAATTCATTATATGATCTTGGAAGCATTTTCAAAAGCTCAACTACATCCGAACATTATTGCCGAGTGCTCTGACATCTCTCTTTTATTAGATTTAGTCGCTTGTAAATTTGGAGAAGCTATTGTTCCGGAAACCGTCATTAAACAATACAAAAACTACAATATCCAGGCTTTCAAAATTACAGATACAGAGCTATCTGCATCCACGGGCTTAATATGGCTGAAGAATCATTATCTATCAAAAACCGCTCAAAACTTTACAAAACTGTTAACGGGGTACCTCCAGCAAAACACGGATTTACAGCGTTAAGGATATTCCAGCATTCAAAATCCCAATCTCTCAATGTCATAATTGAGAAATTGGGATTTATTTATTCAACTATATGGCCCGATTGTTGAATACAATGATTGGTATTTTTTAAACAACTTTATTATTTTTTAAATGACTTTATTATCATTTAACAGTCACATATTAGTTATATGTAATATGTGACATCCTTTATTTTTGATAACTTTTTACGATTTAGGTCTTGATAACCATTTGTTGCTACTCAACAGTTCCTTAATCCGCCTTTCAGTTCAGATCTTCTTTTCACTTTTCACTATAAAAACACCCCTTTAGATAAACAGATCCAAAGGGGCAAAACATCGTGTCTTTTTTATAAACACCGTGACTTTATTTAAAAGACTACGGAAATTATCGAACTTTATTTAAATGATATAATCATTATATATAGAAAGAGGTGGTCGCAATGCCAACATTACTAGATACAGCAAAAAACTTACTCCACGAAAATGAAACGATCCTTTTTTACACACAATGTTCTCTATCTTTATTTCTGCATAGAGGGCCATCCATGCCAGGAATAATACTAGCAACAAATAAAAGACTACTATTTGTATATAAGGAGAAAAACAAATTTAATTCTCAAAGATATGAAGAATACTTATATGAACGTATTGAAGAAGTAAAAGAACATCCTTATTTTTTCAGCTCTCATACGTCTATTTACTACAACGATGATTGGGTACGTTTTGAAAGAATATACGATCAAAATATAAGAAAACAACTTTGTTCAATCATACAACAGCAAATTGTAAGTAGCTCGTTAACATAGGGCTACTTATTTACTTTATCAGAACATGTACGCACATGCTTAAACATTGTACTATTGCGAAAAGTGGTTTTAATTTTTAGAAAATTTTGTTAAAATCAAAAAAAGACTTGTAAGAAAGGAAGAAACACATGATACATAAGTTAAAAGAAAACATCTCTTCTGTATTTGTCGGAAAAGAAAATGTAATTGACCTTCTCTTAGTTTCTTTATTAGCAGATGGGCACGTTTTATTAGAAGATGTCCCTGGAACAGGAAAAACTTTGTTGGCAAAAACGATTGCTAAAAGTATTGGCGGCCAATTTTCCCGCGTACAGTTCACTCCTGATGTACTGCCTAGTGATGTAACAGGTATTGAATACTTCAATCCAAAAACAAGTGAATTTGAACTGCGCCTCGGTCCTGTTATGACAAATTTATTATTAGCGGATGAAATTAACCGTGCTATGCCACGTACACAATCAAGCTTATTAGAAGCAATGGAAGAACGACAAGTTACACTTGAAAAACAATCCACACCTCTTCCAAAACCATTTTTCGTAATTGCAACGCAAAACCCAATCGAATCACAAGGAACATTTCCACTTCCAGATGCACAGCTTGACCGTTTTTTAATGACCATTTCGATTGGTTATCCTACTCCAGAAGAAGAGCTCCAAATGATGCGACGTTTTCGAAAGAACAAACCGTTAGACGAGCTTCATCCTGTCATCTTACTAGATGACATTATTCAAGTACAAAATAAAGTAAAAGATGTTTATGTATCAGAACCTTTAGAAGACTACATAATCAAACTTGCTAATGCAACTCGTAATCATGATTTTATCGCAAACGGAATTAGTCCACGCGGAACACTCGCTTTAGTAAGAAGTATTCAAGCTCTTTCCTTTTTAAGGAATCGAGAATTTTGTACACCAGAAGACGTGCAATTACTACTTCCTTACATTTGGAAACACCGCATTATTTTATCCATGGAAGGCGCTCTTCGTACGACAAAACAAGAGATTATAGAAGCGATTTTGAAAGAGGTTGATGTACCAGTGGAGATTGAACAAACATGAATGGGCAACGTCTCGTCTCCGTCCCATTATTATTTCAAAATCATACCATAAAATTAACAATTCCGATTGCACTGTTGTTCACATTTTTCTTACCGCAGCCATATATCGTATATCCGCTTCTGTTTTATTATATATTTTCTTTTTTTATTTATCGGTATATCACTTACATAGAGAAGCACTTTCAAATTATAAATAAGAAACAAACAACAAGATTGTTTCCTAAAGAGAACGGACAACTATCCATTATGTTACAAAATGAAGCAAAAGCACCGTTGGTGAATGGAAAATGTTTTTTTCATATAGATCCATCACTCGATATTCATCCAAGCATAGGACTAGAACAAATATCAAAAAATCTCTTTTCTTTTCCATTTTCACAGCCTGCTCGTTCACAGCAAAAGTTAGATTTAACTTTTACAGCGACAAAACGAGGGGTTTTTCAAATCGAACAGTTTGAATGCATCATTGGTGATCCTTTTCACATCATTCAAGTACATTTACCAATTATGCATAAATTAAAAACAGAAATTATTGTCTATCCTACCCCGAAGCAAGTTGCAGGACTACAAGAAATACAGCAACTATTACTGGGCTCTTATAGAACAAATTTTTCTTTTTTTCATGATGAAACGTCAATTGTCGGAGTAAAACAGTATGAAAGAGAATCATTTCGTTCCATCCATTGGAAAGCATCCGCCAAAATGCAAAGCTTACAAGCCAAGAAATATGAAGCAGTAAAAAATTATAGCTGGACAATTTGCATATGCCTTGCCTCAGATCGAGGAATTGGATGGGAAGAAAATATAGAAGACTTGATTTCCTATGCAACATACATTTGTCAAATTGCAACGGAAAGAAAAATTCCCTTTGAATTATTTATTAGCATTTTAACAGAAGATGGGCCTATGCACTTGACGCTGAATGAAGGCTCTATGCATTATGCAAAAGCATTGGAAGAACTTGCACGTATTTCAGAAGATAGTACATTACTGCCGCGAGAGAGTTTTCTGCATTATATGATGCGAAAAAGAGTGAGGTCGTCTACACTATTTTTCCTTGGCGTCCCTAAACATAATATACCTTATACAACACAGCCAACATATATTGTTTACAATGAAGGAGTGGTGGAACAGCTTGAATACATGGCTACGGTACGTTAATGATTTTATTCTTCTCCTCCTTCTTTCTTTATTAACTGAAAAAGGAGAAGTTGTACACATTGTTTCGTTTCTTCTAGTCAGTCATATTTGCTTGCTGCCTATTATGAAAATTAGTAAAAAGAAACAAACATGGTTTGTAACACTATTCATTCTACAAGTCATGGTTTGCTATTCTTTGGCGTTATTTTCTACTATAAGTTCCGCGTTATTACCGTTTTTCATTTTTCTTGTGTATGCAAAGGATGATGTTTCATCCTTTCATAAATTATTAGGAGCCTTTCTATGGTCTTTTTGTTCCATTTTTCTCCATATGCAAATTCCTTCCATATGGGAATTAGGATTACTCATCTTGCATACACTTCTAACATTATGGATGACGAGTTTTAATCGAAATCAACAAATAATGCGATTACTATCAGTTACAGCTATTGGGATTACTAGTTTTTTATTCATACCTTTCCTTTCTTACGTACGAACTGGCATCACTTATGTCATTCAATGGATTGCTTTAGGATTAGGATATATTTTAAACCCACTATTTCTAGCAGCTGAACTGAAGCAAACTGACCGTTCTTTAAATAGTAATTTGATGCAAGGTAATTCGCCGCCTCCACAGGTTCTAGGAAAAGAATATGATCCGTTCGTTTTACAATGTATTACAATTCTTATCATTGTAGTTGCTGCCATTTATGTGATTTGGAAACTATTTAAAAGGCGTCATGAAATCAACTTTGGGCGTATGTCTTCCTATGAACCTATCATTGTTGGTCTAGAACAACGAAATATACAAAAGCGAAACCGAAAGTTACGCCCACCAAACAATGCAATTCGTAAAGAAATATTTAATTTGGAAAAGAAACTAAAACCACCATTAAATCGGCTACGCGGTGAAACAGTTGAACAATGGATGGAAAGACTTCATAGAGACGAAGAGGTCGCCATTCAATTTGATGTGATTATCGATGCATATAACGCTACAAGGTATGCAAACCGTGATAATACTGAACTTCTCCAGAAATTTAAAAGAGAAGTTCATATATTATACAAATATCGAAATCAGTGAAAGAAAAGAAATAATAAGCTTGAATCTCAATACTATTAAGAACCTCGACTTCTCCTACTGGAGTTATCGAGGTTCTTAATAGTATGATAAGGGTAATATAAAAGGTGCATCTAAAATAGCTGAAGAATTTTTAAAAGGTGTTCTAATTACACAGAAGAAGATGAATATTATAATGGAGATAGATCAAGCGTTAGATAAAAGAAATAAAACAGATTTCATTCGTTTATCAAAGAAGTATAGAGAGCTTACATAAAAGTTGGATATTTTTAAAGTAAAAAAAAGATAATGAATAGCAAAACAATATTAATATACTAATAATAACGAGTAGCGTTTCATTCATTTTCGCTTTCCCCTATCATGCTATTCTCTTATATTTTTTGCTTACATAATAAAAGAAGAACACCTTATGTGCTCTTCTTTTATTATTATTCATATTAATGTAGCAAGATGCTGCTTTGCATCGTATTCCTCTAAACTTTCCCCATGTGTAACACGATGAACAAAATCCGGATTAGAAATCAATGGTCTACCAAATGCCGCTACATCAATTGTACCTTCTTGTAGTGCTTCTTCTGCCTCTTTTGGATTTAAATTCCCAACTCCTACAATTATACCATCCCAATATTTACGAACTAATTGATGTAAGTTTTTTCCGTCAGCTATAACTTGCGTATAATTCATTGTTGAAGGATGAATCATCGTTAATCCTACTTCACAGAACATCTCTACGAAAGTTTGAATTGCTGCTTCAGGATTTTCCCACATGTAGCTAGGGTTATCACCTTTAAATGCCGAAAAACGAATAAGCGTTTTATCTGCACCAATCGCACTTATAACGGCTTGCAATACTTCTTTCATAAATGTTAACCTTTGTTTTAAATCTCCGCCATATTGATCATTTCGATGATTCGCAAATTCATAAGCAAATTGATCAATTAAATACCCATGTGCCCCATGAATTTCTACCCCATCGAAACCTGCTTCTATCGCATTCCTAGCAGCTTGTGCATACTGTTCGATAGTCTCTTGAATTTCTTCTATTGTCATCGCTTCTGGCGTATCAAAAGGCTTCCGAAAACGTGGGACATTTCCTTGTGCCGCAATAGCTGAAGGTGCTTGTGGTAAGAATCCACCTGTTAGTTCATGATGGCTCATACGTCCTACATGCCATATTTGCGCAATAATTATTCCACCTTCTTCATGTACTGCATCTGTTACTGACTTCCAAGAATCAATTTGCTCCTCGGTATAAATACCTGGGACACCTGGATTCCCCTTCGCCCTTGGGCTAATTACTATTCCTTCTGTAATAATTAGACCAACACCATCTGCCGCACGTTTCCGGTAATACTCGGCTACATCAGCTCCAACTACCCCTGTCTCATCATTAGCAAAACAACGCGTCATCGGTGCCATTGCCACACGATTACGAAGAGACCAAGCTCCAATTTGAATCGGATCAAATAACTTTGTTTCTTCCACGTTTTGAAATGATCCCCAATTGTTTATATTCGTGCCTTCATAGATACTGGCTATTTTATTATTTGAATTTGTCATCTTTCTTCCCCCTTAATTAAAAATTCCACCTACATTTCATTGAAACGATGGAAACTGTCTATAACCGTATCATAATTTTTCACAAACTAGTGCGTCAATTTATACGCTCTCCTTGTTATTACCCTTGTAGTGGTTTTCCATCAAAAGCTTTTATATCTAATGGTGCAACTAAAAATTGATTTGCTTTGCTAACAAAAGAAGTAAAATGCTCACTCTTATTATGATTAGCAACTACTTCGGCATTTTCCCACACCTCTACCATTGTATAGACATTTTCTTTTTCGGTATCCTTGTACAAATCATAAGACATATTTCCACTTTCTTTTCTTGAACCACTAATTAGCGGCTGAATCTCATCTAAAAACGCTTCTTTTTTTGCTGGATCCACATGAAATTTAGCATGGATAATAATCATGGTACGGTCTCCTCTCACTTTTCTACTTGTATTTGTATATGAAAAAAGTCAATCACGCAAATGATGAAACTTTGCAATCCTTTACAATTACTTCCACTGAGCGATTTTATCAATTGGAAGGCGAACTGATTTGTAGCCACTGTCAGCTGCTTTCCCAATTGAAATTAACATAACTGGCACATAACGCTCTTTATCTAAACCAAACGCTTCTGCAATTTTATCTTTTTCATATCCACCAATTGGACATGTATCGTATCCGTGAGCACGAGCTGTAAGCATAAGTTGCATCGCAACAAGACCACCATCAATTAAAACTGTGTCTTTCATTACTTCCGGCGAAACTGTTGAGAAATAAGCTGTAAGCTTCTCCATTTGACTTTCTTTTACTTCTGAAGGCATATATCCAAGTTCAACTGCTTTACCGTAAATTTCTTCGGCATTCTCAAAATTATTCAAATCACCAAAAACAGCAATCATTGCTGCTGATGTTTCTACTTGAAGTTGATTAAATTTAGCAAGTGGCGCAAGCTTTGCTTTTCCTTCAGCACTATCAATTACTAAGAAGCGCCATGGCTGCATATTTACAGAAGATGGTGCAAGTGTTGCTTCTGTAAGGATCTCTGCCATTTCTTCTTTACTAATTTTTACAGACGGGTCATACTTTCGAATAGAACGACGACCTGTCATAATTTCTGTAAAATCATTTGTTTTTTGTATGTTAATCATAGATGAATTCTCCCTTTTTCTGTCTAATGGTTACATTAGACTTCTTTTATATTTTTTTGAATGCGATTTAACATATTTAGAAGTTCATCGCGTTCTTCTTCGTTAAAATCCTTTAACACAGAAGTGGCAAATCGCTCTTTTTCCTCTTGAAAAGAGTGAATTTTATTCCGACCAGCATCCGTTAAACTAACAAGGGTTATTCGGTTATCATTCGGATTTTTACGTCTTGTAATCATTTCGTTAGCTTCAAGTTGCTTTAAATGCCGAGTAATTGCTGCATTGTCAATATTGATTTCTTTTTGAAGTGCTTTTTGACTCATTTCATCTACTAGATAAAGTTGATGTAAAAGTTCAAGTCTAGACTGGCTTATCCCCGTACAACCTTCGAATTTCGAACTAATGTCTTTATTGAGAAAATGTAATTTATATAAAATAATCGCTTCCTTTGAACATGAATCGCTCAAATTACCACCCCTTTTTTTAGACTGCCTAAAAATTTGATGTATCAATAGTTGATACATCAAACAATATACATGAGTTTCATTTGAAAAGCAATAATTTTGTTTTTATCCTCTTTTTAATGGGCAGTTATCCCTTCTACTGCTCAAAATTATATTTACTATTCCCTTTGCTCACCCGAATTATTATTCAACTATATTTCCATATGTACAGCTTAGAATCGGATGTCTTTTATGCTAGACAAAACCTAATTCACTCTTCTTATTCTCCTCTAACCTATATCCAATTTTTAAAAGATAGGATTTCACAAAAATAAACTGCTCCAAAAGGCACATATGTGCCTTTTGAGGCAGTCTATTTTTATTTGAAATTATACATAACCTTAACGGTACAGAGCCGCCTTTCTTTTAATTTGTCACAATATGTTCTACACACTGTGGTAAATGATCTAGCTTTGTTTTTAAAAAGGCAGGCTGCGTATTAAAATGATGGATCTCCTCTAGTGGAACCCATTGAAACTCAAATTCTCGTCCACCATCTTCTCTTATAAAAGAACCCGTTTTTGGAATAGAACAACCTGTTAAATGCGTTTCATAATAAAAGCCTATTTCATGAAACTTATGATTATCATAAGTAAAAAATTTTTCAACAATCCACATTAATCGTTTTACATTTGCATCCACTTCTAACTCTTCTTTCATCTCTCGTTTAAGAGCAGACTCACTACTTTCAAGCATTTGAACTCGTCCTCCAGGTAGACACCAAAAGTTATCTCCCTTCCCGCGATGAAGAAGAACCTTTCCATTCTCTATACATACAGCTGCTACGCGATAATTAAAACGTTTCCCATTATCTGTAAAAACAATATCCATCCCGATTCCCCCCACTTATCTGATAAATAAAAACCCACAAATTCCATTATAAGAAATTTGTGGGTTTTTTTCTAATTATTCAAAAAAGCCTTTCGCAACTTCTCTCGCGTGTGCCATTGCTTTTTCTTTAATACTCTCTGCCTCATCTGGCGTTTGATTCATACCTTCTACAATAATAGATTGTACATCATCAATTCCAACAAAGCCCATAATCGCTCGAAGATAACGATCTCCAAACTCTTTTTCTATTGCTGGGCCTTCTGAATATATACCACCGCGCGCTTGAATATGAACGGCCCTTTTACCAGATAACAAGCCAACAGGACCTTCTTCTGTATACTTAAATGTTTTTCCTGCCATACAAATTGTATCAATGTATGCTTTCATAAGCGGCGGAAAGCTAAAATTCCACATCGGTGTTACAAATATATATTTATCTGCTTCTACAAACTGATCTGTTAATTTATTAATTGCAGCGATCTTACTTTGCTCTTCTGCAGAAAGATTTTCAAACGCTGTCCCTTTTTGTAGCTTTCCCCATCCATTAAGTACATCTGCATCAATATATGGAATATTGGTTTTGTACAAATCAAGATCAATAATTTCATCATCCGGAGCCCCGTGACGATATGCTTCTAAAAAAGCTTGTCCAACTGAAAGTCCATATGATTGATCAGTTGGTTTCGGATTTACGGTAATGTATAGAACTTTACTCAATTGCTATCCTTCCTTTCGAAATATAAATTCAACCCTCCTTATATTGCCTTTTATCTTAATTTTTATTAAAAATTTTATATCTGCTCGAAAGAATCCCCTTTAGCTTATCATGACACATACCGTAAAGTGCGATTATTTACTGCAAATTCGACTTCAAACTACATTGGTATTATGTTCTGCAAGTACTATCATGAACAACATTTTACTAAAAAACACCTCTCGAGAAAAAATAAAAGTATATATTTTATAATAAAAAAGCAGCATAACAATTTTATATCGTTTTGCTGCTTACATCATTTATAAATGTTTGATAAATAGCACTCGACTTCCACCCTGTCCATCATAATTTGTATGTACAGATATCCCCTCTATTTCACTATCTCCTTTTTCAATATCAAACCCTACATCACGATGAAATTGAATGGACTTTTGATTAACAGGAGATGTTACTGCTTTTACAACATGACGACCATGGGACCGAACGGCATCAAAAAAGGAGGAATACAGTGCTGACGCAATCCCTTGTCTTCTATATTTTGGATTCACACCGATGAAATGAACGTATGCTTCATCTGCAAATGTTTGCGAAAAAAAGCCACATAAAAACCCTGCAATTTCATTATCTTTTTCAATAATGAAACTTGTTTCTTGAAAATGAACAAAAAACAGCTTTGGCAGCATGTCTGCCATCTGTCTCCCGCCCCACCAATCATTAATAACAGAATGAATTGTAATATAATCCTCAGGCTGAATTTTTCTAATATGCATATGTCATGTCCTCTCATTTCTCATTTATATGTATGTTATTAGCCATTAAGGTTCACTTTCCTTTATAACTTAGAAATTCATTTTTGGTACATTCGTATCATCATATGAGATAATACAATAATAATGAATGAAATTAGGTGAAAGATATGCACATGAAACCTTCTTTTGGCGAGAAAAAGCGGCATATAGAATACACCTCACGCCCGAGCTCTTATGCAATTATTTTTAAAGAAGGTACGAGTAAAATAGCCATTATCCAAAAAGGAGTAAGATATTTTTTACCTGGCGGTGAAATAGAAAATAGTGAAACAAAAGAAGCGTGCTTGCAACGTGAATTATTAGAGGAATTAGGCTGGGAAATTGAGGTGCACCACTATATTGGAAATGCTGAGCGTTACTTTTATGCCGAAAAAGAAGGTATTTATTATTTAAATGATGGCCATTTTTACATATGTAGCAAAATACGAGAACATCATGTTCCTACAGAAGATGTTTACATTTTACATTGGGTATCTTCTTCTGAAGCACAGCAGTTGCTTGTTCACGATCATCAGCAATGGGCCGTGAAGTAAGCAATCTTATTATGTAAACAAAAATGACCACTCCTCTTAGGACGTGGTCATTTTCATACTAACTTACCTTTTTAAAATTGAGCGCTGGCTTTTTCACTGTTCCTTTTTTCACAACGTATAACCCAGCAAAAATAACAAACCCACCAAACAATTGCATGATGTTCACCTGTTCGCCTATCGTTACAGCTGCAAATATAACCGCGAATAATGGAACAAGATACATATACACCATTACTTTTGTTGAACCAATTTTACTAATCCCAACGTACCACATTGCAAGTCCAAAAATCGTTGCAAATACAATAGAATATCCTAACGACCCCCAACTTAGCATATCACTCGGCCATGTTAAGGAGTCTACATTCATAATGCAGTATAAAACAAGCGGAACAATTCCTAATAACGTTGACCAAGCGGTTACTCGCATCGCAGAATATTTCGTAATAAGCGGCTGAGCAAGAATTGGATACCAGCCCCATGCAATCGACGCAACCAATCCAATTATATTTCCAAGCCATGCGTATTCATATGTAGACTGATTCGTATGCCCTGTCAATAGCACAAGCGCTGCCCCGCCAAAAGAAAGCATAGATCCGATTTGTATTTTCAGAGAAAAACGTTCTTGTTTATGCAATACAGCTAAAATCCCAGTAAAGATTGGAGACATTGCAATTAATAATGAAGCATTCGTCGCAGAGGTATATTTTACTGAAAGCATAAACAGCGTTTGATATAAAGTTGTCCCTACAATACCAACCACCAAAAGTCTCAGCCAGTCTTTCCTCTCTATACGTAATGAACGTTCCATAATAAAAGTAATAAGTAGTAATATTGGCGATGCAATTAAAAAGCGCATACTATTAAATTGAATGGATGACATATATGTCACTCCGTATTTTCCTATCGTATAGTTTGCTCCCCATACTAAAGCAACTAACATCAGGAGCCATTCCATTTGCCTTCGTTTCATCCAAATCTCCCCTTCCCTCATTTAGCATAGTAAAATTGGCCCAATGCAACACCATCCAATTGGCTGTTTTTTCACCCAGCCAATTTGCTATAATGGTGATAATGAAGGAACAAGGAGACGTTACAAATGAAATGGAAGTTAGATTTAGATAGTAAAATCCCGATCTATCAACAAGTTGTTGATTATATTGAAAGGCGTATTATGTACGGAGAGCTTCCACCAGGAAGTTTTCTCCCTTCAGAGCGCAAGCTAGCAGAGCAGCTTCAAGTAAATCGAAGTACAATTACAACGGCCTATAATGAACTACGTGCAATGGGAATTGTTGAAAGTACAACTGGAAAAGGCACAAGGGTCAGTACACAGATGTGGGGTGTATCGCCGAAATTCGCACCGAATTGGAGCGGTTTTGTGGAAGGTGGGACATTTTTGCCTAACTTACCACTCCTTCGCTACATTCGTGAGCAAGTGCAGCAAAATGAAAATATCATTGATTTTGCAAACGGTGAACTTGGATGTGATTTGTTTCCTCATCAGCAATTACAAGCAATTTTACGCGAACAACCGTTAACACAATCATTAAGCTATGATCATCCACAAGGCTACCTTCCTTTACGAAAAATTGTAGCTAAATATATGAAGGAGCATTTACAAATTGATGCAACTGAACAATCGATTATGATTACTTCCGGTGCGCAGCAAGCACTGCACCTTATTGTGCAATGTTTATTAAATCCAGGCGATGCAGTCGCATTTGAAAGTCCGTCGCATTGCTATTCCTTGCCCCTTTTCCAATCGGCTGGCATTCGTATTTTTCCATTACCTGTTGATGAACATGGCATTCATCCAGACGATGTATACGAACTTTATCGAAAGCACCGGATTAAAATGATTTTCTTAAATCCCAATTATCAAAATCCAACAGGGACACTCCTTCATCCCAAAAGAAGGGAAACACTTCTATCTTTATGTGCCGATTTACGAATTCCAATTGTTGAAGATGACCCTTCTAGCTTATTAACATTAGAAAATAAAGAACAAACATGTTCAACTTTAAAATCAATTGATACAAACGGAACAGTCATTTATGTTCATTCTCTGTCTAAAATGATAGCACCAGGATTACGAATCGGCTGGCTCGTTGCTCCGCAGTCTGTTGTTGAACGATTATCAGATGCACGGCATCAAATGGAATTAGGTTTAAGTATTTTTCCGCAATGGCTTATACAACAATTTTTTGAAACAGTTCCATTTGAAACACATTTACAACAGTTACGCTATGAACTATTACAAAAAAGAAATATATTAGCAGACGCACTGCAATGCTCACTTCAGAAAGAACTCTCATTTTCTATACCAACAGGCGGAATTTACATATGGGGAAAATTAAAACAACCTATTCAAGAGAAACAACTTATTATGCAAAGTTTAAAACAACAAGTGGCCTTTATGCCCGGCAGTATTTTTGGTGCAAAAGATGATTATATTCGTCTATCATATGGAAAAGTAAATATAAATTATATTACTGAAGGGATCTTTCGACTTCAAAAAGCAATCAACTTTTGTTATTCGTAAAGGCTTCCAACATTACGATTGGAAGCCTTTCGATTTATACCAAAATTTTGTTTGGACAATTGCCGGCCAATTTGTATGCTCTGCTAATTGCTTTATTACTTCGTTCACCTTGGTTCCTCTTAAAATATGTACATACCATTCGATATCTGATATACACTCGTATTCTCCTTGTCGCCTTGAAACTCTACAGCAAATGGTACCTCCCCGCAGTTCTGTAATTGATTCTGAACTACTCCATTCCCTATTGGTTCACAAAGTTGAATTGTTATTTTCCCAAGAGAAAAACTTCGAAATACAGCATTCCACTCCTTATCTATTTTTGGCGTACTCATTTCTATTTGCAATAACTCTTTCCATAGTTTGCTTGTTTCATTTACATTATTAACAGTATAGAATACCTTTTTCATTCCAGTTACATTATTGTCATGAAATGAAATCACTCCTTTTTTCTGTAAATCTGCTCTTCTTTTTTCATCCGATTCACCCCACTCAATAAAAAACGGTAATCTAGGTTCATCAGCTTCCTGTTCAATAAATAGCATTTTCCAGCTTAATAGAGTTCCATCATCTCTTAAACGTTTTCCCTCCAGCGGACCATTTATATGAAATCCCTTTTCAGAGAATTTCTTAGCAAGTTCTTCTATATGTTCTGTACGCAGTGCAACTTGAAGCATCCCTTCCCCCATTTGCAACTTACGAACAGTTTGCTGAATGAGAGGGTTCTCTGCTCTGTTTGCAGCTTCTTTGTTCTGAACTGCTAAAAACTCAATATATGCCAAATCAAAATAACATAAGCTATTATATGTTCCCCAATTCGTATGCTCTCCTCCTTGAACTGTATGAAATCCGAGTATCTTCATTTGTTTTATTGCTTCAGCTGGAGAGCATTGAATTACGTGAACAAGATGATCAAACTGTAACATCTCCTCACCATCCTTACCTTTATCCTTTTTAGTGTATTACTTTTCGTTTATTTCTGGCAATTCAAAATTTTATTTAAAACATAGTTGATTTATATGATTAATATGTATTATAATAAAAAAAATTAGAATATGATAAAGCTGATTGGAAAACCAAAGGCTCTTTTCTCACTAGAGAAAGGAGCCTTTTTTATTTTATCCCGCTACTTTTGGGCAGCAAGACCCCACCTTAAGATTTTGAGAAGACAAAAGAGATAGATGGGGGATTATTGCCCGTAAGAGCCCGATTGATTCAATTAACCATCAGTCCTTGATGGTAATTTCACTTTATTATAAACGGAGGTATTAAACATGCAAAAATTAATTATCTTTGCCATCATTGGTTTTTTTGCTCAACTCATTGATGGAGCTTTGGGAATGGCTTATGGGGTAACATCTTCCTCATTACTACTCATGTTTGGAATTGCACCGGCGGTCGCTTCAGCATCTGTTCATTTAGCCGAAGTTGTTACAACTGCCGCATCTGGTATTTCACATATCCGCTTTGGAAATGTCGATAAATATACCGTTTCAAGACTGACATTACCGGGTGCAATTGGCGCTTTTGTAGGTGCTTGCTTTTTAAGTAACTTACCAGGAAATTTAATTAAACCATATATTTCAGTATTTTTATTCGTATTAGGTGTATATATCTTATTAAGATTTATTTTACAAAAACAAGTTGTTCAAACAAATAATAAACGCCTGTCTGGTAAGCAATTAATCCCACTTGGCCTTTTTGCAGGTTTTGTAGATTCAACAGGCGGTGGCGGTTGGGGCCCAATTACTACTCCTGTTTTACTTGCACGCGGTAATGAAGCAAGAAAAGTTGTCGGTTCTGTAGATACGAGTGAATTTCCTGTTTCATTAGCTGCCACACTTGGATTTTTCATTTCTCTTGGATGGGAACAAGTCAGTTGGTTTTGGGTGTTTGCTCTTATGCTTGGTGGTATCATTGCAGCACCAATTGCTGCGTGGCTAGTACGAATTGTTCCTTCTCATTTACTTGGAGTTCTTGTCGGAGGACTCATTATTTTCACCAATATCCGTACGCTATTAACAACTTTTAAAGTAAATCAAAGCGTAATTTTTCTTGCTTATATTGTGACAGGTCTTGTCGTTACAATTGCACTGATTATTACGACTCGTAATCAATCACAACAGACAAACAAAAAAATTGTATATAACAAACAAAAACAAGTTTCCCCATAAAGGGAAGCTTGTTTTCTTTTAGTCTCCTCTTCTACAATATATTTTGTCGAAATTTATTTGTCTCAATTTTCTGTAAATTTTAAAGGATTTTTTGAAACACAATGCGAAACTATTGTATAACCTTTTTCATCAAGAGGTTACTTATTACATATTTTTTAGGACCGGGATGAATTTTGAAAGCGCTTTTCTAAAATAGCCATTCTTTTTCGCTTTTTTTCTACAAAAAAATCCTTGCAATATTCTCAGAAACTCATTACAATTGCGATATATTAAAAATCATAGCAATAGAAAAAATCCTCATCAATCCGATGAGGTAGAGGTTGCGGCTTTTATTAGTAATCCGGACGAGACGCAGAGAACGTCAATAACTCCGAATGAAAGGAAAAGCTGCCGAAGTTTATACTTCTTCTCTGGAAGTATATGCTGGGGCTGTTTTCGAATAGGAACAGAACTGTCACGTTTACAAAGTTACCGTGTAAACGTGGGGCGCTATCTTAACGGAAGGTATGATGGGGTGGCTATTTTTGAAATGCTCCGCTAAAGTCCTTTGGCGGTTTTTTTTAATTCCCCCCGCTCCTTCCTATCTTACAAGAAAAGGAGTGTTGAAAATGAACAGCGCAACTACAAAAGTTACCTCTACGTCTACAAATCAATCTGCACAAACAAATAACGAACTAAAACGCGGATTGAAATCCCGCCATCTTACAATGATTTCACTTGGTGGTACAATTGGAACAGGTTTATTCCTAGCAAGCGGTGGTGTTGTCCACTCAGCTGGTCCTGGCGGTGCTCTCGTCGCCTATGCTGCAATTGGTATTATGGTATATTTTTTAATGACAAGTTTAGCAGAATTAGCATCGTACATGCCTGTAGCTGGATCATTTAGCACATACGCAACAAGATTTGTCGATCCAGCTCTTGGATTTGCATTAGGTTGGAACTACTGGTATAACTGGGCCATCACGATTGCTGCTGAACTCTCTGCAGTTACATTAATTATGAAGTTTTGGTTCCCAAATACACCTTCCCTTATTTGGAGTGCTATTTGTTTAGCTATTATGTTTCTTTTAAATTATATGTCTGTAAAAGGGTTTGGGGAAGCTGAATATTGGTTTGCACTTATTAAGGTTGTAACTGTTATCGCCTTTTTAATTGTCGGTTTTCTTATGATTTTCGGTATTATGGGCGGAGATCCTGTTGGTTTCAAAAACTTCACAGTTGCAGATGCACCGTTTAACGGTGGCTTCATGGCAATCATTGGTGTATTTATGGCAGCTGGATTCTCATTCCAAGGAACAGAATTATTAGGGGTTGCGGCTGGTGAAACTGAAGATCCACAACGTAATATTCCAAAAGCAATTCGCAGCATCTTTTGGCGAATTCTACTGTTCTATATTTTAGCAATTCTTGTAATTGGTTTACTCATTCCATATACAGACAAAAGCCTTGCAGCAAGTGATGTAACAGTAAGTCCATTTACACTTGTATTCGAGAAAGCAGGTGTTGCCTTTGCGGCATCAGTAATGAACGCCGTTATTTTAACAGCTGTTCTGTCTGCTGGTAACTCTGGTATGTATGCATCAGCACGTATGCTTTGGGATTTAGCAAACCAAGGTAAAGCACCTAAATTTTTAGGAAAACTAAATAGTCGTGGTATACCTGTAAATGCATTGATTGCAACATCATTAGTTGGATGTGTTGCTTTCTTAGCTTCTTTCTTCGGTGATGGTGTGGTCTATGTATGGCTCTTAAATGCTTCTGGTATGTCAGGCTTCATCGCTTGGATCGGAATTGCAATTAGTCACTACCGTTTCCGCAAAGCATACACTGCACAAGGAAAAGACTTAAATGACTTACCCTATAAAGCAAAATGGTTCCCATTCGGTCCAATCTTTGCATTTGTATTATGTTTAATCGTTATTCTTGGTCAAAACTACGGTGCATTTATGGGAAAATCTATTGATTGGAACGGTGTACTCGTTTCATATATTGGTTTACCTCTTTTCTTAATACTTTGGTTAGGTTATAAATTTACAAAGAAAACAAAAGTTATTCCACTAGATAAATGTGAGCTTTAAAAATAACAACCTATCAACAAAAGTTGATAGGTTTTCTTATGTGTCCGAGTAGCCGGTTTATTATATTTTTGCCATAATAGAATGAGAATTTAAGAAAAGGAAGGGATTACATGAATATTCGTGTTACAAATACAGCAAAAGAAAAACTGCAACAATTACAAAACGAAGGTAAAACAATTATTAGAGTAAAAGGAAGTATAGGCAACACTTGTACTGTCTATGTGAATATCGATTTAATTGTCGATGAATATCATGCAAAAGATGTCGTATTTGAAGACGAACAGCTTGTTATTCAAATCGATGACTTCACAAAAGATTATATCGGAAATACAATGACGCTAGATTACAGCACAGGCTTTAAAATTACAACACCAAGTGAAACGATTGTTTATGGTTTATCGCTAAAAAAATAATATAAAGTGAAACTTCCATCAGTAGGGTTTTTTTCATCCCCCACTGATGGCTAGTTGAACCAATCGGACTTTTACGGGATAAAAAACTCGATTTTCATAATAAGCAACTCTCTTATTGTATATTGATTCCTAAATAAAAGAACAAGTAACGCATGGATAAAAGAAACAACCATGCGTTACTTGTTACTGCTTCTTATTCTCTTAGGTTAATACATTCGCTAGTTGGGCACTATATATCCCTTTAAAACCACTTTGGCATAAACTTCTTTAGCTTTAGTTTCATTTACTCTGCTTTGTCTGCTCCACCTGCTAAAAATCCATCCACAAATTCTCCTATTGTTTCATGAAACGTATAATCAAAATACGGTTCTTGTCCTGTCCGCTCGTCATTAATAAGGATCGTCGTTGCCCCTATCTCTCGTTTTGCTATTTGCGGGAATGATGCTACAGGCTGTACTTTTAATGATGTTCCCATAACAAGTAATACATCTGTTTCATACAAGCGTTCAACGGCTGTTTGAAATTGAGGCAATGTGTCTCCATATAACACAACATCAGGATTTAAAATGAAATTACACTTCTCACAACGCGGTACTTCATGTTCAATCATATATTGTAAGTTATATTTCGTACGACACTTTGGACAATGAGCAGATTGCAGTGTACCATGTAAATCAATGACACGTTTACTCCCGCCCAGTTGATGAAGTCCATCAATATTTTGTGTTAAAACAACAACATCTTTTCCGTTTTCTTCTAACTGCGCAATAAACGTATGTCCTTTGTTCGGTTTATATTGATGAAATGTTTCAATTTGAAAGATTGCTTTATAATGTTTCCAAAAATCTTTCGGGTTTCGATTATAATATCCTCTTGATAAATACATTTCTACATTTGCATCCGCATACAAACCGTTTGCTGATCGAAAGTCTGGTATCCCACTTTCTGTACTTGCACCCGCTCCAGTTAACACCGTAATTTTCTTAGCATTGTCAATGATAGAACGCACTTCTCCATAATGCTGCACAACATTCACCTCTATGTATATTTCTTCTTTCATTATAACAGGCATATGCAGCAACTTGGAAATTTTCTCTTAATGCGTTGTACCTTCTGCTACTACTATATCTATTTCTACTTCCAAAGCTGTTTGTATTAAAAGCTCTATTCCTTTTGTAATGTTAGAAAGCGACATGCTCGGTTGTCCAGGATATGCACTCGCCTGTTCTGGTAAAAACGGAATATGTACAAAACCACCAGAAATATGATCTTTCTGTTTTGCTAATATGTGCATAAGTCCGTAAAAAAGATGATTACAGACAAACGTCCCTGCTGTTTGGGAAACAGATGCTGGAATTCCCCCTTCACGAAGTTGCTTCACAATTGCTTTTATGGGAAGTGTTGACCAATACGCCACTGGACCATCCTCAATCACTGGTATATCAATCGGCCGATTTCCTTTATTATCAGGAATTCTTGCATCATCTACATTAATTGCAACGCGCTCCACTGTAATATCGGAACGTCCCCCTGCTTGTCCAATACACACCACAAGAGCTGGATCTACTTCATCAATATAAAATTCTAACATTTGTAAGGATGTGTGAAAAACAGTAGGAATTTGTTTACTAACGATTGTATATTCACCTATTCTCTTTTGATCAAGTTGTTTAGCAACTTCCCAAGCAGGATTGATTTTTTCTCCTCCAAATGGTTCAAATCCTGTTAATAAAATTTTTTTCATCAATCCTCCCTCCTTTAAAATCGATATACAAGTACGTACATAACAAGCATGTTAATTATAAAAATAGCGACGGCAACTGGCGCTTGCGCTTTAATAACAGCATTTTTATCTTTAAGCTCTAACAACATTGCCGGAACAATGTTAAAGTTAGCAGCCATCGGCGTTAACAATGTACCGCAATAACCAGCAAACATACCAAGCGCTGCCATAATTGCTGGGTTTCCTCCGTGCATTTGAACAATAAGAGGCAAACCAATCCCCCCTGTAATAACAGCAAAAGCAGCGAACGCATTTCCCATTACCATTGTAAATAACATCATTCCTAAGCAATATGCCATGACAGCCACGAATGGATATTCAGTCGGCAATACTTGTCCAACTAAATCCGCCACTACCTGTCCAACTCCAGACTTAGCAAATATACCGCCAAGAGCAGCAAGCATTTGTGGTAAAATAACGGCCCATCCGACCGCTTGTAGTAAACGGCTCCCTTCTTGTACTGGCTCTGTCACTTTTGCTTTTGTAATAGCCATCGCAAAAGCAAGGGCAACTAATGCACCTAATGCTAGTGCAATTAGTGTTACTTTTTCAGGATCCACAACAAATATATCTCCAAACTTGAGTTTCCCAAGAGTGAGCGTTCCGATAATAGTAAACAAAGGGATTAATATAGCTGGCATGAAAATTTTATTTCCTAATTTTGCGGCATGTTTTACACGCTCTTCTACTGGTGCTTCTTGTTCATTTGATTTTGTTACTTGGTTTAATGATGCTAAAATAACCATAACTAAAACGAGACAACCGACATAAAACGAGGGAATAATATTTCCAAATAAAAATGTAATAGCAAACAACGCCCAAAACAAACTAGAACCAAAACGGTTCGGATGTTGACGATCAAAAGCAACACGAATTGCAATAAAAGCAACAATAATACCAAGTAGATAATAAATTGTATCAAGTGTAATTAATTTCACGCTACATCGCCTCCTTATTTTGATTCGCTTCTTGTTTCATAACGTCGTCTATATGTCTATCAATTTGACGAAAACGAATCCAACTTACAATAAATGCAGAAATTGCTGTTGGAATTCCCCAAAGTGCCATATCCCACACACCAACATGCATGCCGACAGAATCAAAAAATCCTTTCATTAATAAAATAGCACCTGTTGCAATAAAAATATCTTCTCCAAAGAACCACGCTGTATTTTCTGCAGCCGCTGCGGACGCTTTAATTTTTTCTTTTAACTTCTCTGGAAGTTTTCCGTAACGAGCCTGCGCTGCCCCTTCCGCCATCGGTGCAACAAGTGGTCTTACTGCTTGCGCATGTCCTCCAATGTTAAGCCCAATCGCTGCAGTTGCTTCGCGAATAGTAAAATACGATAGAAGAACGCGTCCCGTCGTTGCTCCTTTTGATTTTGTAATCAGTGCTTCTGCTCGTTCTTTCAATCCGTAACGCTCTAAAATTCCAATAACCGGAAGTGTCAATAAAATTGGCATGGACATATATCGATTTTCTATAAAGAATTTTCCAAATAAACTTATCACTTCGTGAAATGACATACCGGATACCATCCCTGTTACAATTCCAGCTACCATAACAACTAACAATGTATTAAATCGAAATAAAAAACCAACTGCTACAAGTAAAATTCCAATCAATTTCACCATATATAACCCCCCTATCTTTTTTACGTGTTACGGTGCACAAATGTTAATTTGTGCTTGCTGCAGTGCATTGTAAATGCTTTTCGCATAATCAACAGCATGCACGCCATCCCCATGAATACAAATTGTATGCGCTGCAATTGAAACGATAGTCCCATCAACAGCTTGAACATTACCTTTCTGTACCATTTGCAATACTTGTCTTATCGCATCTTCTTTATTTGTAATCAATGCATTCGATTCTGCACGATTTGTTAAGGTCCCATTACTTTGATATGTTCGATCTGCAAATACCTCTTGTACAACACGAAGATTATATTTTTCTCCTGCACGCAAAAATTCACTACTTGCTAATCCAAATAAAAGAAGATCTGGATTTACTTTATAAATAGCTTTTGCAATAGCATCTGCGATTTCTGAATTTACTGCTGCTAGATTATAGAGCGCACCGTGCGGTTTAACATGATTCATTTTTCCACCCAATGCACGAATAAATCCATCTAATGCCCCGATCTGATAAATCATATAATCGTGCACTTCATCTGATGAAACATGCATCATTCTTCTTCCAAAACCAATAAGATCTGGTAAACCTGGATGTGCACCTATTGAAACATTGTGTTCTAGCGCTTTTGCAACAGTACTATGCATAACTAAAGGATCACCAGCATGAAATCCACAAGCAATGTTTACCGATGAAACATAAGGTAGAATCGCATCATCATTTCCTATGTTATATACTCCAAAACTTTCTCCTAAATCACAATTTAAATCCACTATATTCATGCTTTCTCTCCTTTCAGCTTAATGAGCATTTTTAAAAGATATATAGTTTGTTCTTGTTTTATATATAGCTGCTGCGCTTCTAATACTGAAATTTTCGAAAACGAAAGATAATCTCCTGGCTTTAATTGTGCAAGCAGCGGTATATCAATTGAAATTACATTGGCAATTCGCGGATATCCACCTGTCGTTTGACGATCTGCCATTAATATAATAGGCTGTCCTTCAGGTGGTACTTGGATTGTCCCATGCGTCACAGTATCTGATAGCAACTCTAATTTTCCCTCTACCGTTACCTGCTCCCCGTCTATGCGATACCCCATTCGATCTGCATAATTGGAAACTTTAAATTGCTTTGTAAAAAAAGAATGACGACTCTCTTCCGTAAACTTTTCAAACTCTAATCCTTCCACGACACGAATCTTTGGACAATGATGATAGTTTGGTAAACAACTAGAGTTTATTCCCCACATCGTTGTATCTCGTTTTTCATTTTCAAGTTCCTGTATAACACGCTTTGCCCAAAGAGAAGGTGAACCTATTTTCAATTGATCACCCTTTTGTAAAGCACGACCTTCCAATCCGCCTAAATTAGCTCGCATATACGTACTTTTGCTCTTCATTACATCAGGAACATGAATTCCACCAGCAAATGCTACATATGCTCTACATCCTGACTGAATTTTCTTAAAACAAAGCATACTTCCTTCTTTTACTAATACCGGGCGCCACAATGGAACTCGTTTTCCATTTAAAAGTGGTTCCATATTCGCACCGCCAATTGCAATTAATGTCGTCTGCTTAATTAACAGTTTCGGCCCAATAATCGTAATTTCTAATCCGGCTTCTCCTTCTGCATTTCCAACTAACATATTTGCAATTCTAAGTGCAACTGTGTCCATCGCTCCGCCAACTGGTACACCGTATTGTTGATATGCATGTCTTCCTAAATCTTGTACAGTTGTCAACATTCCTTGTTGTAGCACCTCTATGCTCATACATTCTCATCCTCCCATTGTTGAAATTCTGTTTCTGTTATGGGGATGAAACGTAAATACATACCACTTTGTAAATAAGTAGGCGGTACTTTTTGAGGACGGAATAAAGAAAGCGGCGTGCGTCCGATAATATTCCATCCGCCTGGTGTTTCAAGTGGATATATACCCGTTTGACTTCCACCGATTCCAACAGATCCAGCTGGAATCTTTAATCGCGGTGTATGTTTTCGTGGAGTTGCAATCCGCTGCGGCATACCTCCTAAATAAGGAAACCCTGGTGTGAAACCGAGCATATAAACAAAGTAAGTGGATTCACTATGAATACGAATTACATCTTCTATTGTTAACCTATGATACTTTGCTACTTCTTCCAAATCAGGACCGTATTCCCCTCCGTAACAAACTGGAATGGATATATATTCATATTCTTTTATTTTCTTATAATTCTCACCTTGTAAAAGTGACTGCACATGATAACAAACATAGTCATACGGCGAATCATTTATCTTTTTCTCCCTATACAATGTGTAGGGATCATAATAAATTGTTACAGATGTATAAGAAGGAACACATTCTAGCATCCCAACAAACGGTGCATTTTGTAATGCCTCAAATAAAGATTGTACTTGCTCATAAATTTCCATATTGATTTTCTGTCCAAATGTAACGACAATCGCTTGATCACCTAGTGCTGAAAATTTCATTATTCCCCTACCTTCTTTTCTTTCCATCCTAATTCTATTGATACTTGTTTCGTTGTTTGAGTAAGATTTTCAATCCATTTTATAATTACTGGTTCATCATATTCAGCTTCTAGTCCTGAAATACTCATACCACCAACTACCATACCATCACTTCCAAAAATTGGAGCAGCTATCGCCGCTGTATGATTTTCAAGTTCTGAATAACTAATGGTATAACCGTTATTCTTTGCAGTTTGTAGCATATCACGTAGTTCATTTTCGTCTGTAACCGTGCCCTTTGCAAGTGCAACAAGTGTTGTATTTTTTATATAATTTTCTTGTTCTTCTTTTGAAAAATATGTAAGTAAAATACGTGGACACGCTCCAGCATACAGCGGAGCTCGCCGTCCAATTGCTGTATATACACGTACAGGTTGATCCCCGTCAATTTTTTCAATATAAATGGCTTCATCACCATCTTGAATAATTAAATTAACTGCTTGTCCAATTTCTTTTTGTAATTTTCCCATATAAGGCTTCGCAATTTTCCGTAAAGATAACCGCTCTGAAACAAGCTGACCGAATCGTAAAAAAACAAACCCTAACTTGTATGCACCATCTATTGTTTTTTGCAACAAACCCATTTCTTCAAGAGATCCAATAAGACGGTATACTGATGTTTTAGGCATGCCAGTTAATCTCACCATCTCAGCTAATGTTAACGTGTCATACTCATAAAATAATTCTAAAATGTTCATTGTTTTCACTGCTGTTTTGTTATAACTCATGAAGTCCCCCTCCGTTCCGTATTTCAGAACGCCTATTCCGATTTTCGAAATGAAATATCTGTTTTAAATTATAAAATATTCTTTCAATTCTAACAATATATTTTTTATCTTTAATAAAAATAAAAAAAAGCAATCAAACTCTAAATGAGTTTAGTTGCTTTTTTTACAAACTACTATAATGTTCTAGCATGCTGCAGTGGCCAAAATACCACTGAACCTTTCCCAACAATTTGTTTTTCAGAAACAAAACCAAATGCTCGGCTATCCTTAGATACTTGACGGTTATCTCCCAGTACAAATACATAACCTTCAGGAACTGTTTTCTTTCCAGTTATCTCTTCTAACGTAAAGTCAGGAGTTAGCTCCCCTCCAGATAGTTGCTTTTTATATTCATCTAAATATGGTTCAGCAACTGGCTTACCATTTACATATAAAACATCATGTTTATACTCAATTGTATCTCCAGGTAAACCAATTACCCGTTTTACTAAATCATGACCTTCATTCCCGTGAAAGACAATGATATTAAAACGATCTACTCCTTGTAGACTATATCCAATTTTATTTACAACCATTCTCTCATTATTTTCTAGCGTTGGCATCATGGATTCTCCCTGTACAAGTGACGGTGTAAATAAAAATGCACGACAAACAAATGCAATAACCAAAGCTAGAGCTATACTTTTAACCCATGACACGATTTCATTCTTTTTCATCTAGATATCTCCTTTAACAACTAGTCAGTTTTACAATTTCTTGTACATTTTGAACGACAACTTCACCAAAACACGATTTTCCTTCTCTCACCGTTGTACCAACATGAGCTTGTGTAATTCCAGTATCGTGTAGCAATTGCTGCACATTCTCTTTCGTCACACCACTGCCAACAACAATTTGTATTTGTCCCTCACTTGCTTGATTCATACCGCGCAAAACAGAAATGTTATCTTCTATTTTTCCTTGTCCACCAGATGTTAAAATATGTGTAATCTTATTAAATTTCCGCAATATTTTTACGTTTCCTACTAAATCCGTCATTTCATCAATTGCTCGGTGAAACGTCACATTCATTTCATCTACTTCTTCTAATAACTGTCCTAATTTTTCTTCATCAATTTTATTATCTTCATTCAAAACACCTAAAACAACACCAGTTGCGCCAAGTTGTTTTGCGATGCGAATATCCTCTTTCATTAACTCAATTTCCTCTTTAGAATATACGAAAGATTTTGCATGTGGACGAATCATGACATGTACAGGAATGGTAACGGCTTCTATTACATTTTTTATTAATGCATAGCTTGGTGTAAGCCCGCCTTCTGTAAATGCTGTAATTAACTCTATCCGTTCTCCACCACCACGTTCAATCCGTTTTGCATCTTCTAAACATGTTGCGATGACTTCTAACATATGTATTCTCCTTTTCATACATCACTTGCCCTTATTATATACGAAAAGGAAAAACAGTGCCTATTTTTCCTTTTCA
This sequence comes from Bacillus sp. GB_SG_008, assembly GCF_052038115.1. Lineage (NCBI taxonomy): Bacteria > Bacillati > Bacillota > Bacilli > Caryophanales > Bacillaceae > Bacillus > Bacillus sp. GB_SG_008. Next base: position 405,101 of record NZ_JBPZSK010000005.1, on the reverse strand, counting down.
AAATCTTGCAAGGCATGCTGCGCTAATAGTGAAATTGTCGCATCATCCATCGGAGGATTATGAAGTCCAGCACGTACGTGTAAGTAATAGCGATGTAATGGATTTTTCTCAGATAAACTTCTGGCTCCGACAATACGCATCGCTTTATCTACAATAGAAATTGCCGTATTTGTCGCAGTATACTTCACCGCGGCCATCTCTGCTTGCAAACTTTCTTTACTTCCTTCTTCATACTGCTTTGCAACACTATATAAGAAAGAACGGGCTTGCATCATTTCTAATTCCATTTCTCCTATTAACCTTTGAACATTTGGCACCGTTGCTATAGGTGCTTGTAAACTATTCGGTTGATACGTTGCTGCAAATTGCAAGGCATACCGACGTGCAGCTTGTGCAATGCCAAGATAACAAGCTGGAATATGCAGCAGCCATCCTCTTCTCTTTGTCATCCTACGCGGAGAAATAATCTCTACAAAGTATTTATATGGAACCACTACTTGTTCTAAAATTAGATCATGACTTGCTGTCCCGCGCATAGCTACACTATCCCACGTTTCTTCAATTGAAACACCCTCTGTATTACGCGGGACAAGAAACTCCCCTACTTCCTCTGTCCCTTCTATAGATGCTGAAACGAGAAAGTAATCTAATACCGGTGCCATTGTTGTGAATGTTTTTCTACCAGAAATGATCCAAGTATTTCCCTTTTTGACAGCTGTTGTCTCTGGCTTTCCTCCTCGTGTTGGACTGCCCGTATTTCGTTCCGTTGCTGCTCGGTTTACAAGTGCGCCGTCTTTCACTTTCTCACAAAGCCAAGAAAACAACTTCTTATTCCATGAGCGATTTTCCGAAAGTTCTTGTATAATTCCAAGATGCCAGCCCATACATAATGCTGTTGAACCATCACCTTGTGCAATATATTCCTGAAATAGTAAAAAATCATACAGAGATATTCCTGCCCCGCCTTCGTCGTACGGAACAGTCCATGCTGTATATCCAATCCCTTTTAAATCTTCTATATTTTCAAAAGGAAATGAATGTAATTCATCTAACTGCTGTTCTCTATTTGAGAATAGAGTGATATATGGTTGTAATTTACTTAATCGCTCTCGTTGCTTTTTCGTTCTTATAAACCCCATTTCATCAGCCCCCTCTATTTCATGCTAAAATTATATGCACACTGTTCTCTTTAGCTACTTTAGTTATCCCACACTAATGAACTGTAAAGACCTTACTAATGGATGTTTCGTTATATACATTCTATTCCTTAAACATATTAATCTACATTTCAATTGTTGCACTATTCCGATGAAAAAACAATGTTTTAAGCACAAAAAAGATTTCCTAAAAACATTAGGAAATCTTCCTTTTTTAATCGCCTTTAAAAAAACGAACAGGCAAAGATGCAACATATCCAAGATAAGAACATAACTCTTTGAAAAAGAATGGTAACTCTGTGTCTAGACTACGATAAGCAGACGTTGGTGTTGGCGAAGAATATGCATCCATACCAAGATGCTTTGCAATTTGCATTGCTCGCTTCATATGAAGTGGATCACTTACAAGTGTATACGTTTGTAAGCCATGTTCTTTTCCAATTTGCAGAGCATTTTTTAAATTCTCTTCTGTATAACGTGATTCCGTTTCAATTAAAATATCTTCCTCTTTTACATTATGCTTTAATGCATATATTTTCGCAGTACGCGCTTCTTCTAATTCCGTTTCAAATTTCGTACCACCTGTAAAAATTATTTTTTTAACGCTTCCATTCTGATAAAGAGAAATGGCGTGATTAATTCTCTCACGAAATACTGGAGACGGTTTTCCATTCCACGACGCGGCTCCTAATACAATCGCAGCATCCGTATCAACTTGATCTGTCTTAGAACGATAATGCCAAATATCATACGCCGCATAGCTTACAAATACAATAATTAAACCAAGTATAAATAAGAGTGCCTGTACCACCCTTATTTTTATACTTCTTTTTTTCTTCATAACATTACAGCCCCCGTATTTCCTACATACTTTATATAAAAATTCGTTAAATCGAATGTTCGTTCAATTTGTTATTTGAATTGATTTGAAAGAAGGTGTTTTCCCTCATAGCAGTTCTATCCCGCATTAACGGGCAGTATGACCCTCACCTCAAGATTCAGAGTAAGCAAAGAAGATAGATGAGGGGTAACTGCCCGTAAAAGCCCGATTAATTCAATTAACCATCAGTGGGAGATGAAGCCCCCCACTGATGGAAGTTTCACTTTATAAAAGGATTTTCAATAAAAAAGAGGTTTTTATATTTCACACTTACATTCGTGGTCTACTTATAATAATAACAACTTATATTTCTATCAAATTCTCATACTTCTATATTGTAGCGAATTTTTTTAAAGAATGGAACGCTGAAACAAAAGTATATAAAATACGTAATAGTTTTGTAAGAAAAATGCCTTCAAATTGATTTATCAAGACCTAAATTATAGAAATTCATAAAAAATAAAGGGTGATACATATTAGTCATGTATAATATGTACCACCCTTTTAATTCTTGTTCAACAAACGCGCACGATTGCGGAAGATTATATCTACATCAATATGCACTTGCAGCATTCTGTGTTATAAATTCATTTGTTGTATGTACAGTTGCATATATTCCATTTAGAGCACTGATAAATCCAAAGTGAACCTGTTCAGCTAGAACTATTCGGTCTAGATGGGGTCCTGCCGACAAAACGCGTATATTATACGTTAATCCAATTTTTAGAATAAAAAAACCTGATTTTTCTACGTTAAGCAGCAGAATTAGGTTTTTTTATTACCTACAAGTATGGGTACGCCTATGATTCTTTTTAACTAAAATTAAGTCATTTTATTTCCTACAGTATTTTTACTTATTGAAACACTTTTCCTTGTGAAGAAGTTAATTTCATAAACTCTTCAGCATCTTTAACGCATAATTTTATTCCTTTTTCCCAAAAAGCTCCTGATGTGATATCTTCTCCTAAATGTTTCATCACTAAATCTTCTGTGGACATACTTCCTGAATCCCGAAGTAAATTTAAATAATCGCTTTCAAACTCTTTACCTTTTTCCTTTGCTCCTGCAAATATACTTAATGCAAATAAATATCCGAATGTATATGGAAAATTGTAGAATGGAGATTGTGTAATATAATAATGTGGTGTCCATATCCATGAATGTAATGAAGCATTATCAAGAGAACCATCATATCCTACATCTATTGCTTCTTGCATGATTTCATTTAAGCGTGATGATGAAACAATCCCCTCCTTACGTTCTTCGTAAAATTTCTTTTCAAACAAAAACCTAGAATGAATATTCATAAAATTCATGACGCTACGCTTTAATTTCTCATCAAGTAAGAATAATCTTTCATTAGTAGATTTAGCTTTTTGCATTGCAGCATCTAAGATAATCATCTCTGAAAACGTTGAAGCAGTTTCAGCAATGCTCATCGGATATTGTTTATTCATTCCATGAATAGATTTCATTGCATGGTTATGAAAGGCATGGCCTAATTCATGAACTAGTGTTAATACATTTGTAATTGTACCACCAAATGTCATAAAAACTCTTGATTCCCCCGAAAGTGGAAACCCAGCACAAAATGCAACAGCTGACTTATTGGAACGATCTTCTGCTTCTATCCAGCCCTCATTGAAAGCCTTTCTAGAGAAACTTTCTAATTCGGTTCCAAATTGACTAAAGTGATCCAATATAAAGTCAACAGCATCTTCATATTCTATTTTTTGATTACTTTTTGCAATAGGTGCCCAAAAGTTAAATGATTTCATTTTTTCATAGCCATTCATTTTTGCTTTTTGATTTAAGTAATCAGTGAATGGTTTTTTAAATTTACTAACTGCAGACCACATTGCATGAAGCGTTTCCTCTTTCATACGATTTTTTATTAAAGATTCTTCTATTACATTATCTAAGCCACACTTCTTGTAAACTTGTAATCGAAAGCCTGCAATATGATTTAATATTTTCGCAAATAGTTCTTCATTCTCTCTCCACTTATCTTCTAAAGCATTATGAGATTCTTTACGAACTTCTTCATTAGGATGTGAACGTAAGTTTATAGCTTGACCCACTGATAATTTGTTTTGTTCTCCATTTATTTGAACTTTAATCCTAATATTACTCATAAAAGAATTATAAAATTGGCCCCAAGCATGATACCCATCTACCATAAGGTCTGACACTAAATTTTGTTCTTCATTTGAAAGTTTCATTTTAGCATCTTTACGCCATTCATTTAGTATAAACTTGTAGTTTGCTAAAAAATCAGTATTAAGCAAGTCCTCCCACAAATATTGATTAGTTTTTACTAAAATATTTTTCACTTTTTGCAATGCAGATTCAAAACGAGCATTTATTGTTGTTATTTTCCCTTTTAACGTTATAGCATGTTGATCTTTAGGATTTTGAGCAAGAAGGCAGGTTATAAAAGAATTAGCTTGTGATATATAAATTCGAATGTCTCCTATGTAATCAAGTAAATCTGCAAATTTTTCTGATTCATTTACGTCTTGTGGGGTATTAAAAAAATTTAGTTTTTCTTCAAATTTATTGACTTTGACTTCTAAGTCTTTTATATGTTCATTTAATTGAGATGATTCACTTCCACCCGAGAATAGATAATCTAAGTTCCAAACTTGTAGATATTTTGTTTCTTTCAATTGCTACTCCCCCTTAAATTACAATGATCCAACAGTAACCAAACGTACATTCTAAATTTTATCATATCGTAGAGTGTTAATGAGTTTTATTTAATTATTTTACTCCATGCTTTACTTTTCACTCTTCCTATCACCGCACCATAAATATCCATATTGATTATGTAATATGTACTATTAACAGTTCTAAAAACGACCGTTTATGGGACTTCTATCTAAATTTCAAATTCAGTTTCAAAACTTATTACCAAAAATAAAAGGTCCTAACATATTATTTATGACTAATATGTTAGGACCTTTATATTTTAAGTTTTTTTGAATTTAGATCTTGATAAATTGATTAGAAGGCATTTCTCTTGAACTACTATTTCAAAATCCAATATTTCATATGTTCTTCCTGTAATACACAACAAAAACCTGATTTCTCTAACACTCTTGCAGAAGCAGTGTTACTTGTTAAACATTCCGCTTTAATCGTCGTTACATTTTGCTGGTTCAATAACCATTGTACAAGGCCTTTTGTCATTTCTGTAGCATAGCCTTTTCCTTGGTAATCTGGGACAATGCTATATCCAATTTCAACGATCCCATTCACATCCGGACTACCTTTACAGCCCATATCTCCAATAATTTTCTGATCTTCTTTATGAATAATAAGACCACTCCATCGACTATTATCTGGATTTTCACGTAATCGTTCTGCTATCCACGGTAAAATTTCCGCATAATCAGGCATTGGCCATTGATTAGCAACTTGGTAAGGTATTATTTTTGAAATCTCCTCAGTCCCTTTTATTGTAGCCTCTACTAATTCTAATGTGAAAGATATCATTTTTAAACGTTCTGTTTCTATATATGGCATCTTTTTCCTCCTACTTACATTTTACACTCATTTATTTATTTTCTAATTGTTCTTTTACACTTGGCCAATCTTCTGAGATAATACTATGCACAACAGCATCTCACATATCCATTTGGAAGTTGGCGTTCATTTCACAGAATTCCTTCTTTTACTGCACCTAATCTTTCAATAGCCCGCTGTGAATTTTCATTCCGAGCATCTGTTTTAATGTGTGCACGTAATTTGTTATTAAATATGTCCAAATATCTAGGTGTTTTTCAATAATGGCATACAATGAACATGCATCTTTTACAGATAATAATTGTAATATAGCTCGGTTATGTACAATTTTCACAGGACAGTCCTCATTTCTATTTATCTCAACTATATAATAATATTAATCTTACGAATTTTCAAAATAATAATCATCGAAAATAACCCCAGACAATTTTTCGTCTGAGGAATTCTCGTTTAATCTTATTCTAATAATGATTCTTCAATAATAATTTTATATTTTTATATCTAAAAATCCTTTTAATACTCCAATTGTTTGCGGAGCTTGTAGCCTCGCTGCAATATATGGAAATTCTGGACTACCATCAAATATCATATGAGCTGTTAATGGAGCACCTACCCACATTATTTCATCGTCAATGATAATGAATGGCATCACCTTGTTTTGACGACGCGCTTGTACGTTTTTTATCGGAATTGCACCTTCTGTATATAGGATAACACTTGCTTCTGCATGTGCTAATGCTTGCCAAATCCTCTTATCCATACGGCTTGAATTCGGAATGGATACAATAATTTTCTTTTTTGCTGAAACAATGTCTTTTAATAATGCCCTCGGTTCTTCGGCACTCGTTTGTACAACCCAACGTAATCTTTTTGTAATCTTCCGCTCTAGAAACGCTCTTGATGTTGTACGATCATACACATTTCCTCGCTTTTGTAAGTGCTGTGTTAAATAAGATAAGGCTTGTTTTCGCGAAAGATTTTGCTTCATATATTGGCAATCTGATAACTGAATAAATTTCCCTCTTGCTCTCGTTACTGCAACATTAACGAGTCGATGGTTTTTTTGATCAAAGAATAATACACCTGGTCGTTCTTGCGGATAACTATCAACTGTATCGAATAAAATCATATCACGTTCAGACCCTTGAAATTTATGAACTGTCGCCGCTAGTACAGGTGCATTTTTGAACTTTGTTTTTTGAAGAAATTCTCGGGTACACGTTGATAAAAAACGTGCCTGAGCACGGTATGGTGTAACGATACCAATTGACGATATTCCATCCACTAAACCAATTAACGCAAGTTGCATCGCTAATAGTCCAGAAAAAATATTATAACGTGAGCTAGATGCAACATCTTTTAATGAATAAGCACCGATACTACTTGTATCCATTAAAACTGCCGCTTCCTTCATGAAAGGCTGTAAATTTGCAATATCGTTTCGCGCTGCAACAGATGGATGGTCGAACACTTCATTTTTATAAATAAACTCATTTGTAAAACTTGAAATATGCGGATGCATGCGACGCTGCTCTTGCAGCATGTATAAATTCGGATGCTTTTTGTGCTCGTTTACAGATTCTACTATACCTGCATGATAAAACATATCTTCTTTTAACCATTTATTCACAAGCTCATGATTTGATAAAGCAATCGGTGGTAATTGTAGAAAGTCCCCGCAAACGACAATTCGCTTTCCTAAAGAAGCTGCCAATGCTATTTGCGGAACATATGCCATACTTACTTCATCGACGACCACAAGATCAAATGTTCTTTCATAAACAAGTGAATCGATTGCACATTTCGATAATGTCGCCCCAATGACTTTTGCATTTTCAATATACTCTTTTTCAACTTCCTTCACTTTTGCTTTTTGCTTCCGAAGTTCTCCTTCTATTTCTTGCATTCTTCGTTTTTCGGAAGAAGTTGCTTTATAAGAGAGGATTTTTTGTCTTAATTCTTGTCTTAATTCTTCTAAATACAGCCGCTCTTCTTCCCAATCTTCATTTGTTGATTCAACTAATCGCGTAGTAAGTAACGTTTCATGATTCCGGATTTGTTCATTTTGACTAAAACCATAACGAATAACGTCTCCTGGTACCCATTTCTCTTTTTTCTCAATTTGCTTTGTTACTTCACTCATTAATACATCAACCGCAGCATTACTATGAGCTAATACAAGAACAGATTTTCCACTTTGATAATGAGCTGCAATAATTCGCGATAAATTATATGATTTCCCTGTACCCGGAGGTCCCCAGACGTATGTTGTTGCATTATAAAAAGCACGATATGCAAGTTCATTTTTCATTTTTTTCATTTTCACAATATGCTTTGGCTCACTATCACCCCGTAATAACCGTTTCACGCGCTGACGTCTTTGTTTATCCTTTCTTACCTCTTTTAAACGCTCTTGCAACTGTTCTAACAGTTGCCACGGTTCACTATATAACGCCGCTTCTTGTATATGTTGCTGTATATAACAATTGAGTTTCACTTCAATGTCTAACCCTTGAACAGATAATACTTCTCCAGTTGCTTCCTCACCGTCAAATTCAATTCGAATTGGTGTTCCGTCTGGTAAACTTACTTCAGAAATAAGCTGAAATACATATACACTACTTTCATAGTCTGTATATAAAAAACGTCCATTTATAATGGATAGTTTACTTCCACCAATTGTTTTCCAATGTTTAATTTCATATGTTAACGCTTGATGCCACTCTTTCATCGTCTCTGTTAATGAAGGAGTTTGCGCAGATGTAATCATGTTTATATCTCCTTCCTCTACTGCAAACATACTTTCTCACTATACCATACATTTAGCTTATATTAATGAAATTCTCATCGCTGTTTCATTAACAGCTTTATCCTTTAATTTTAAATAAGATATAATAGAAAGAACTTCTGAACATCCTCAATGAAAAAGGTGATATTATGAAAATTAATGAAACAAATAATTATGAAATAATTGCAAAACTAAATGAACCGGTACAAAACATACATGCATCCCTATATCCTCAACATTTTCATCCTTATCATTATGATGCTGTAAAAGATTTTTTTCAAAATGTGATTAGTAATCCTAATTTTATTTTTTTACTATTAGAAGAGTCTAATCAATCTCTCGGCTATGCATGGATGGAAATTAAAAATTATCCAGGAAATGCTTTCAAAAAACCGTATACTTCTATATACATACATCAAATCAGTATACTAGAAACATATAGAAATAAAGGATATGGCTCACAATTACTAGATTACATTTACAAAATCGCAAATAACAAAAACATAAACATGATAGAACTAGACTACTGGCTTGCTAATACTACAGCAAAACAATTTTACGCAAAAAATGGATTTGAACTATATCGTGAATTCATTTATAAAAAAATATAATATTATGATTTTTCAAATCCTCTGTATCTAGAATTAACAATACATAATATTTTTATCCAAATACCCCTTATCAAAATCCGGAATTTTCATTATTTTTATTACACGTAGATATATACAAAAGTAAAAAAGGCGCACAATTTTTAGTTTGAATCAATGGAATCATCTTGAAGCTTTTTTATTAGATGATCACTTAGAAATCGATAACAACAGAAGTGAACGTTCTATTAAACCGTTTGTAATTGGGAGAAAAAATTGGATGTTTTCAAATACACCGCGAGGTGCTAGAGGAAGTGCCATCATGTATAGTGTGGTTGAAACCGCAAAAGAGAATAATTTAGGTCCCTATCATTATCTTCTTTATTTGTTTGAAGTCGATGAAAATGGTAAATATACCATAATTGCTACTCCTAAATATGATGATTTAGATAACTCTTACTTTTACGGTGATTATGAAGCCAAAAAAATTAAGGAATAGAATAGATTATTAAGTCGAGTTACCATAAGAGGAGTATTATAAGAAGGCTAAAAAAGTATTTGTATTATTTTGTTGTATTAATATTTTCATTTATTTATGGAATATTTAATAAATAGCTTTTATTGAACTAACGCATGCTTTAGTTCAATAAGAATTCAAAAGGACTGTCTAAATTTGACAGTCCTTTTTCAATGATTAAATATCAACATTTTACTTTAACGCTTAATCTTTCATGGTCCTTTTATTAAACTATCCATTTTATAGAGTACAGTTCATTTTACTACCAACTTAATTTTTCCGTGTTTATTACACGTCTGTACAAATGTTAGGAGCTTACTGCCTATTCATACGGAATAAAATTTTGTTTTCAAGTTTTCCTTTTTCAATTACACAAATAAAATATTTCTTTGCGCTCCTTCAAGAACACCTTCCTGAATTTGTTTTACAAATCGATAAATCATTTGTTCTTTTTGTAAAGAAGCTATTTCTTGCTCGTTTATATAAGCTGCATAGTAGTATTTCCATAATAAGATAATCATCTCAATTTTATTTTCTTTTTTAACCAACGAATTTTTTTTGATATACTCTACAAATGAGTTTGCATTCGTTACATATTCAATTTGCATTTGTGTAAAAATATTGGCGAATCTCTTTTTAGAATTATACCGAACTGTGCCTTCTTGCTTCATTTCTTTTACTATACTCTTAAATATTTCATCTGTCACTTTGCTTTTTTCACCAAAATAGTGCATCCATTCTTTACATGTACGTCTTTTGTTATTTTGTATACATAATATAAGTTGATTCACGTATACACGATTTGTACCTTGATTATTTCTTATTTCTATTTCATCATTTTGATTTAACTGTACATAGCCCTTTTCAAGTAATTCAATGAATAATATTCCTATCGTGTACAATGGTAAACTAAATGTATAACGACTGTTTATTGTCATTGGTTGCTCTGCCAAAGAGCTACTAATAAAACCTTTTGTCATCTTCCCCATTTCTTGCATATATAATCCCTCCCCTATATAACTATCTCCTAATCCAATTGTGTTAATATAGAATAAAGCGATTACTTCCGCTCTACATCTTTCATTATATATGTAGTATAAAAACGCGAGAAGAATGCACTTTTTTGATAGAAAGTATCCTCTAGGATACCGAATGGAAGGTGAAAAGCATGGAGCAAGATTTACGTCATGAGGTATTACATAAAATACAAAATAAAGAATTTAATTGTGCGAAAGAATTAACGTTATCCATCATTAGTGGAAAATGGAAAATTGTCATTTTATATCGATTAGGTATAAATGGTCCAATGCGCTTTAGTACCATTCAACATTTATTTCCCAAAATTACACATAAAGTATTAACGAAACAATTACGCGAATTAGAAGATGATGGTGTAATCGCAAGAAAAGTTTATCCAGAAATCCCGCCTAAAGTAGAGTATTCTTTAACAGATCTCGGCGAAAGCTTACAGCCCATTTTACAAATGATGTACGACTGGGGAGAAAAGAGAATTCAGCAATTACAAAAAGAATCATAATTGAATACCCTTACAGGATAAACATAATACTTTTTCATCTATATAAAAATGGAGCCTTAATACATACAGCTCCATTTTCCATATACCATTAAATCTTTTATACGAAATAGCCGATTAAGTTTAGCGACCTGCTCATCTAAATTAAAACGCCTTATTGGGGTCTCGCCAAATCTCTATCAATTTAAGAAACACACTCTTCTCCAAAACGATAAAAATGAACTTCGGTGCTATAAAAACACAAAATTTCCATTTAGATGGTGCTTTAAAATCTTAGCTTGATAGGTATGTGGTGGTACCCCTATCGTATAGAGCAACCTAAATAAAAGGAGCCTATATCGAAAGTTACTTAGTAATTTTCGATATAGGCTTTTAATTATAATACTTAATTGTAGTTATATATCTTTAACCTCATAGCTCCTTTTTTGTTGTTAACTAAGTGTGTAATGCACTGCTAAATTGTACACTTAGTTATTATTTGTATCTTCAAATCAAAACCATTACATAATTTGTAGAATCTTTTTACGCTTTTGGAAGCTGAATTGTAAACGTGGTACCTTCTCCTTTTATACTGTGTACAGTAATAGTGCCTTCATGAAGATCAACAATTTTTTTCACAATCGAAAGGCCTAACCCACTTCCTTCTATTGTTCTATTTCGCGCTTCATCAGCTTTGTAGAACCGCTCAAAAATCTTTTCTATCTCCTCTTCACTCATACCTAGTCCTGTGTCAGAGATAGTAAAATGCAATTCCGTTTCTTTCTCTTCCCCGTAAAACGAAATGGTCCCACCACTTTCTGTGAATTTAATGCTATTCGTCAATAAATTTGTCCACACTTGATGGAGCAAATTTTCATCTCCATACACTTGTATACTTGGAACATCCAATTCAATCGCGACATCTTTTTCACGCCATTGCCACTCTAACATAAAAATAACATCTCTTATTTGCTTTCCGGCATCAAACATTTTCTTATCTAAAACTTGTTCTTCTTTATCTAGGGATGCAAGCGTTAATAATTGTTTACACAAACTAGACATACGTCTACTTTCAGATTCAATAATTTTCAAATAACGCTTACGTTCTAATTCACTCATATCATTTGTTTGTAACGTCTTCGAAAACCCTTGAATTGACGCAAGAGGTGATTGAAATTCATGCGAAACGTTTGAAACAAACTCTTGCCGCATTCGATCTAAATCCTTTAAGCTTTTTGCCATTTTACGAAAGCTGACAGCCAGTGTTCCAATTTCATCTTTTCGATATTCCGGCAGTGCTATTTCATACTCTCCATTTGCAATTTTCTTAGTTGCACTCGTAAAAAGTTGAATAGGACGTACAATAAACCGAGCTGCAATCGCAATACAAATAATACTTATTACAACGGTTAAGCATATTAATGCAGCAAAGAAAATGCGCATTTCTCCAAATTGCTGTTGAATATCAGGACGAATAAAGAGCGCATAGTTTGTCCCATCATGTTGAATCGGAATCCCAATACTATTTAAAAGCTCATTATCAAAAAAACCTGTTATAAATAACCGTGCAGGGTACGTTGAAATACCATTGTATGTGTGCCCGTTTAATACACTATCTATTGTTTCTTTACTCACATTAATTTTTCGAAAGGCATTCCCATATCGCTTTCCTTGTTTATGATCATCTACAACATAAATTTCAAAACCAAGTTTAGAAATAGATTGTAAATACTCCTCTCGACTATGTTCATCCGACTTTTCATATAAATGTTTAACTTCTTGAGCGTATTTTAAAATCTTTTCACTGTTATATGGTTTCAAATAAATATGATAATACACATTCGATAATAAAAAACCAACTATACTACTGGCTAACATAATAACAATAGAAATTATAACAAATCGTGAATACAATGATCGCATTTTATTTCAACTCCAATTTATATCCAAGACCACGCACCGTCTTAATTTGAAAATCATCTGTCCGTTTAGAAAAACGATCACGCAATCGCTTAATATGTACATCTACGGTACGTTCATCTCCCGCAAAATCAACTCCCCATACAAGTTCAATCAATTCTTCCCGAGAAAAAATTCGTCCTGGATAACTTGCAAGCTGTGATAGTAACTCAAATTCTTTTAGCGGTAATAAAATAGTTTGTTCTTGACAACGTACTTCATAGCTTTTCCGATCGATTGTCGTTCCATGTAATTGAATAATATCTGCATTTAACATTTGATAACGACGTAACAATGCTTTCATTCGAAATAATACTTCCGCCGGTTCAAACGGTTTTACAATATAATCATCCGTTCCAACAGAAAAGCCCTTTTCCTTATCTATTAACTGATCTTTTGCCGTTAACATAATAACTGGTATATCATAATATTTTCTAATTTCTTCACAAAGTGTATAACCATCCATATGCGGCATCATAATGTCAACAATCGCCAAATGAATTGTTTCTTTCTCTAATATAGACTGTGCTACTTTTCCATCTTCAGCTTCCCACACTGTATAACCTTCTTTTTGAAGGTGATAACGTAGAAGTTCTCTTATATGTAAATCATCATCAGCCAATAAAATATGTATCATATATCTCGAGTCCTTTCCTTCAGTTAGTACGACTTTACATTATAAGATTGATACAAAATATGCAAGAAAAAAAGAGAAAGCAATCTGCCCCCTCTTCTACTCTAACGAATGAATAAATAAACCGCTGCGAAGCTTCGGTTCAAACCACGTTGACTTTGGCGGCATAACTTCTCCTGCATCCGCAATATCCAGTAAATCTTCCATTGTTGTTGGATACATGGAAAAAGCAACAGTCCACCCTTCCTCATCAACCATTCTTTCTAGCTCTTTCAGTCCGCGTATTCCTCCTACAAAATCAATTCTGTCATTTGTACGAGGATCGTCAATATGTAAAATCGTATGTAACAATTGTTCTTGTAAAATCGATACATCTAATCTTTTTACAACATCATTTGCATCAAACATATTTGGTTTTGCAGTCAGCTTATACCATACTTTATTCAAATACATCCCAAATGTATGACGCTCTGCTGGTTTATATGGTACTATATTTGCTTTTTCTACATAAAAAGATTGAGATATTTCTTGTAAGAATTGTTCTTCTGATAACCCGTTTATATCCTTTACAATGCGATTATAATCCCAAATCGATAATTCATCTTTCGGGAAAAGTACAGATAAAAAGTAATTAAATTCTTCTTCACCTGTATAACTAGAATATGCTTCGCGGCGCATCATTCCAACTTTCACAGCAGATGCTGAGCGATGATGGCCATCAGCAATATATAAAGAAGGTATTTCCTCAAACTGCTCTATTAATGTAGTAATGACTCTTTCTTCATGAATTATCCACGCTTTATGCCTAATTGCATCATCTGCTGTAAATTCATAAACCGGGCTATGCGTTGCTTTCCAATTCGCAATTACATTTGCAATTTCACTTTTCCCGCGATATGTTACAAAGATTGGTCCTGTATGAGCATTACATACATCAACATGACGAATGCGATCTTTTTCTTTTTCAGCTCTCGTCCGCTCATGTTTCTTAATGGTGTCGTTCATATATTCATCAATCGATGTACAAACAACAAGTCCAGTTTGAGAACGACCATTCATTGTAAGTTCATAAATATAAAAACATTCTTTCTCTTCTTGTATAAGCACACCTGTTTCAACCATATGTTGTAAATTGCTTTTTGCTTTCTCATACACAGCGTTATCATAAGGTGAAATAGATGAACTTAAGTCAATTTCAGCCTTATCAATATGCAAAAATGAATAAGGATTATCTTTTGCAATTTCTCTTGCTTCACTACTATTGAGTACATCATATGGAAGAGCAGCCACTTCTTTTGCGCGCTCTTGTACAGGGCGAATTGCCCGAAATGGTTTAATTGTTGCCAATGAAATCTCTCCTTTATCCCGCTATTCGCGGGCAGTAAGCCCCTCCACCTCAAGATTCAGAGGGAAGCGAAGAAGATAGGTGGGGGATAACTGCCCGTAAAAGCCTGATTAGTTCAACTAACCATTAGTAGGGGATGAAGCCCCCACTGATGGAAGTTTCACTTTATACAATCATCCGTACTGCTACGACACCTGTAATGTTTCTAATAGTTGCAACAACATCTTCTTTAATAATATCATCTATACCATTATCAATATCAATCATTGTATATGCAAAAGAGCCTTTACTACGGTTGACCATATCTGCAATATTAATATGATGCTCTGCCAAACACGCTGTAATTTGGCCCACCATGTTCGGAATATTTTGATGCGCAATTGTAATTCGTTTCTTTCCGATATAAGGAAGTTCTACATTTGGATAATTAACCGAATTACGAATATTACCAGTTTCTAAAAAGTCTCGCAGCTGCCGAGATGCCATAACCGCACAATTTTCTTCTGACTCATTGGTAGATGCTCCGAGATGCGGTGTTGCAATGACATTTTTCATTTGTAGCACACGCTCATTTGGAAAATCTGTTATATAATGCTTTACAATGCCCGCCTCAAGTGCTTGTTCTAATGCTGTTTCATCAACAAGCTCTCCACGAGAGAAATTTAAAATACGAACTCCCTTTTTCATTACTTGAAATGCATGTTCATTTATTATGTCTCGCGTTTGTTCAACTAATGGAACGTGTAAGGTAATATAGTCACATGTCGCAAAAATTTCCTCTAAACTGAATGCTCGCTGCACTTGTCTAGATAACCGCCAAGCTGTTTCAACAGAAACATATGGATCATAACCAACAACATCCATCCCTAGTGATAGAGCATCGTTTGCAACAAGAGCTCCAATTGCTCCTAGTCCAATAACGCCAAGTCGCTTTCCTGCAATCTCTGAACCAACATATTGCTTTTTCCCTTTCTCGACAAGCTGTGGTACCTCTTCCCCTTGCAAATCTTTTGTCCACACAATCCCATCTACAAGATTACGAGATGACATAATTAAACTTGCAAGTATAAGTTCTTTTACCGCATTCGCATTAGCCCCTGGTGTATTAAAAACAACAATTCCTTTCTCTGTACAGCGCTCAACTGGTATGTTATTTACACCTGCACCCGCTCTAGCGATGGCTTTTAACTGCTCAGAAAACTCCTCATGATGCAATGAATAGCTGCGCAGCAAAATACCATCAGGCTGCTCAATTGTTTCTCCTACACTATATGTATCTGTTGAAAAAGTAGCAATCCCTTTTTCAGCAATTTGATTCAACGTTTGAATATGAAACATTTCTTCATCCCCTTATTTGTGTTTCTTTTCAAATATATGCATAAAATCCACAAGCGCTTGTACGCCCTCTATTGGCATTGCGTTATAAATACTAGCACGCATACCGCCAACAGAACGATGCCCTTTTAATGTTTCAAAACCAAGCTTTTTTGCTTCTTGTATAAACAATGCATCCCGTTCATTTGAAGATGTTGTAAATGGAATATTCATTAAAGATCGATACGTAGCATTTACTGGTGAAGTGAATAAACTTGACTCATCTAAAAAGTTGTATAAAATTGCTGCTTTTTCGTGATTTCTTTTCTCTATTGCCTGCACGCCGCCTTGCGCTTTCAGCCATTGTAAAACTAACTTTGTTACATAAATGCTAAAGGATGGTGGAGTATTATAAAGTGAATTATGTTTACTGTAAGTTTCATAGTTTAACATCGTCGGACAAGCAGAATTTGCAGAGCCAATTAAATCTTTACGAACAATAACAACTGTTAATCCTGCAGGCCCTAAATTTTTCTGTGCTCCGGCATAAATAAGGCCAAATTTTGTTATATCATACTCTTCGGATAAAATATTTGAAGACATATCAGCAACAAGTGGGATTTCTCCTGTTTCAGGAATATTGACATAACGTGTACCTTCAATTGTATTGTTCGTTGTAATATGCACATAATCTATTTCTCGTGAAAAAAGTGTGCTATTTATCTCTGGAATGGATTTAAATTGATCATTTTCTGAAGATGCAACAACCGAAACAGTTCCGATTTTTTCCGCTTCTTGAATCGCCTTTTTTGACCAAGAACCTGTATGTACATATGCCGCTTGCTTATTTCGGTGCATTAAATTTAGTGGAATCATGGAGAATTGTAAAGATGCGCCTCCTTGTATAAAAAGCACTTCATAATTTTCAGGGATATTCATTAATTCACAAAGTAGATCTTTCGTTTCGTCTATAATGTCCTGAAATGCTGTAGATCTATGGCTCATTTCCATTATAGACATACCTGTTTCATGATAGTTCAATAGTTCTTTTTGTACCTGCTCTAAAACGGGTATTGGAAGTATAGATGGTCCAGCTGAAAAATTGTATACTCGATGCATCTTATTCTCCTCTTTCCTTTATTTTTATAAGTTTTTAAACTTTCTGAATTATAACGCATATAAAATACTCGGTCAAACTGTTTTGCTTATTTTATTCTAAGACGTATTGGAACCGTTCGCACAAGTAATTTTTCATAAAGTGAAACTTCCATCAGCAGAGAGTTTTCCTCATCCTCCACCGATAGAAAACCCATCCAATTGGACTCTCACAGCTGTTATCTCTCACTTATCTCCTTTTTCTTCAGATGGGAGCCTTACTCCCCGTTAATGCGAGATAACGCAAAATTCTCCACTAACACTCAGTTGAATCCATCAAACCACACGATCCCTCCATCTTCTATCCTTCTAAACATTGAAGCAATCGAATGAAAATACAAAAAGTGTTAAGCACGTCTGCTTAACACTTTAAATAATAGTTGTATAATTGCTAATTACTTGCAAAAAAACGGTCGTAAATTTGGTACAGAGCAGAAAGACCAAAAAGCCAATAAACGGTGTCAACAAGTGCTGATACAGAACCAAAAAGTTTTTCTACGAGATTAAAATCTAGCGCAACAAATAACCAATTCAAACCGCCAATAATCACCAGAATTGCTGTAAGGTAAGACAAAAATTTCATTATGATTGCCCCCTCGGTGAAAAATGGTGAAAGGCCTTTCGCTATATTATATGTGGTATATTCTTAAATTTGCACATTTTTTCTAAAAACATTTTTAAATATTAAAACAGAAATAGAAAGTTCTTCGCAAGACCTCTTTATTTTACCTTTCCTTCAAATACTATTTTTCGTCCACACGGCTCTACAACAGTTTTCCCCTCTCTTTTCACCTCATGAAAAATAGGCTCTTCCATTCGACGGGAAGGTGTATATCCTTCTTTTTCCATTCTCTCTAAACACTGTGCAATTGTTTCATCTGGTAATACTTCAAATTTTTTCTTTTTTAATTGTTTTGTCATTGTTTTACCTACTTTCTACTTTCCTTACCATTGATTGACTTCTCATATATGTCATATAAATAATCGATATAACTGCCATGACGATCATAACAGCAAGAAAAAAGCTTGTATACTGTATTTTCTCTATAAACAGTCCACCTAATACAGGACCCGTAATGCTTCCGACACTAAAAGCAATTCCGCACAAAATGTTTCCTGCTGGTAGTAAGTGCCTTGGTAATAAATCTGTCATATAACCGAGCCCCAGTGAAAAACATGATCCAATGACCATACCCCCAATTAACATAAACGCAAATACAAACCCATAATACTCATCAAATACAGCTGCTAATAGAAAAATCAATGTACTAATGCTAAACGACCATGTTAGAATACGCTCCCTTCCAAATCGATCGCTAAGCATACCAAGTGGAATTTGCGTAACAATTCCACCAATAGCAAACGCTGGTAATAAAAATGAAATTTGTTCAACTGACCAACCTTTCCGCATTGCATATACAGGCAAATTACTATTAAGCATCGCTTCCAATGCACCATAAGCTAATGGTGCAAGCAGTGCAATCCAGCCAATCATCAACACTTGTTTATAGCGCTGCAAAGAAGATTCACTTTCTTGATTCACTTCACCTTGATCCGGGAATGTATTTTGCGTCGGAATCAATAATAACCAGCCTATTAAACAAAGAACTGTCGATACAATAAACGGAGTTGTAATACCATATTGTACTGTACTTGCTAGGTATGGTCCGATTGCAAAACCGATACCGAAAAATGCTCCGTAAATGGAAACCTGTTTTCCTACTTTATGCGGACTTGCAGTCGTTGTAATCCATGTTTGCGTCCCAACATGAAGCATATGATCTCCTACTCCAACTAAAAAACGAAGAACAAACCACACCCAAAAAGAAAATGTTTGTGTAAATAAAAATAGTGCTCCAACAACAATAAAGCCCCCAATTACAATAAGAGGCTTCATCCCAAACTTTTGCATCGGTTTCTCAAGCCAAGGTGAAATAACAAGAATGCCAATATATAATGCCGTAGCATGAATACCATTAAAACTTGAGCTAATCCCTTCCTTCTCAAAAATCATTGCAATTGCCGGCAACAACATACCTTGTGAAAGTCCAGATATTGCAACAATTCCAATCATAACCCAAAATGTATACCTTCTCCCCATTTTATTACGCTCCCTCTTTGAACTCACATCCTTTATTATAGCTGTTTTATTCATAAATCGTATACTCTCAATTTACACAAAAATTAAGCTAGAAGTCCAAACTTCTAGCTCTCAGCCGTTCCATATTTGAGCTTTCACATATTTCTGCATATGATTTGAAAATGATTTCAAATTTTGGGTATACACAGCGGGTTGCTGCACAACTACACCTTGTACTGGATTCGAATAGATTACATAATACTTCGTTCCATATACTGGAGGGAATGTTTGAAAATATAATTTCTGAATATGCATATTAGTTCCATTTAACAAAGGCTGCATATGCACAGCTCCATAACGAATAGATGGGTAAACAGATGCTCTTGGAACATTTGGCGATATAAATACAACTGGTTCAATATAAAAAACATCCATAATACTTCTCCTTTTAGAAACCGTAACTCTACATTATATGTTATTTATTCATAAAAGGAAGTGGATAGGAACCATTTACTACCTTTCCAAAAACGTAATCGTTTCATTTATAAATACCCCTAGACAATCAATAAAAGGAGAATGTCCACAATCTTTTAGCACGACTAATTTTGCATTTGGCAGATGCTTTGCTAGCTCTTCACCAACCGCTTTTGGAACAACATAATCACGATCACCTTGGAGAACTAATGTTGGTACTTGAATGCGATTAATATTCCCATTCCCAGCTACAACTCCATTATGTTCATCTGATATATTGAATGTTACAAGCGCATAATTTACATCAATAAAATTACGCTGCGTTAACATATCATCAAGATATTTTTCATACCGTTCTGGATCAGGTTGATGCTTAGTGTAGATAAGCAAATTCCATATAGTGCGATAATATTGCTTATTCATTTGTTTTAAAGCTTCCACAACAGGTACAATTTGAACAGGATCTTGCGAAATTTCTTCTTTTGTTTTCAATAAGTTTGAAACAATTGGCTGACCGTTTATATCCTTCTTAAAAATCGGATATCCTTTCATCCCTACAGATTCAACTAGTATGAGTTTTTTCACATCCATCGGATAAGAAGCAACAAACTGCATTGCAACTCCTCCACCCATTGACCATCCTACCAATGAAAAATCTTTCAATTGCAATTCATCCACAAACAGCTTTACATCTTGCGCAAAATCGTTTAATGAATCTATAGGCTGATGGTAAGTTGAAAAGCCAAAACCACGTAAATCAAGAGCAAAAATATGATAAGAATCTTGTAACTGTTCTATAACTAAATCCCAATGCTGTGAAGATGTCATATTCCCGTGAATAAGCACTAATACTTCTGTTCCACTTCCCACTTCTTGATAGGCAATTGTTTCGCCATTTGATAATACTACTGACTTCATAATTGTAGGTTTAATCATCCTCTTTCCCCCTCAAAATTATCAATAACACATAATTTAAAAGACAGAAAATTCTCAACTTTATAATACCATACGGAATATACGTTCTCAATCTAAAAATTAACGTACTTTTAACATAAGCGTGGCGCACAGACTACTAGACAATTCAGAAAAAAAGGGATATAGTTAGCTAGGCAACTAATTAGGAAGGAAGAAATATATGGACGAAAAACAACATTTTTTTCACGTCGTCAGTCAAACTTCTCGGAAATTTTCCAAAAAGTTTAATGAACGTGTTTCTCCAACTGGTTTATACAGTGCACAGTGGGCTGTAATCTTCAGATTGCATCAGACTGGACCTTGCACACAAACTGAACTATGCCAATATTTAAACGTTGAATCACCAACAATGACTCGCACTTTAACACGCATGGAATCGATGGGCTGGATCACTAGAAAAGAAGGAACGGATCGACGCGAGAAGCTCATTTCTTTATCAGAAACAGCACTAGTAATGATTCCAATGTGGCAGGAAGAGGTAGACTCATTTGAGGAAAAAGCACTGCAAGATATCAACGATGAAGAACTTCGTCGTGCTTTTCACGTACTACAAAAAGTAATTCGTAATCTAGATTAGAAATTGGAGGGATGACTATGAAAAGTCAAAGACTTTGGGCGAAAGACTTCATCGGAACATGTTTGAGTAGTCTATTTCTCTTTTTAACATTTTATATGCTCATGACAACCTTACCCATATATGTCATCGACGGACTAAATGGAAAACCTGGAGAAATGGGTCTTGTTGCAACAGTGTTTCTAATTTCTTCTGTACTATGCCGACCATTTACAGGTAAATGGCTCGATGATTTAGGAAGAAAGAAAATTTTATTTATCTCTCTTTCACTCTTTTTAGCTGCAACAGTAATGTATTTTGGTGCTCAAAGTTTATTTTTATTACTAGCTTTGCGCTTCTTACATGGTATCGGATTTGGGATGGCAACGACAGCTACTGGTACAATCGTAACAGATGTAGCCCCGGCCCATCGACGCGGTGAAGCACTTGGTTATTATGGAGTATTTATGAGTTTACCAATGGTTATTGGTCCTTTTTTAGGATTAACTATCATTTCTAAATTTTCGTTTACAGTTTTATTCATTGTTTGTTCTATATTTTCTATGCTTGCTTTTCTATGCGGACTACTAGTAAATATTCCTGACGAAAAAACAACTGTAAAGAAAGAAAAGAAACATATGCAATGGAAAGATTTAATCGAGCCTTCAACAATTCCAATTGCTATCACAGGCTGCGTACTTTCCTTTTCCTATAGCGGTATCCTTTCATTTATCCCGGTTTATGCAAAGGAACTTGGCATGGCTGATATTGCAAGTTATTTCTTTGTCGTATATGCAATTGTAGTTGTTATTTCTCGTCCATTTTCAGGTAAAATATTTGATCGATTCGGAGAAAATGTTCTCATTTATCCCTCTATTATGATATTTATGATTGGAATGTTCACTTTAAGTCAAGCGCAAACGCCATTTTGGTTACTTGCTGCCGGTGTACTTATCGGTATAGGATACGGAACCTTAATTCCGAGCTTCCAAACAATTGCAGTTAGTGCCGCTCCGCACCATCGACGCGGATCTGCAACAGCTACTTATTTCTCATTTTTTGATACAGGTATGGGTATCGGATCTTTCGTACTAGGTATTATCGCAGCACATTCAAGCTATCATAATATGTATTTTATTTCTTCTATTATCGTTGCATTTACATTACTTATTTATTATTTTCTGCACGGGCGAAAACAAAAGTTCAAAAAGCAAACAACACAAGGAAAATTATCTGCTTAATGAGCAAAAAAAGAGAGTAAACTTCTATGTTTACTCTCTTTTTTTTGCT
Source organism: Bacillus sp. GB_SG_008 (assembly GCF_052038115.1). NCBI lineage: Bacteria > Bacillati > Bacillota > Bacilli > Caryophanales > Bacillaceae > Bacillus > Bacillus sp. GB_SG_008. The sequence continues at coordinate 382,352 of NZ_JBPZSK010000005.1, read as the reverse complement.
CATTAAGAAACTTATACCTTATAATGAAAGCATAAGGAGGCTTGTTATGAGATTCAAAAAATCCCCTCTAATTTTAATCGTTTTTCTTTTTTTATTTATATTAACCGGTATGAGCTTTACGTTATTCAAACAAAATAAAGAGTTTTCCTCAAAACAAACAGTAACGAAAAAAAACTGGTTAAATGATCCATATCTTCGTTGGTCGTATTCACATATGCGAGAATTTGCTTCCACAAAAGTTGTCGCTAAAAATCAAAATTATGTATCTCCCCTTCCAACTAACTTGGAAAATTTAGATGATTTACATATTACAGATGAAAATAATGATAATACGACTGTTCTTCAATTATTAGAAAAATACAAAACAGATGCTTTTATTGTCCTACACGATGATAAAGTTGTATATGAACGGTATTTTGATGGATATAAAGAAAATGAACCACATGGTATGGCTTCGTTAGCAAAAGTATTTACTGGGTTTCTCATTAGCACACTCATTGAAGAAGGAAAGCTACAACCCGATATAACTGCAGAAACTTACGTAAAAGAATTACAAGGAACACCATTTGGAAAGGCAACAATTCAGCAACTACTAGATATGCAGGTTTCAGTAGAATACCCAACTCATGGCTTTAAACAAGCTGGATTAGCTAATCAAGATGCACAATTATATTTAGCGAGTAATCTTCTTCCTCGTGGCAAAAACTATGATGGACCGTTAAAAATTTATGACATGTTACTAGAAGCAAACGAAACTGCTGCTCCTGGAGAGAATTTTTCATATGATAACGGTTCCGCCGAAACGCTTGGATGGGTGATTCGTACTGTGACAGGAAAATCCCTAGCAGACATGGTAAGTGAACGTTTTTGGTCACAACTTGGAGCTGAAGAGGATGCTTATTATGTTGTTGACGAAACAGGAGTGGAACAGGCCAGCGCGGGCTTAAATGCAACCGCTCGAGATATGGCAAGGTTCGGAAAAATGATTGTGGACAATGGCGTATATGACGGAAAGCAAATTATTTCTTCTTCTATCATTGATGAAATTAAGAATATTAAAAAATACGAACTGCCAGTTGGAGATGGTGAAGCATATTCTTATCATAATCAATGGTGGATTCCCCATAATGAACATGATGCCTTCGAAGTACTTGGGAGTTATGGACAACGATTATATATCGATCCAACTGCAAATATGGTTATCGTTCATTTTTCATCAAATGCTAATCATAACGGAGAAATACAATCCGCATATAGTGATATGTATTTACAAATTGCAAAACACTTACAAAAAAGAACCTCCAATTAGGCTTTAATTTTCGAAGTTTTTGTTACAAAAAGAGCTGTCTTATGGCAGCTCTTTCTCTATAATCGTAATTATATTTTCCCATTGTTCTTCTGAGAAACACAAAGGTTCTAACTGAAATACCATCGAACACAAGTCTTCTATATAATGGACATTTGCCTGTAAAAATTCCCATCGGAGCAACTTAGGTATATATAAATCTGCAACCTGTTTATTTTGCTCTACTAAAATGTCTACTTCTCTCTCACAAATACCCCTTATAAGATATTCTTCCCGCACTTCTTGTTTAACTTTAGAAAATTGCTTGCTATTCTCTTTTAACCTAAATAAACAAGAAAGGTAAGAATAAAACAAATCATCTTCTCTTTTACATACATTCATAATTTTATAAATTTGTTCCCTATTTTTCATAATTCCGCTGCCTTTTCATATATCTTTTGCAGCCATTTCTCTCTTTTTTCTTGTTTACTATTTTTCACAGATTGAAATACAGAACGCTTTATGTTACGTATCCCGCAAAAGTGCAATATTCCTTTCTTCATCACAATCCATTCAGCTGATCGGTATAAAAGAGCTACATACCATAAAGGAGAATCTAGTGTATAAATCACCCATGCTTGTTTTCCTGCGAGCAATCCTTTAGGCATGATCCCTTCATATTTGTAAGCAAAACCTGAAACTAATACTCGGTCAATAAATCCCTTTAATATTGCCGGCATACCCCACCACCAAATTGGATAAATAAAAATGAAGTAATCTGCCTCTGCTACTAGTTTCCTATATTTCTCCGTTTCTTCCTCATGCGCTAAATCTCTTCTCTTTTTTGTCTCGTTAAAGGTTAAAACAGGATTAAAATGTTCCTTATACAAATCAAGTACGGTTACAGAGTGATTTGTTTTTTGTAATCCTTGTTCCACATGTTTCAAAATAGCAGCGTTGAAACTTGATGGGTTTGGATGCGCGTATACAATCAATATATTCATTGCAAACAACACCTTTCCATTAATTCCCTTTTGACTTTTCGTGGGCCCACATGCTATTCTAATACATGTCAAAGGGCAAGTCCCTTCGGCAAAAACAATGACACCTATTCGGCGATGGTGTCTTTTTTATTTGTTAGCCGAGAACGCCCATCTTTCGGGGCACATTTAATTTTTGAACACTACACACTCAGCACCATTTCCTTATAAAAAGACTGCATAGTACAGTCTTTTTATCTACATACCTCGAAAATAAGTGAATTTTCAAATAAATTATAACATAAAAAAAGAGAGATCAACTCCCTCTTTTCTCTTTTACTATGTAGTAAATCCCCTTATTAACTATATATTTGTGTGTCTCTGCTAAAGTAATTTTTCCATCCAGTTTTAGTTCATCGAGTAACCGCAGTAAATAAAATTGCTGAAGCATCTTTTTCGCAAATTTCCCTTTATGTTCAGAAGCAATATACTCTTGAATATCCAATAACGTAATCGGCTCTTCTTGTTCTTCCATATATTCGTAAATTGCACTTCGCAATGTAATATATTTTTCAATTGTCAAAGCTATGTCCACTCCTTTCTTCTCGTTGTCCATCTTTCATTATCGGTTTTTTAACAATAAAAAAACCTCTTCGATAAGAAGAAGCGGAACATATCTCTTCCTTCTTATCTTTCAGAACAAAACTGTTCTGCTGGAATTAGCACCTGCATTGCGGTTGCTGGGTTTCATCGGGCCAGTCCCTCCACCTCTCTGGATAAGAAAATATTCACTTTATCTCTTACTATAATGAATATAACCAAAAAAGTCAATTCTTATAAGAATAATCAGGATTTATTTTTTAGAAAACTATTATATTTTGTTTCGTTTTGCTCATACTACAAATGTATAGACCAAAGGAGGTGCAATCATGCAAAAAAATGCACGTGGTCATGTTCAAGATTCTTGCCAAGCTTTACATGAAGCAAAAAACTGTTTACAAAACGCCTTGCAAACAGTCGAGAAATCAGATAATCGTCAACGTATTGAACAATCTATACAAGCTGTTCAACATGCGTTGCAACAGTGCGATAGTACAGCAGATATTTTATCTCAAGAATAAAGTGAAACTTCCATCACTTGGGGGGCCTACTGCCCGTTAATACGGGCTAAAAAATTCCCAACAATAAAAAGTAAGCACGTATGAATCGTGCTTACTTTTTATTCATTAACTTAATATCAACCCTTAAATCGAAATAATACTGTAGTAGCAATGAAAAAATAAACTGAATTGACGATTTCCCACACACCAACTTTTAGAACAGTTACTTTTTTACCATATAACACAATAGCGCGAATGCAACTTGGAATAAAAGCAATGACAAACCAAGGAGACACAATGAACGTACCGACTACAAGTGATAAATGGTATCCCCATGAAATCCAACGATATGTTGGATTTTTCTTTTCTCGAATCATCGTTTTCACATAGAACGTACTTCCCATAAAGTATAAAAATGAAACAAGTGCGATTAGCCATGCTGTTTCATCAATTGTTTTCATTGTGAAATAATAACTGATCATTCCGCCAATACAAAAAACGATAATAGCACTAACATCATTCAGTAATGCTCGTTCATTCTTTTGACGAGCAAAAAAAATGTTTACAAAAAATAATGGAATCATATATATTGCAAAAAAAAGAATACGCCATTCGTATGTAAGTGGAACTATACCAAACAAAATAGCAAGACTAAAATAAATGAGCGTCCAGTGTAAATAGCGCTTTTGTCGCATTTGTTTCACATACATTAAAAAGGGATATGTTGCTAAATAGACAAATAGCCATGCTAAAAAAAGTGGTATGTGCTGCCATGTCGCTTTGCCAATTAAAGCACTAAGCAAAAATGGGATAAGAAGCATCGCCCATGCACCATGTTGTTTTGGAATCACTGGCTTTATCATATAGACACCTCAACTTCGAAAATCATTCTCAATGTTTATTATATATAATCAATCCTGCTGTTTCTGAGGAAATTTTGTCTATAATTAAACATTTTGAAAATTAAAGAATTCATTCACAACACACACCGTATGAGAAACAATGATGAATTGGATTCTAATACCTAAATAGTTAATTAGAAATACACTTACTTATAAATAAAAAAGACACCCCTTACATCATGTAAGAAGTGTCTCAAAAGGCGAACGAATATGTAAGTCGCGATCCTACAGTATATATTTATGCCTTATAAAAAAAATTTATTCTCTATTTACTTGAGAAAACGTATATTGCATTTTTTTATTCTAATATACCGTACTTCTTCTTAAAACGTGCCAATATTTTAATCCAAGATGTGCTAAACACCAAAAGAAAAAATACATTTGAAAGTGCGTGTGCAAGATCAAAATAAAAACTTGTAATGTATGCCTTTATAAAAGTATCCCATGTTAGTTCTTTCAAAAAACCAATAAGAAACCATAAATTCATAATCCAGTTAAAAGCAAATCCTGCTATAAACCCAAAGAGAGCTCTTCCCCATAATGCTTTCATCATCCACGTATGACGCAGCAGTCCAGCTGAAAAACCCATCATACCCCAGCAAAACATTTGCCACGGGGTCCAAGGTCCTTGTCCTAGGAATATATTAGAAACTAACGCAGCTGTTGCACCGATAAGAAAACCCGTCTCACTACCAAATACAATTGCAGATACAATAATAACAAACGAAGTTGGTTGTACACTCGGAATAATAGAAAATGGAACGCGGCTAATCGCAGCAATTGCCGCTAGGACAGCTACAAGCACAATTTCACGAGAAACAAAAGCTTTTTTCTCAAAACGCACATAAAATGGCAACATAATCACAATTAAAAGGAACAGACTGCACCATATATAATATTGATCCGTCACAAAAGACGTAAATAAAAGTGTAATAATCAACACTAAAAAAACGACTACAACTATACCAGCATATCTTTTGGACACGCCTCAAACACATCCTCCCATGTTAAAGCATACGGCAGTTGTTTACGAATAAAACGATTAACAGATGTTGTATAAAAAAAGTTCTCACTAAAAAAACGTGCCGGTGTGTCTTCCATAATAATTTTCCCATCAAATAACATGATACAGTTATCTACATATTTCGCTGCAAATTCAATATCATGCGTCGCCATAACAATCGTCGTTCCTTCTCTTTGTAATTGCTGAAACAACTTGCCAAGCTCTTCTTTCTTCCCTGGATCTAATCCCTTTGTCGGTTCGTCTAGTAATAATAGATTTGGCTTTGACAATAACACTGTACAAAGAGCAATTAATTGCTGTTCTCCGCCGCTACAATCATGCGGATGGCGATTACGAATATGCAAGATTGAAAACTTCCGAAGCATTTCTTCTACTTTTTCATTCGCTTCTCTTTTATATAATTCTTGCGCACGGCTAAAAAGCTCGTCCCAAACAGTATCATGTGTAAAATGGTAGTAAGGGTGCTGCGAAACATAACCGATTTTTTTAAAGCGCTCTTTCACTTCCGTTTTATGAATGGGCTTTCCTTCCCAAACTACTTTTCCTCTGCGACACTTATGTAATCCTGCTAAAAGCGTTAATAACGTTGATTTCCCAGTACCATTTTTCCCAACAAGCGCTGTCCATTGTCCCTGTTTAACCGTCAGCATCAAATCCTGCAAAATAAACGGTCCATGCTTTTCATATTGAAATGAAACGTGGTTTGCTTGTAATAATACATGTACCTTTTCTGTATGCTGCGATGGTATATCATACTGAAATTCATTTAAAATAGGGGAAATTTGTTTCTGTGCATCACGTACTGTAAACGGAACGTGTTCAGTCTTCCATTCTAAAAACAAACGTGGAATTTGCGGGATATATGGGCGAAACTCTTCTACTTTCCACATTTCTAGAATTACTTCACTTGGGTTTCCATCATAAACAATTGTACCTTCATCCATAAAAACGATTCGGTCTGCCAGAGGAACCACTTCGTCTAAACGATGTTCACTCATAATGATTGTAATTCCTAATTCTTCATGAATTCGTTTCAATAGTCCTAAAAAATCTTTTGCTGCAATTGGATCTAGCTGTGCTGTCGGTTCATCTAATAACAACAATTTAGGCTGTAAAACAAGTACAGCAGCTAAATTTACAAGCTGCTTTTGTCCTCCAGATAACGTATGTACAGATTGATGCAATATATCTTGAAACCCTAAAAAACTGATTAATTCAGCAATTCTTTTTTGAATGACCGTTGTTTCATAGCCGACATTCTCAAGAGAAAATGCAAGTTCTTGAATAACAGTATCCATCACAAGCTGATTCTCTGGGTTTTGAAACACCATGCCAATTTCTTGAGCCGATAATAAGTCTGGTATTGTATGTAAAGATTCTCCATCATAATACATGCTGCCTTCTCTCATTCCAATTGGGAGAAGTTCTTTTTTGAAATGTTTTAATAACGTCGTCTTGCCGCAACCAGAACGTCCTGCTAACACGACAAATTCTCCATGGGAAACCGATAAAGATACATTACATAAAGCGGCAGACTCCTCGTCTGAATATGTAAATGAAAGTTGTTTTATTTCTGCATGCGCCACCATAACCACTCCCTCCCTTCTACTAAAATTGGTAGACTTATATACATTAGAAATGGAATAAACAAAAACAGATCATTTTGTTGTAAAAGGAGTGATTCTACTTTTGGATAAATCGTTAAAACACCATATCCTATACTTACTCCGAAAAGGCAATATACAAATAAAATTACTAACAAAGTAAGGACAAGCCAATCTCTATGTTCCATACGGTATCGAATATATGTACTTCGTTTTGTCACTCCAAATCCTCGTGCCTGCATAGAATCAGCGGTTTGAAGGGCTTCTTCTAATGAACAAACTAATAATACTTGCAAAAGCTTCATGCCGTTCTGTGCCCTTTCTTTCAGAGAACCCGCATCCACTTGAACTCCTTTTGTCTTTTGCACAAGTGTAATATTGGTGAGACGTCTCATAAATAAAGGTACGAAGCGAACTGTAATCATTGTAAGCAATGCTACTTTCGGAGAAATACGGGAAAATAAATATAAAAACTTATGACTCGATATCATTTCATTATAAGAAGTAAACGTAAACATAATACCAACCAACGATAACGCCATTGTGCATCCATATGTTACAGCTTCTAATGTAATTGGATTATAACCAATATAAAATAAAATCGTACTGCCTCGATGTGTTAATAACGGATTAGCTATCGTAATAATAAAAGCGAATAGAAGTATACTAGGCAACATTTTTCTCAATTTTTCTCCATTACCTTGTATAATATTTAATATAAGAATCATACAAATTGCACCAATTAAAAAAACAGGGTGAAGACATACCATACATAGTATAATCACCCCTACATAATACAAAAAATTGACAAGTGGATGCATAGAAGAAAACGCTAATCTCATTACTTGTTACCGATTTTCCTTCCTATAATCTAACGCATAAAACCATTCAATTTTATCTCCTTGTTTCACTTTATACTTGCCCGCACTTATATTGGCATTAACTCCATTTACACTATACATCCAACCACTTAGGTCGCCTTTATCTTTTTCATATAAGTTATTTATCCCGCGAACATATACACTACTTCCAGATCCACTAGCTTCCATTTGAATCCCTTTTTGCTTCATTGTACGAGCTAATACCTTAAAAACAGTATCTCCCTCTTGAAGTTCTACTTCCGTTCCCCCTAAGATCGTACTTTGATCATCACGTACGGATATCGTAACCGTCTTTACCTCTTGTTGTGGTTGTGATTCCGTTTTTGGCTCTGGAGCAGGTTGTACCGGTGAAGGAGTCCCTTCAGAATGACCCTGTACAGACTGTTGGTTTTCAGCTGTTTGTTGTACATTTTCCTGCTTCGGCGTTTCTTTCGGCTCATTTACAACTTTAGATTTTTCTTGAGACTGTGCTTTTTGCTCTTGATTTTGTGATTGTTCTACGTTTTGTTTTTGCGCTGGATTCTGTTCGATAGACTTTGAATCTGCAGCTTTTTCTTCTTGAGATTTCTCTTCTTGTTTCTGTTCTTGTTTCTGTTCTTCTGAAGATTGCTGTTCCTGTTTCTTTTCATCTTTTTGCTCTGTTTGTTTTGCGTCTGTCTTTTTATCTGTCTTTACCTCATTTTGACTACACCCAGTGATTAAACTAAATGAGAAAACAAACAACACAAGCCATTTCAGCATTTTCATAATTTCTCACACCTTTCGCAATAAAATTAGGAGCAAATATTTGCTCCTAATTTTGTCAAGCTGCTTTTCTTCTCCATAATACATATGCAGCGCCAATGCACAGTACGCCTAATGCAGCTGGCATAGCAGTATTTAATCGAGACATACCTGTTTCTGGTAAACTATGTTTTTCTACTTTCGCTTCCTTTTGTACAGTTTGATCTTCTGAAGCTACAATTGACTGTTTATCCGCTTGTTTTTGAGGTTCCTCTGTTACAGATTTCTCATCACCTGTTGGTTGTTTCGGCTCTTCCGTTGAGTTATCCCCTTCATGGGTTGGTGTTGAAGCGTTTGTCCAATCGAAAATAGAACCTTTACCATTTAAATAGTTCTTATACTGAACAAGCGCTAACATCGCTTGCTCAGTTGCCATACTATCTTCCTCAGTATCGTTTGCCAACCATTTAAATCCACCATTCTCTAATTGATAAGATAGTAAATTTTGAACCGCATTATAATTATTTTTTGTATATGTAGTACTTGTTGGATCTATGCCAGCTGCTGCAAGTCCAAGAACAACTTCTGCTACACTGTTGCCATTTTCTACACCGCCGGATGTAAATCCACCTTTATCTGTCTGTATACTCGCTAAATATTGCTTCGCTTTATCTAATGCTTGCTTTACTTCCGCTTGATCTTGATATGGTGCTAATGCTGAGAAAACCATTCCAGTTACATCTGCATCACTTGGTTCCTCTAATTTCCCCATATACGCCCATCCGCCATCTGTATGCTGTGATTTTAAAATTGCATTTACTAATGTATCGCGGTTCCATTTCGCATCAACTGGCACGTCATATTTTTTTGTATCTAATGCAAGTAAACTAAAAGTATATCCTGTAATAGAATCTATTTTCTCAAAGTTATATAATTTTGAAATTAAGTTATTACTAGCAATATTTGTTGGGTCACCTTCTACCGCTGAAACTGCTAAAATTGTACGTGCTAACTCAGTGGAAGAGAATTTATTTTCCTTCTCTTTAATACGCTCTTCTAATGATTGTAAATAGTTTGATTTTATCTCTTTAGAAACTTCTTGACCTGATTGAGTTAGACCAATTACAACCCAGTCACTATCTATACCATCTTTCATCATCTTTTGTACAGTTTTTACAATTGCTTCATCAACTTTCTTCGTTACATCACCTTTTATAGGTTCTTGCGGTTTTGGTGCATCAGGTTTGTCTGTACCTGGGTTGTCTGTATCAGGCTGTTTCTTACATGTACCAAGTTCATCTAACACTTGCTGCAAAGTTTGTTGACTCATATTGTTCCAGTCTAAAACAAAACGATAAGCCACAACATCTCCATCTTCTAGCTTATAGCTATCTGCACCAACCATCGGTGATTTGTTATTCACTTCATAAGACCAGCCGCTCGTTTCACCAGACATTAATCCATCAATGCCTTTCACGTATACACCATACTTCGTGTTTTCTGCGGTTACTTTACTCCCCATTTCTTTTTGCAGTAAACTATAGGCCGTTTCTCCCTCTTGAATTGCAACTTCTTTTGGACATAGCATAATCCCTTTTTGTGAATCTCCAACAATTGCTAACGTTGCTGTTTTGCCTTCAGCAAAGGCAATGTGTACGGTATTTGCAAAAGACAAGAAAACTAATGCAATCGTCATGAATGACATGAATAACCATTTTTTCATGTTTGCCATACTATTTATTCCTCCCCTTTCCTAAAAATCGCATAAAAAAATACCCTCAAAGGGGCGCGCATAAACACGCTTCAAACAAGCGTTCAACGGATGCACAGCACCTCTATCTCCATAGGTTATTGTATTTGCATAGGTAAGGTACCCCGTTTATGAAATAATGACTTTTTGCATCTTCTGATAAAAAAGGTACAAAGTCTTCTCATTTACAGTAGCGGAGTAACATTGAAACTCCGCCGAACTTCCTCTTTTTTTACCTAGTGAAACACTATGCTCCTATACAATTCACAATATTACAAAATTCTGTACTATTTTACTATTTTTATATTTTTTTGTCTATCATTTATCGTATTTGCTTTTTAAGAATACCAATATTCTTGTAACGCTCTTTTTAAAGTCTTATATTGATGTGCATTTGTATCTGAAAATATTTCTATCATTATTTACCTTCGAATTTCCTTTTCTTCACATCATGACTCATGGTGAATTTCTTTTTTACTTAGAATCACACCATCTTCATCAACATAGATATAATCTCCTGGAATCCAAGAAACCCCTCCAAAGGACACAGGAATATTTGTTTCTCCATTCCCTTCTTTCACGCTTCGCTTTGGCATCGTTGTAATCGCTAAAATACCAAGCTCGATTTTACTAAGCTCTACACAATCACGAACACAGCCATATATAATAATACCTGCTAAATTTCGTTCCTTTGCAATGTTTGCTAAATTATCACCAAGTAACGCACAATTTGTTGAGCCTTCTCCGTCCACAACTAATACTGTACTCTCAGGTAACGTTTCTAGCGCTTGCTTCACAAGTACATTATCATCTTTTACTTTCACCGTTGCAATTTTCCCGTGAAACTGCTTTTTCTTTCCGTATGATTGAAACAGAGGCCTACATACTTGTACTTCAGTTTCATATGCATCATAAAGATCAGTTGTTCTCCACATCTTTTTCCCTCTTTCCTTTTCAAAATATATGTTACATATTCTTGTCCTTTCTCATTTTCCCTGTCTTATTTTGCAAAATTTTGTATACTAAAAATAAGAACCAAAAAAGGAAGTGTGGAAAATGAGTAGTAAAACAAACGCTTGTCGTTTATTAGATAAGCATAAAACTCCGTATACAATACATGAATATGAGTGGGACGAAGAGAATTTAGATGCAAAACATGTTGCTGAGCAAGTTGATTTACAATTAGAACAAGTCTTCAAAACTCTTGTCCTTCGCGGAGATAAAACTGGGGTAATTATGGCTTGTATACCTTCACATAAAGAGCTCAATTTAAAAGCATTAGCGTCTGCAAGTAAAAACAAAAAGGTAGAGATGGTTCCAATGAAGGAAATACTAGGATTAACAGGATACATACGTGGCGGTGTTTCACCTCTTGGCGTGAAAAAAAATTACCCACTTTTTATTGACGAATCTGCTGCAAATTTAAATCCAATCAGTATTAGCGCTGGAAAAAGAGGATTACAAATCTTTATTGATGGTGCAGACTTTATTAAAATAAGTAATGGAACACTTACATCGATTACTTCATGAAAAATCTGTCTCATACATGAGACAGATTTTTTACCCTCACTACATTTTTTAATAAAGTGAAACTTCCATAAGTGAGAAGCTTACTACCCGTCAACAGCGAAACGAAAATTGCTTGATAATTCAAATTAATTTTGGTATGATATAAAAAAATTTAAGGAGAGATTGCTTATGTTAAAACGTAATACTTCTTTCCAACTTCATCATCATATATAACGCCTTGTATCCGAAGAATTTTTTCTTCGTGGGTACAGGGCTATTCCTGTTACCCACGAAGCGACTATAAAGCTATGTGGGTATTTTTATACCTACATGGCTCTTTTTATTTTAAAAAGGAGTGATAAACATGAACTTACAAAACATAAAAGGAACAAAAGACTATTTACCAGAAGAACAAGTACTGCGTAATACAATTAAACGGACTTGTGAAGAAACATTTGAAGCTTACGGCTGTAAGCCATTAGAAACACCTATTTTGAATATGTACGATTTAATGGCTTATAAATATGGAGGAGGTGCTGAAATTTTAAAGGAAATGTATACCCTTCGTGATCAAGGCAATCGTGAACTTGCACTGCGTTATGATTTAACAATTCCTTTCGCAAAAGTTGTAGCTATGAATCCAGAAATCCGTCTTCCGTTTAAACGTTATGAAATCGGGAAGGTATTTCGTAATGGTCCAATTAAACAAGGCAGATTCCGAGAATTTGTACAGTGCGATGTAGATATTGTTGGAGTTGAATCCATTATAGGGGAAGCTGAATTAATGGTAATGGCACTCGATATATTTAACAAATTAAACCTAGATGTAACTATTCAATATAACAACCGTAAGCTATTAACAGGAATATTACAAGCTATTCAAATCCCTCAATCACAAATACAAGATGTTATTTTATCTGTAGATAAACTTGAGAAAATCGGCATTGAAGGTGTAAGAAATGATTTAATAAATCGAGGATTACAAAACGAAACAATTGATATATTATGTAAGACGTTGGAAACATGTATGTCTATGCAGCTCTCTGAATTTGATAAAACATTCTCTGATCCACTTGTAAAGGAAGGCGTTACTGAGCTTCAAGAACTTGAGCAATACTTAATTGCACTTGGAGTTGAATCTAATACAGTATTTTCTCCTTTTCTCGCAAGAGGTCTTACAATGTATACAGGAACGATTTATGAAATCTTTTTAACGGATGGTAGTATTACCTCTAGCATTGGTAGCGGTGGCCGGTATGATCATATTATTGGTGTATTTCGAGGTGATAATAAATCTTATCCGACAGTTGGAATTTCCTTTGGTTTAGACGTCATTTATACTGCGCTTATACAAAAAGAACGTGCCTCCTCTTCTGTCGATATCTTTGTCATTCCACTCGGAACGCAGGCAAAATGTTTAAAAATTGCACACACATTGCGAACAAATGAAAATTTAAAAGTAGAACTCGAACTAACAAATCGTAAATTAAAACGTGCCCTTAACTATGCAAACAAAGAAAACATTCCGCATGTACTTATTGTCGGTGAAGAAGAAATAAATAACAATGTAGCGGTTTTACGAAATATGAAGGAAGGAACTGAACAAAATATACCTCTTGCTTGTATTGAAAATGGTACGTTAAAACAATATTTATATCGTTAATCGCACCAATCTCTCACATACCATATGTTTTATTAAAAAGTTGTGTTATGTATTCGTTGCAACTAATCATAAAAGGAGAAACGTACACATCTGCTACGTTTCTCCTTTTATTACATAGGCTATATATAAGATAAGATTTAATTTCATCTTCATTTTTTATTAAAGCTTATTCAAAAATTGATTTAAATCTTGCTTTGTTTTCGTAGTTAACGTTTTTAACTTTTTTAAATCCTGCTTTTGTTTTTCCATTTCAACAATTAGTGGGTATAAATTTTGTTCGATTGTTTTATAATCGGATGGATGTTTTGTTTCAACTTCCTTCTCAACTACATCCCATTTATCAGCAATCTGCTTTCCTAGTTTATTTACAGTTTCTTGTTTCGGATTTGCTTTCAATTGCTTGTCCACTTCTTCTATTAACTGTACAACTTCTGTTACTCCACTTTTCATACTAGCATTTTGCTTTGCATTTGTTGATTTTGTTTCTTTTGTTCCGTTTTTCTCATTTTTCGTTTGTTCTGTATTCGTTGATGTCGCTTCAGTTTTCCCATCTGCACTTGTTGTTTTTGATTCCTTCTCCTCATTTTTACTCGTATTTGTTTGGTCTGCACTTGTTGTTTTCGCTTCTTCTTGAGCGTTTGTTTGTTCCTTTTTACTTTGATTTGCTTGATCTTTTTCTGTTGAGGTACCGCAAGCTGTAATGGAGAGCATCGCTCCAATCGCCAATGAAGCAATCGATATTTTTTTCAAATTCATAATAAGCCTCCTAAAATTACAATTTCACCTCCCAAATAGTTTTCTATATCCTTACAAAAATTCCTTTTATTATTTATTACAAACACAAATTTCTCAATAAAGTGAAACCTCCATCAGTGGGGGTTTTTTCATCCCCCACTGATGGTTAGTTGAACCAATCGGGCTTTTACGGACAGTTAGCCCCCACCTATCTTCTTCGCTTTTTTCTTCATCTTGAGGTGGGGGTCTTACTGTCCGTTAATGCGGGATAAAATCCTCCTGTCGAATGAATAACCTGCCCCGTTACCCATGCTGCTTCTTCACTTACTAAAAAAGCGATCAACTGAGCTGCATCCTTCGGCTCCCCAACTCTTCCTGTTGGAAACCTTGTTGCAAGATATTGTTTCATTTCTTCATTCATCCACCCTGTATTGGTTGGTCCTGGATTAACCGCATTTACTGTAATCCCCTTTTTCGCAGCAGCAGGTGCAACTGAAGCTGTAAATGTTTCGATAGCCCCCTTTGTTACGGCATATGCAAGTTCATCTGGCATCGGCGCTAATGATTGCCCCGACGTAAGGTTAATAATTCTTCCGCCTTTTTCTTTTGTAAAGTGCTTCATAAATAGTGTACTTAACAAAATCGGCGCTCTTATATTTACTGTATAATGCGAATCTAACTTTTCCACATCGATTGAATCATAATTTGTATTTATAGAATACGCAGCATTATTTACTAAAATTGTCGGCTCTCCAAAATGTTCTGATACCATATATAACAAACGGTTCGGTGCATAAGACTGCGCCAAATTAATCTCAGCCATATCACAACGTACACCAAAACTTTCAACTTCTTCTTTTAATAGAAACGGTTCATCTCTTTCCATCCCCCAAGGCATTGTTTTATCATAGCGAGGCCAATAAGTAAAAAAGATATCTGTCCCTTTCTGAGCTAATTCTTTGCAAACCGCTGCTCCAATACCATGTAACCGAGTTGCACCTGTGACAATTGCAATTTTCCTCATAGCGACTTCTTCCCCTCATATAATAAATCCTCTGTATAGTAACAGAGGATTTACAATTTATTTAATATTTGCTAGGATACGTTCAGCACCCAGTTGTAAACTACGAGATACAATAACATTTACAATAGTAAAAACAACTAGGATACTTAAAAACATACCCCACATTCCAATTCCTAATAAGAAAAATAACGCACATACTCCACCAACAGTAATACCAACTAATAATACATTAACAAGCCAATTCCAAAGCGTAGTATAACGACCTTTAAACATTTTTTGTTCAGAATCCCAATGAATATCAGCTGTTTGTGCATCCCAGCGTGTGCCAATTAAATTGTTTAACCATAACCCATTTGCACATAGCAAGAACCAAAGTAAGATAAATACTGGCGACACACCACCTATAATGATAAGCACAAGACCAAAGATAGCTAAAATAGTAGTATTAATGAGCCAAGCTGTAAATACTTTCGCAAAGAAAATGCCGTCTGCCTTGACTGGTAAATAGCGATTGATAAACCAAGTGCGACCTTCTCTTGAAAAAGATGTTGTCGCAATAACGTTTGATCCCATTAAAAACATACCTGCACAAAAAGCAAGACCAAGCGCAAGACTTGCTGTTTCACTATCTTTTGCAAATTTATTTAACCAAGCTAAGTTGCCGTCTTGCACAAAAATAATAAAGAAAAACATAATTGGCATAACAAATGTTTGCACAATACAGTTAATAAAGAATTGTGGCGTGCGAAACAAAATACGAAACTCTTTTTTCACATATGCTTTCCAATGTGAATTTTGTATAGTAGCTTTATTAAAATTCTCAGAAGAAATTACTTCTTTTTTCGCAGTACTATTCGAAAGTCCAATAACTCCTTTTAAATATGTACGCTCCGCAACATAGAAAAACAGTACATAAAACGCAAATGAAATGGCAGCGAAAAGAAGTAAATATAAAATTCCTTTCCACGAAACACTTTCTATTAACGCCATTGCCCCAAAATATGTTGTCGGAAAATAGTTTGTCATTTCTACTAGAAACGAAGATTGATTATTTGCAAAATAGTCTGCTGCCATTTGTCCGGAAGCAGCACTTCTATTTTTCCATTGAATAAATACATTAATGCCTACAATCATCAACAAAGTAAATAAACCCATTAACATATTACTTCGATCTTTATTTTTTGCGATATTTGTATAACGCATAATTACTGTCATGAGAAGCGAAGCGAGAACTAACGGAATGATCGGGAAAAATATGTAAACAATTAGAGCGTATACATAATATGTAATAAAAGCACTACTTTGCAACCCATATACAATAAAGATTGGAAATAAAACAAAAGAAGCCATCACATATTGTGTAATTAAAACCGTAATAAACTTTGCAGTAATAATATGGGCTGGCTGAAGTGGTAATGGTAATAACATTTCAACGTCATCATTATAATAAAATACTGTTAAAATTGTCGTAA
The DNA here is from genome assembly GCF_052038115.1 of Bacillus sp. GB_SG_008. Lineage (NCBI taxonomy): Bacteria > Bacillati > Bacillota > Bacilli > Caryophanales > Bacillaceae > Bacillus > Bacillus sp. GB_SG_008. The sequence continues at coordinate 365,700 of NZ_JBPZSK010000005.1, read as the reverse complement.
TACTAACCACAAACACCCATATACTTCCAATCGATAACCCCATGCCAATAAGTAAGTTTTCCTGACCAACTTGTTTTAATCCCCCATACATTCCATATGCAAGCGGACCTATAAACAAAAATCCAACACACATAAGGCCCAAAAATGAAAACAAATATACAGCACGTTTCTTCTTATCGGTTAACATATCGGCATAATTCATTTTTAATAATATTTTTGTTAACATCCAAATCTTATTCATTTTCTGTCATCTCCAAGAACATTTTTTCAAGAGATTCATTAGATTCAAAATGCTCTCGCATTTCTGCTAAATTCCCTCGAAATTGAAGTGTTCCTTTATTAATAATCGCAACTTGATCACATAACTTTTCAGCCACTTCTAGCACGTGCGTCGAAAAAAATACCGTTTTCCCTTTATCGGCATGTTCACGCATCATTTGTTTTAATATAAATGCTGACTTGGGATCTAATCCTGTCATCGGTTCGTCTAATACCCATACGTCTGGATCATGCAAAAGAACTCCGATAATAATAATTTTTTGACGCATTCCATGTGAATAACTTTGAATTTGATCGGACAATGCTTCGTATAAACTAAAACGTTCTGCTAGTGTTCGAATCTTTTCTTGACGCACATCTTTCGGAACATCGTACATATCCGCCATAAAATTTAAATATTCAATCCCTTTTAAGCGTAAAAACATATCGGGACTGTCAGGAACATACCCAAATAACTTTTTCGCTTCAAGCGGCTCTTTTGTAATGTCTTTTTCATTTACAGAAATCGTTCCGCTATCAAGAGAGTGAACACCCGTTATCATCTTAATTGTCGTTGATTTCCCCGCACCGTTTGGGCCTAAAAAACCAAATATCTCTCCACTCGGCACTGTTAAATCCAAATTTTTTACCGCAAATTTACTACCATTATAGCTCTTTGATACATTAACAATTTCAATCATCATTATCCATTCCTTCCCTTGTTTTCCAATAATCACTATCTAATTATAGCATAATACATTTTTAGATTTTTATAACTTTTTAGATTTATTAATTATTAATATCCTAGACTTTTCATTTTCAACTTACATACTTTATCCCACATTAAAGGGCAGTAACCCCCCACTGATGGAAGTTTCACTTTATTAAAAATGATAAAAAACGAAGAGGATTGTCTCTAAAAAATCCCCATCAAAGACAAAAAAGAGAGTGCTTATATGTCGCACTCTCTTTTTCTTTATTTTTTTTACTACACCGTATTTTTCATCCATAAAAATATATATACGAAGCTACTCCAACTACTAAAATGACCCCTAAACAAAGATAAATGATAGAAAGTCTCGTTATATTTCCTTTTGTCGAGGTTCCATAATCTTCTTGCTCAGTTTTCCCAACCATTACCGTTCCAATAACCGTTAATCCTACTATTATTAATATTACTAATATCCATAGTAGCATGTCCCTATCCCCTCCCTTAGTTACAGATTTTATACTATTTATAGTGTTAACAACGTGGATATATTTGTAAATGTTTTGACAATTCTTAAAATAACTACAAATACTATGATTTAGCATCTTTTTTCATAACAATCGGTTTTGTTTGTATCCATTGCACAATCAATCTCGGAAAAATGTGAGTGCGCAAAATTTCTTCGTCCTCATTTCTAGAAAGCCCACACCTATCTTCTTCAGCTTCCTAAAATCTTGAGATGAGAGTCTTATATCATAAAGCATACTCTGTCTACAAGTGCAGAAAATAAAAAGAGAGCGATTCTAAAAATCGATTTCATCGCTCTTTAGACCCTCTCCCTTAAATTTTCTCTTTTTTCTAACTTGCCTTTCGTAAATCCAATCCCTTGTTCAGCACATTGATCCACAGAACCATAAATAATGTTAATTTCATTAACGACTGCTTGTAAATTGCTCCACTCTTATCTCAAACCTTGCACCTAAAGAGTAAAGATTGCTTGTATTTTTCCAAAGGACGTGCACGGCGTCCCTCGAAATACATAAGCAATTTGTTCATCCCCAAAATCTTGATATACAACTGTGCCTCTTTGTGGATGCGTATAATATTCACAATTTCCAATCTTTTGCGGGGAACTATAGTTTCTGATCCATGAGGATGCAGGACGATAACTATAATTTGTATGCCGACATGCCCATAGCGCATATAACTGCTCTTTTGTATCCCAGTATATATACTGTGTTTCACGATTACCAAAACCAACAGACTCTAGCTTCCATGAACTCGGAACTAGAAGCGGTAATGATACAAATTCTTTTTCTTCTGGAGAACGCCATATAGAACAACGATTAGTTTCGCCTACACTATCTTCTATATGAGCCTGAAAGCTTAGATGGTGAAATGGTAATTTCATTTGTCGTTTTGCTGCCTCTAATTCAAATGGCTGTAATCCATACAAAAATTCCTCCATCTGATGTTGTTCTATAACTCCATTATCAATAGAAATTTCAATTTGCATTTTCCACTTAGAAGTTACATAACTATCATTTCCTTTATAATTTATACCACGCCAATATGTTAGTGTGTTATATCGAAAACATTCTCCCTGCGCTTGGCACAGGCAACTATCAGGAAAAGTTGGTTCCATAATATCCAGAAAAAACTGTTTCACACGAAACATTCCTGTGGGTGTTATCACCTGAAACCAAAGCGTTTCCCACTTCCCGCTCTCCTGCCGTTGTGATATGTGTTCTATATGCCAGTCTGGAAATAAAAATTCAGGATATAAAGGAATTATTCTTTTAAATGTTTGTTTTAACATACAATTCCTCCCCTAAACTTATTTCTTTAGTACTTCGAAGGGGAGCTCTATTTATCCTTTTCTAATCACCCTTGTATATTTCTCTATCTTCCCTAACTGTATACAGTTGTTGTTAGAAAACACTCGTTTCATGGCATCGTTCATTTCATCAGTGCTACCTACATAATATGAGGCACCAATCTCTTTTAAAATGTATAATGCTTTTTCATGAAGCTTTGTCCCGTATCGTTTACCACGCATATTCGGGACAATACCAAGATAGAACAATCTCCCTTCTTCTACCGTACCTGGCTCTATGTGCGGCAGAATAACACCTACTGGATCTTTTCCTTGAAAGGCGACTAAACAATGTTCGTTCCATCTGCCGCCAATTTCTGTTTGAAAAGCATATAATAATTGATCTATAGATAACGTTTCTTTCGTATTTAAAGAAAACTGCATAGATTCCAGCCAAATTGTTTTAAAAATGTCTTCTCCTACTTCATCTATTGTTTTCAGCGTAAACGGAACTTCCACATCTGTAACATCAGATAAATCTTTCAGTACCATGACACAACTTTTTTGATGCTGAAATTGTAAACGCTGAAACACCTCTTCATAATGTGTATAATTTGGACTTTTTGATGAAATAACGAAATGTAAATGTAAAACTCCTTTATCCGTTGCTTTTTCTATCCAATCTTGTACAACCTCTGTAACTTGTTCCTTTGTAAAGGAAACTGTATTATTTTCTTCAATCGTAATATAGTACGGTTCTCCTACTAATACTTTAAAATCTCGTTCCATATTAACCAATTGATTCATTCTTTAACCTCTTTCTGTAAAATTTTAAAAATAACATGTTTTCTATTGCATGAGCAGGAGTTTTTATGAATATGTAGAATATTAGACATTTAATGTTTATAACGTAAAGATTCCATTAATAAAGAATTTCTTCACCCTACATCAATGATTAACCTGAACAATTAGGTTCTTATAAAGTGAAACTTCCATCGGTGGGTTTTTTTCACCCCCTACTGATGGAAATCCCACCCAATTGGGCACATACCAGCAGTTATCCCCCACCTATCTTTCTCGTCTCTTTTTGAACCTTGAGGTGGGGGTCATGCTGCCCGTTAATGCGGGATAGACACTAGAGTGTCTTATCGATAAAGCTATAACGAGGGGGAGCATCGTTGAATACCATTATGTTGCAGCAATTACTAGAAACCATTCAAAAAAATGGATATTTACTACCTCAAAATATAGATTTAAATCAATTAAGCTTACATATGCTAGAGCATATCGGAACATTAGACGGCTACTTACGTGATCAACTGATTTACTCTACCTTTTCTCACCTTATTTCACGTGATTATTTTCCTGAGGCTCAGTTAGAAAAATTACTTATGCTAACTTTAGAAGAACAATATTTATATTGTGGCATCACTTCTGATAACACGAATAGTGTGTTTACACGTTCTTTTACAACATTATTAATTGCGTTGATATTATGTGCAGATAATAGAACAAACTTTTTAACACAAGAAACTATTCTTACTGTAAAAGAAAAATTAGTAGACTATATGAACCAGGAAATTGATCTGCGAGGGTATGTACAACCTTATGGGTGGGCACATAGCATCGCTCATGCGTCAGATGCTTTCGATGCCCTTATTCATAATCCAAAATTACCGCCACTATATTACGAAGAACTAACCCATTGCCTTTTAAATAAAATATTCGTTTATTCCATTGTATATCATTTTGATGAGGATGAGCGCATTATTACCCCTCTTCTTTCTATGATATCCCTCGGTTTCTCGCAAAAGCAGCTATTCGATACGATTCGCATCAAACTAAACTTGCTGCCAATATATAAAGCGAGACTCCCAATCAATGAATATTGTATTCTATGCTCAAATATAAAAAATTTCTTGCGTAGTTTATATTTTAGATCAGTACATAATATTCAACTAACTTATACAGCCTCGCAAGCAGAGGTGATGTTAAAAGAACTACCAACATTTTATTAATATACGGAGGTTTACTCCATACGAAACATACTTACAATTTGCACGTATGTAATATGAACAAAGGAAAAGGTGTATATATGGGATATGTCGAAGAAATGCGCAGTTTAGTTGGAAATCGTCCGCTCATTTTAATAGGTTCACATGTGATTATATTAAACGAAAATAATGAAGTACTACTTCAACTTCGCAGTGATTACAATTGTTGGGGCATAATTGGCGGTGCACTTGAATGCGGTGAAACGCTAGAAGAAGCCGCTAAACGAGAAGTCTATGAAGAAACAGGTTTAATCGTTAAACATTTAGAACTATTTCAAAATTTTTCTGGGAAAGAATTCTTCAATGTTTACCCAAATGGCGATCAAGTATATGGTGTTCTCGCTACATATATTTGTCGTGATTTTGAAGGAACATTACGTATCGATCACGAGGAATCAAAAGATTTACGATTCTTCCCTATTCATAATCTTCCTATCAATTTGGGATCATTACATAAATTAATTTTAGACACTTTTTTTAAAAGTATATAGATAAAAGGTGTTCAGTTAAAAAAATGTTTTAAACTGAACATCGCTGGTCTAATTGGATTTCTCTATTCTTATTTTCCTAATTTAAATAAAATAAAGATTTAGACTGGTGAGTAATGGATATTTCATTATTTTTGCTTTTCGATAATGATGCGTTATGTAACTCTACATCATTTTTATGAGATTTAAATGATACCGGATCCCCAAAAATCAAATGTAAAAACTGGAGGTTATCACTCATGTCTCAAGTAAGTCTGAAAAAAATAACTTCTGAAAACTGGCGAGAGGCTCTTGGGCTTTCTGTAAATATTGAGCAACAAGAGTTTGTTGCTGCAGTTACACCTCCTGTTGCTATTGCTCTTGCTAAGGCATACATTAGACCAGACGATAGAATTATCGAACCTTATGGGATCTACAATCAGCAGAAAATAGTAGGTTTCTTTAATCTACACTATACACCTGATAGCAAAGAAGACTTTTGGCTTTTTCATTTTTTCATCGATAAAAGATTTCAAAGAAAGGGATTAGGGTCCTCTGCGCTAGAAGTGTTGATAAAGCATATCAAAGATACGCATCCTTCTTGTCATTGCATTCGTTTAACTGTACACCCTAAAAATGATGCAGGTAAGAAATTCTACACAGAATTTGGATTTACCGATGATCATATACTTACATACGGTGAGCTGACATATTCCTTGTATATTTAGAAAATTATCAATCAGGCATGACAACTACCGATAACATTGATTATGTGAATAGAAAGTTTCTTCAGATCTTCTGAAAGAAATTTTAAAGGTTTTGCGATATATTGATTTTATGTTAACAAAAGGTGCTTTCATGTACAGAAAACACCTTTTCAGTCTACAACTAATTTTTAATAAGACAAAAGGAACCAAATCTTTTCCTTTTCACATTAACATCCAATCCGTTTTTTTATTTCCGCTAAATTCTTCTTAGAAATTTCTCTTGCGCGTTCTGCTCCTTTTTTGAGTGCTTCCTGAAGCAACTGCGGTTCATTCATATACATTTCATATTTCTTTCTTGGCTCCTCTAACTCCCGATTGATGACTCGAAGTAGCTCTTTTTTTACATCCCCCCAGCCGATGCCTGTTGCGTATCGTTCTTTCATTAATGTAACTTCCTCTGCTGTAGCAAACTCTTTATACAACATAAATAATGTCTCAAGTTCCTTCGGGTCACTCGGTAAAGATGAATCCGTTTTAATCTTGAAAATAAGCTTTTTCAATTTTTCTGGCTCTTCAAATAGTGGAATAACATTTCCATAGCTTTTACTCATTTTCCGTCCGTCAAGACCTGGTACAATTGCTCCTTCTTCTTGAATGATATACTCTGGCAATACAAATACTTCACCAAACGTGTTATTAAAATACGTAGCGATATCTCTCGCAATTTCTACATGCTGAATTTGATCTTTTCCGACTGGAACATAGTTTGATTGAAATAATAAAATATCAGCAGCCATTAAAATAGGATACGTATATAATCCCATGTTTACACCAGTATCTTCATCTACCCCTGCTTCTATATTTTGATCAACCTTTGCCTTATAAGCATGCGCTCGGTTCATTAAACCTTTTGGAGTAAGACAAGCCAAAATCCAGTACAATTCTAAAATTTCCGGTACATCTGATTGGCGATAAAAAATTACATGTTCATCTAAACCTAAAGATAACCATGTCGCCGCTACTTCTTTCGTATATTCACGAAATTTCATTGGATCTTGCACTGCATTTAATGCATGATAATCAGCAATAAAATATAAAGCCTCTCCTTCTCTTTGTTTAGAAAGCTGCAAGGCTGGTTTAATTGCTCCAATATAGTTCCCGAGATGCGGATGTCCAGTTGGTTTAATACCTGTTAACATAACATTTTTATTCACAACTACTCCTCCTTTATCACGCAAAAAAGTCCCTCAATCCTAAAAAGGACGAGGGACTCCCGCGGTACCACCTTTATTAGCTATAATTACATAGCTCTCTTTACGATTCGAATAACGTCGAAACAACCGTCATAACCTACTCAGTTCAGCTTGCAGCTCCAGAGCCCATTCCATATTTTTCCCTCACTGATTCCCACCAACCATCAGCTCTCTGTAAAGGTCAAAATATGTACTCTTCTCTATCATCGCTTTTTCTTATAAATTTCCCTTATTATACCATAATTATTTTTCATACAAAAGAGAACTTTCTGTCTTATTATGCAGGAATTTCCCTTTTTTTGTCTAATTAGATAAAGGTTTACGGAAAGGATTTATACAACTACGGAGGATTTATTATGGTAAAATACATTTCAATTCTTGGATCAACTGGCTCGATTGGGACATCAGCACTAGATGTAGTCGCTGCTCACCCAGAACACTTTCAAATTATCGGTCTAAGCGCAAATAAAAATATTGATATGTTAGAACAACAAATACAAACATTTCAGCCGCTCATTGTAAGTGTGAGTACGAAAGAATTAGCACATACAATGCGCTCACGAATTTCTACTAGAACAAAAGTTGTATATGGAGAAGAAGGATTGATTGAAGTTGCTACGCACCCCGATAGTAATCTTGTCTTAACTTCTGTCGTTGGCGTAGCAGGGCTTCTTCCAACAATTGAAGCTTTAAAAGCAAAAAAAGATATTGCAATTGCTAATAAGGAAACATTAGTAGCGGCTGGACATATTGTTACGGAATTAGCAAAAGAAAATCATTGTCGCCTTATTCCGGTAGATAGTGAACATTCAGCTATTTTTCAATGTTTAAATGGTGAAAATAATAAAGAGATTGAAAAATTAATTGTAACTGCTTCTGGCGGTGCATTCAGAGATAAAACACGCGAAGAAATGGCACTGCTCAAAGCGAAAGATGCACTAAAACATCCAAATTGGCTAATGGGAGCAAAATTAACAATTGACTCTGCAACATTACTAAATAAAGGCTTTGAAGTAATGGAAGCACGCTGGTTATTTGACATTCCTTATGAAAAAATCGATGTTATGATTCATAAAGAAAGCATTATTCACTCTCTTGTAGAATTTGTAGATGGTTCTATTATCGCTCAGCTCGGGGCACCTGATATGCGTATGCCTATTCAATATGCATTCCACTATCCATCACGTTTACCATCTTCCTTCAAAAAGTTAAATTTATTAGAAGTTGGCAGCTTACATTTTGAAAAACCTGATTTAGAGAAATTTCCTTGCCTCCACTACGCTTACGAGGCTGGGAAAGTTGGTGGTACAAAACCAGCTGTACTAAATGCTGCGAATGAAATTGCAAATGCTTTATATTTACAAGACAAGATTTCATTTTTTGACATTGAAAAAACAATTTATTCTGCATTAGAATCTCACCATAATATTGCTAATCCTTCATTAGAAGAGATATTAGAAGCTGATCACTGGGCACGTCAATATGCCAATGAATTGCTTGTAAAAAATTAGAACTAGTTATACGAAAGAGTGAGAATCCTATATTCTCACTCTTTTCATAAAGGGGGCCTCCACTTGATACGAAAATTATCCCCTTCTTCTATTGAAGAAGCTGCGGAAATTTTAGAAGTTCAAATTTCCGCATATAAAATTGAAGCACAGTATATTCAAAACAATTCAATTCCTCGATTGTATGACACTATTTTGGATATTCAAAATTGTAATGAAATCTTTTATGGATACTTTATTGATGATACTTTAGCTGGGTTTATTTCATTTCTATATGAGGATGATGTTGTTGATATTCATCGCCTCGTTGTTTCACCTACATATTTTCATAGAGGAATTGCAACGGAACTATTGCAACATCTATTTCAACTACATGAAGAAACAACGCCTTATATTGTACAAACTGGTAAAAAAAATACACCTGCTATTGCTTTATATAAGAAACATAATTTTATAGAAACGAAAGAAATTACATTACCAGATGGACTCGTTCTTGTACAGTTGAAAAAATCATAGCATACTGTTCAACTTAGAAAGCAAGAGAATAGCCGAAACTTTGCAGCACTGCAAGCTTCGGCTATTTGATATAACTTGAATTTGCTTTTCTCTTCGCACGGTGTCTCTTCACTTTTGCAATTGTTCCGCAAGCTCTTCCCCCTTCTCCTTCAGCGTACATGCCGCACCAACGTTTACTACCGTTACGAGATTGATCGTAAAATACCCACTTACAATCCGGACAAGCTTTCAATCTTCCCCACTGTTTATTTACAATCGCAGAGGCAATAATCCGTAACATAAATGTATATAAATTTTCCTCACCAATTGCTTGATATGTAATCCCATCTTCTCCATCCACAGTCATTACTTGTAATGGATATTTCTCGAACAACGGCTTTAACGACTTCTGCTGTTCAACCGCCTCTCGAATAGTGCCGCGGAAACTTTTTACTTCCTCCACCGAACCAAAAGGTAACTCTTCATTCCATTGTTCATTCATAAACAAATATACATTTTCTTCTGTTTCAAAAAAATCAACCGGTTTTCTTGTTTCATTTGGGATTCTCCATGTATTTAAAAACGCTCTTATACTTTCTAACATCTCTGGTGCAGTTTGGTTGCTACTCAAAATCACCACCAACTTTCCATCGTTTACTTTTTTTCTTATTTTCAGTATAATCATAACATAAAAATGTTAACCATTAAAATAAATAGAAGGTTAACAAAAAGAGGTGGACATTTTGAAATCTTTTTCATTACCTATTCGTTTTGTATTATTTTCTACTTTTTTTATGACGCTTGGTCATTTTGCAGTAATGGCTTTTCTAGCTATCTATTTATCTAATTCTTTACATTTTTCTGCTATGCAAGTTGGCACAATTTTAACAGCGCTTACAATTACCTCTCGAATATTTCCGTTATTTACAGGAATACTTGCAGATCGGGTTGGTTATATCATCATGATGATAACCGGAACCATTTTACGAGGTATTGGCTTTCTTTCTCTAGGGATATTTTCTGGATTTTATACTATTATGCTTGCAACAATATTCATTGGATTTGGAACTGCTTTCTATGAACCATCTGCACGTGCTATTTTTGGTTCTCAACCTGCTCATATAAGAAAGGATACATTTACATACTTAAATCTCTTCCTTAATGGAGGAGCAATCATCGGGCCAATTGCAGGTAGTGTATTGCTTCATTGGGATCCACTATATCCATTCTTATTTACAGGATCACTCATGTTCGTTCTAGCATTCCTTTTCTTTCTTCTTAGATCTCACTTTCATGTTACTGTACACGAAACACAACTGTTAACGGGAATAAAAGTGGCTGTGCAAAACAAGCTCTTTTTATCTTTTTCACTCATCATGGTGTTTTTTTATACGATGTTTACACAACTTACGGTTGCATTACCACTTCATATGAATAATATAAGCCGCGACCAAGACTTAGTAGGACTCGTCATTACAATAAACGCCATTACAGGTTTTTTATTTATGATTGCATTTAAATATCTCTTCAAAAAATATCATGCACTTTCTCTTGTAAAGTATGGTGTATTACTAATGGGACTTTCTTTCCTTCTCATTCCAATCTCTTTTCATCCATATTGGCTATTGGTGTGTGTCATTTTATTTACTATCGGAGAAACACTCGTACTACCTAATACGGATATTGCTGTGGCAAACTTTAGTAACGAACAATACACAGCAACCTATTTTGGTTTCTTTCAACTATCGCTTGCCCTAGGATTTACTATTGGAAACTATACAGGGACTTTCTTTACGAAATATTGGAAAGATATGAGTTTTCCTTGGATTATTTTTGGTCTGTTAGGCGTGGTTGGATTTTCACTCCTTCATTTTTTGAAACCAAATGTTAAAAGGAATGAAGATCCATTGAATATAAAACAGAGTATGTAATGTTCTTACATACTCTGTTTTCATCTTCACACGTTTTAAATTAATCTACTATCAATCCAAAAATAACCTTTTTTTCATATATTTGTTATAATATAAAAATAGAATACTTACTCTAAATGAATAATGGAGGAGCTATTCACAACTGCTGACGTTCTCAACTTTAGGATACTATTCTATAACCCTCTTAATTTTACGAACGATTTTGAAAGGAATGAAACATATTATGACAAAAGAAACAAACAAATCTCGTATTATTTTCATGACTTTAGTTTCCGCATTGCTCTTCTGCTCTTTATTGGTTACAGCTTCACTTTCCCCACTCGCTAATTCCGGACCTAGTGCTAATAAATTGGGCACGATGGGTATGTGGACAGCGATAGGCATGGCTCTTGCCACCTATCTCCTCCCTTTAATTCTATATATAGTAGGATTGAATGTAATGAAATTCGTTATGGCAGTCTTTTGTGGATTAGGACTGCTTATAAACTCCGCAATACTCATAGTCGCTTTAACGATGGGTGGATTTCCTATTTTACTAGGACTTTGCATAGCTACATTAATCGTTAATGTTATGTGGTATTTCGTAGCTTTTCGTTCGTCATCAAAGCTTAATCACCAAAAACGTTTTATCTAATATGACGAGTTAATTAAATTAAAACCTGTTTTAAGGAGCTAGAAAATGAATTTAAATTTGTAAAAGTTGAGGTATTATTACCAGAAGAATACATAGAGACATTAAGAAGTAAACTGAACGATATTGGGGTTTTAACAGTAGGCAAATATGATCATGTTATTTCTTATTCACTAGTTAAAGGATCTTGGAGACCATTGGAAGAATCAAAACCTTTTAATGATACTATAGGAGAAATATGCTTTGGGACTGAATATAAAATGGAGTTTAGATGTTTATATCAAAACCTTGAAGAAGTACTAAACATTATCAAAAGCGTCCATCCTTATGAAGAACCTATAATTAATTTATTTCCATTGTCAAACTAATTTTGGTAAAAATTCTTCATTCCAAGTGTTTTACATATTCATTTCTTATCTCATGAAATAAAGATTTAGATTCACCATTATATGTCATGAATAGATAATGATTGCACGAAAATAAAGCATTAGACTAAATAGCAGATATGCGATTTTTATACGAGAAATAAGGACAATTCGGAGAAATCATACTTACTAAACCAAATATGTATACATTCTTGTATAAAGCTTTCAAAAGAGAAAAGGCTTAATTCTTAATGAATAAGGGCTTAGCCTCTTTGTTTACCATGAATATCACTGATTATGTAGCCTGCGCTATGATTCTTAAATAACAAAGAGGCTTGGAGACATAAGATCTCCAAGCCTTTTTCTAACCATTATTCAATGAAATACATCTTCCCGTTTACTTCAAGAGACACTGATGATTGCTTCATCTCTTCTTTTAGGGATTTCGCATATGCTACCACTTCATTAATCGTCTTCTTATTTAAGTTTTCGGCAAAACTATACACGATGGTGACTTTTTCTTTAATGAGCTGATTGTTATCTCCTACCCAGGCCCCTGTTCCTTCAATAGCAGTAGCTCCTCCAAACATTTTAGAGAATGTCTCTAGAGACTTATTAACATAGGGAGTATTATCAATAGGTTGATCTACATTATAGGTGGATGGCACATAAATTTTCACTACATTATCAAGATGGAATTGTCCCTTTAGAGCGTTTGATTCTTGAACTTTAAGTGTTTCTTGTTGTTCTGCAGCATACACCGTATGCCCTAGAAAAGTCACCAATACAATAGATAGAAACCAATACAAAATCTTTTTCCTTTTCAAGCTTGCCACTCCTTCTTATTTGACTGTTTTGCTGTCAAAACAATGGTGAGTGCTCTGTTTACAATTATATATTATTTAATAAAGTTTGAGAGATTATAATTCACTTGTTTTATATTTTTCATAAAAAGCTGTGTACATCTAACTTACTCTTTCAATATATGTATAACAATTAATTATCTTAGGGAACCTGTCGGCAAAACGCCTATATTGCGCACTAATATATTTTCTGGAAGTTAGAACCTCAATTTTCTAAAGCTTAGGTTTTTTTGAGCAATAACGAGGGTTTATGGCGATTCCAAACAGATAATTTATTTATCGTTCTTTGGATGAATTTTATATATCCAAAAGTCAAACCAAAAACAAATCATCGAAACAAAGCCTTAAACTACTAATGATGAACTAGCCAAAAAAATAGTATATAAAAAAGGCGAAGCTATCCTCAACCTCGCCTTTTCTCTTATGATGCCTGATCATCTTTTTTCTTCATTAACGCACGTTTTTTCATCGCTTTTGTTAAATATCCACCTTTGAAAGAGCGAATTTCGTATGAAGCCATAAATGCTTTCGGTGCGATTTCGTTAATAATCTCTACCAACTCTTTTTCACGCGAACGCTTTGCTACAATATCTAAACGATAGCGCTCAGAATTAATTCCTTCTCCGATGAAGACTGTCACACCAAATCCTGCATGTCTTAGTGCGGTCACAAGTTCTTCGCAACGCTCTAGTAAACTAACATTATACGTAATATATCCAATAGCTAATTTATTTTCAATATAACCACCGAGCAACAACCCAGCACTAAACCCGATGACATAAGCTACAATATTCATCATATTTGATAAGTCTTGAAATACAATTCCTAAACTAACAATATAGATGACTCCTTCTAACAACCCAACACCAGCAGCGGACTTTGTTTGATTCTTTACAAGCAGAATTGTACGGATTGTCAAAATTGGCACATAAATAATTTGCAGTAAGAAAATAAGTAACGCTTGTAACATATGTATCCACCTCTTCCTAAAAGTCTGTTGTCATAATAACATACAGAGTCGTAAGAAAGCGATGAATTTTATTAATTTTCTTTCTATTTTAGTTCAAAAACTTCAAAAATAACAAAGAAAAAGAATCCTAGATTTAGGATTCAATCTAATAATCAGTTCTTGAAATCATAAAATCTCTCAAAAGGCATAAAAAACATGCATCATCTCTGGCACTGGTGTATTTGTGTTCACCTGCCATTCACATGTATTGCAAGGACTGCTGCAGTTGTGTTGTGGTGTTGAACTAACACACCTGACAACATGATATTGCTGTTATATAAAGTTTCAGCCTTCCTCGAGTAATATTCAAAATCATTCTGTCCACAATCTCTTTATATCAATTAATTGTTCGTCATTAAATTCCATCTTGTATACATCCGGTTTTGATGTCTGCATTAAAAATTCAAATCCATATTGACTATCAAAATATCCCATCATTAAAGTCATGACAAGTCCATGAGTACCAATTACAATTTTATGACCTTTAAAATTCTTTAATATATCTTTCAATACTGCCACAGATCGGCTCTGACAATCTGCATTTGATTCTCCTCCGAGTAATGAAAAATCTGGATTGGAAAACATCTTCTTTACGAGTGGATACAATTCCTTATCTGATATTATCTTATCTTCACTTGAAAACATACATTCTCTAAGGTTTTCGTATATTAATATTTCTTTACCATAAAAATGAGCTAAATTCTCTATCGTCAACACAGCTCGGCTATATGGACTTGAAATAAACGTGTCTACTCCTTCATCTTTCAATAATTCAGTTACTCTATACGTATCAAGCCTCCCCTTCTCAGTTAATCCACGCGTTCTTTCGTCCTCTTCTATTTTAGGTGATTCACCATGTCTAACCATGTAAATATATGTATACATAATTCCCCCCTGAAAATACTTACAAATAATAGATTACTGTGACTTTATATAACAATTAATATCCGCTATACCATGCTTCGTTGTAAGACTATTATTCTATGGCTACATGACCTAAGATTTAACTTGAAGAAAGCTTACAAGACAATAGTTTTTTCCAGATTCTTACATTCTCAGAATTCCTTTTTCTTTGCCTTTATAATTAAAAAACTCGGTTGTTTCATTAACTTTTCATAAGATGATGGATAATTTGTTTTCAATTCTTCCGTCGGAATAGGCTCTACAATTTTTTCAATTTCAAAATGACGAAGCGTTTCATTTATAATGTCTTGTAGTGGCCGGCGATAAAAATACATATCAACATATTTACCGCTTTTCTTCCATTTATCATGAAGCAATTCGCGCTTAAAATATTCTTTTTTCTCTGACAGGTGAATATCCATTGCCGGATGATGAACGGAGAACAAAAATGTTCCATTTGGCTTTAATATTCTCACAAATTCAGCAAATGTTCGTTCCCAATCTGCAATATAGTGAAGAGCTAAAGAGCTAACAATGCTATCATATGTACAATCTGCAAAAGGTAACGTATTTTCAAAGTCTAATCGATAAACCTCAGCTTTCTCTCCTACTCTTCGCTTCGTAGCAGCAACCATCTCTGAACTTACATCAATCGCGGTTACATCTGCTCCCCGATTAAGAAACTGTTCTGTATACCACCCTGCCGCACAGCCAGCATCAAGTACCCTCATTCCTCTCATATTATCAGGAAACTGATTCATCATAGCTGGTCGTTCATAATCTGTATTATACGGACTGTCATAATCGACACTTTGTTCATAATGGCCGGCAAGTATATCGTACGCATCAATGATTTGTTGTTTATTCATATCCATCCTCCTCTAACTTCAAAAGATGTAATTTTCATTTTATCACACATCCAAATAATTAAGAATATTAAATTATTTAAACAAAAATCAATTGATCTCTCAAACTTTGAGACACATAAAAAAGCAGCAACTATACAGTTGCTGCTTCTTCTTGTTGTAAATCTATTTTACGAATTTCAATACGCTTAATTTGATGCGCGTCTTTTTCTAGAACTTTAAATTCATATCCTTCTGCTGTAACAAATTGTCCTTCTTGAATTTCGTGATTTTGCGTCATCACCCAACCGCCAATTGTATCAACTTCTACTTCGTCAATGTGTAATCCAAATAAATCTTGAATCTCACTAATTAATACTTTTCCGTCGACAATTTTATGGTTCTCATCAACATGATGAATCGGAGGATGCTCATCTTCATCATATTCATCACGAATTTCACCAACAATTTCTTCTAATATATCTTCAAGCGTCACAATTCCCGCTGTACCGCCGTATTCATCATACAAAACAGCCATTGGAATTCGCTTTTTCTGCATTTGCAGAAGTAAATCATGAATTGGGATTGTCTCCATTACTTCAATAATAGGACGCATAAACGTTCGGATAGATGAAAGATCTTCTTTATCATTTTTCATATAACGAATAAAGAAATCTTTTACATTCACCATACCGATAATATCATCTTTATCTTCTCCAAAGATTGGGTAACGTGTATACTTTTCACTTCGGATAATTTCCATATGATCTTCTACTGAATCTTCAAGATAGAAACCAACGATTTCTGTACGCGGCACCATAATCTCTTTCGCAAGACGATTATCAAATTCAAAAATATTGTTTACATACTTATACTCCGCCTGGTTAATTTCACCGTTTTCATAGCTCTCTGAAAGTATTAAACGTAATTCTTCTTCCGAGTGTGCTACTTCATGCTCAGATGCTGGTTTTAATCCAAATAAACCAGTTACAAGACGCGCTGATTTATTTAACATCCAGATAAACGGGAACATGATTTTGTAAAATATAATAAGTGGTGCTGCAAACAACATTGTAATTGTCTCTGCTTTTTGAATTGCTACTGTTTTCGGTGCTAGCTCACCAACTACAACATGTAAAAAGGTAACTGTTGCAAACGCAAGAATGTACGATACTGAATTCGCAACCGTTTCTGGGAAATGTAGATCTTGAAATAACGGCTGCAATAAACGATGAACCGTAGGCTCTCCAAGCGATCCGAGCGCAAGAGCTGTAATGGTAATTCCTAACTGACACGCCGATAAATACTCATCTAAATTTGTTGTTACCTTTTTGGCTGCTAATGCACCCCGTTTTCCTTCCGCAACAAGTTGGTCAATACGGCTTGAACGCACCTTAACCATAGCAAACTCTGCTGCCACGAAAAATCCAGTAAACGCGATTAAAATCGCAATCATAACTAAATTAAATATTTCCAAAGAATCCCCCTTAGTTCAAAAACTAAGGTGTCCACCTCCTGTATGAATAATTGCTTTGTTTACTCTCTAAATTTAGAAAATAAAGCGCTATACAGAAATTAAAAGGGTGGATAGCTCTACCTACTATAAAAGTAAGATAAGAGATTGTATTAAAGCTGTCGTTTGAGTTGATAAATGTTTCGTTAGTTTTTCGCGCTGTGAATCTGTTAATCCATCTAATAACGGTTTTAATTCTATTAATTCCGTCTCCAAACGGTGGATACGCTCTGTTACATCATTTACTTGTTCCGAAACGTTTTCATTAACACCGAGCAGCTTTTTTTTCTCCTCGATCCTATCCTTAATTTCAGAAAGCGGTATATGCATTTCTTTACATCTCTCAATAAAACGTAAAGTTTCAATTGCTGCTTCGTCATAGTAGCGATAATTAGATTGAGATCGCTCCGCTTTCAAAATACCTAGATTCGTATAATAATCAATCGTTCGTTTCGAAACATGAGCCATGTGAGCCAACTGTCCGATTCGGTACACCTTCCCAACGACCTTCCCTCCCTACATATGTTAAAAACATCATACAATATATAAACTGTACAGTCAAACGTTACGGTTGAAAATAACACTTTATAAAAATATTAAGATTTATTTTATCCTGAACAAAAATAAACTACTAATCTACCGTAAAATAGATTATTTTTCCTCTTATACTACATAGAAAATAGTAATTTTGAATATCAATTAACAAAAGCTCTATCCTCATTTTATACGATTATTTTTTTGAAAATTAAGTTATAATCTTATTATCAAGATTTATCCGGTGCTAATTGGCAGTTTTCTCCCACCTATCTTCTTTGTTTCTTTCTGAATCTTGAGATGGAGGATCTTACTGCCCGTAATGCGGGATAAAAAGCCGAATAGCAATAATGAGCATTGACATGTTTACCGTATAAAGAAAGGAGAATAGCGATGTTTTACAACAACTTATTCGAAAATGATCAGCCAGTAATCCGTCTCTAAGACGGGCATAATAATTCTTCTAGATTAAAATGCTTCGTCTTAAGGATAACTATCTCTAATCCTAAAAATAGACGGAGGTCATATGATATGAGACATTCATTATTTGGTGCATTTTGTTTATCGCTTGCTGCAAGCATTTGGGGAGGTATGTATGTTGTCAGTAAATATGTACTAGACTTTGTTCCCCCGCTCACGCTTGTTTGGTTACGTTTCGTTATTGCTTTTGCGATTTTATTTATGATTTTACAAATAACACAGCAAAAACAGAAAACAAAAATTCCAATCGAGAAAAAAGATTGGTTATTATTTGCCTGGATCGGTTTTATCGGTTATTTTGTCTCCATTACATTTCAGTTTATTGGGACAAAATTGTCTGATGCACATACAGGTTCTTTAGTAACATCCGCAACACCAGCCTTTATGATCATTTTTGCAAGAATAATAGTAAAAGAGCCTATTACCATTCGCAAATTCATTTCCGTACTCTTAGCAACTTTAGGTGTTATCATTATCATCGGATGGGATATAAAAATTGGAACGTATTTCACCGGAACAATCATCTTAGTCGGGGCTGCTATTACGTGGGCATTATTATCTATTTACGTCAAAATCGCCTCGCAACGTTTTTCTTCCTTAATCATTACAACGTATGCGATATTTTTTGCGATTTTGTTTATTACACCTTGCATGATATGGGAATTACAATCTAACAGCATACAAAGTCTTAACACATTTATAGTTTTAGGGATTTTATACCTTGGCATCATTTCAACTGCTGGTGCATTTTTTCTTTGGAACAAAGGTATGGAATTAATGGATGCGGGAATTGGCTCACTCTTTTTCTTTTTCCAACCTATTGTTGGAGCGTTTCTCGGATGGTTACTACTGCACGAACAGCTAAAAACTACATTTTTCATTGGAGCTTTACTCATTGTAGTGAGTGTTCTTATCGTTACAATCGATAAAAGAGAGACATCTTCTAATTAGAGATATGATTATAAAAGTTATTTTACTATGTAAGGAGGCATCCCATGGCACTAGAAATGAAAACAAACTGTCAAACTTGTAATACTTCTCTGCAAGGAGATTCAGAAGCATACATTTGTGTGTATGAATGTACTTTTTGCCTACCTTGTACAGAGAATACTAATCATATCTGTCCAAATTGTGGAGGCGAATTAGTACGGAGACCAAAAAGATAAAGATTCTTTTTCACATATTAAAAGCGCAAAATCTATAAGATTTTGCGCTTTACTTTTGTTTTTTAACACTTGATTTCTTTTATCTTTTCAATAATCACTTCTGCTAAATATTTATATCCATACTCTCTAAAAAGCTTATCATTTGGAAGATAGATTAAGAGTCTTTTTATTTATGTATTAATTTCCCTTCAAGTGCGTCAATATACCTTTTCGCTGATTTTTGGACAGCTTCATTTGCTTTTCCCTTCACGATTCCGTGAAATGCATTATGTAAACGATTAAACTTTAATTTTTTTACTCTTTCAGCCATCTCTTTCACCTTACCTGCTGGCAATGGAATGAGATTCGGATAACTATACATAAAACTTACCCATCTTGAATCAGCAACAACTTGAATGATATCTCCAGTTAATAAAATTCCTCTTCCTTCATCTCCAGTTTCCCAATGTAAAACAGCACCACCATTAAAATGCCCACCTAAACGATACAATGTAATACCTTCGGAAAGTTTTAAAGATTCTCCAGACCAGAATATAATACGATTACTTGGGCGCATCACCCATTCTTTATCATCTTCATGAATGTATATAGGAACATCAAAGCGTTCCGCCCATTCTACCTGTGTAGAATAATAATGTGGATGCGATAAAGCAATCGCATGAATTCCCCCTAACTCATTTATTCTTGCTACAGTCTCTTCATCAATATACGTAATGCAATCCCATAACACATTATACTTATTAGCTTGAACTAAATAAGCATTTTGACCAATTGCAAACTTTGGATTTGTTGTTATGCTATATAAATTTTCTACTTCTTTTACAATCTCATTCTTAAATGATTTACTTTTCTGTATGCTCTCTAAAGTTGTCCATGATTGCCCCAAAGGGTTTACATATTGACGTTCCTCATTACAAATCACACAGTTTACAGGCGGTTCTTTATAAAGTGGATATTGTACACCACACGTTGTACAAACATAATGCTTCATTCTATTTCTCCCTTTCTCATTTCATTGAATACAAATTAATCCAAAATATCATGAACAATATGTAAAATTAAACCCCCACTATTTAACAATTTGACATTTGAGTAACAAAATACCTCTCCAAACGCTTATTTCTATCCATACTATCACAAAATTTACCTTTTATTCTATATTTTCTGAATAATATACTCTTGATTTTATTGAATATTTAATTTATTATTTTGTTTGTTATATAAAAATAATAACATCCATAAAATATCGTATGATACACCACCGAAAGAAAGCGCTTAACAATTGTAATTAATTAAATTTTCTATATAATAAAAATAACGGACAAAATAAATTTACTAAAAATTCATTTTTGTCTTGCATAATAATTTATTTTTGTTATCATCGTTAATGATTCGACAAAAAATGACTTTGTATTGTATCTTTGTGTAAAAAATTCAAAATATTTAAATTTGGAGGTTTTTTTGTGACAAAAAAAGTGCAAACTTCACATATTTTTGTGATTGGGCTTATGCTTTTTGCTCTCTTCTTCGGAGCAGGTAATTTAATTTTCCCTGCTATGTTAGGACAAACAGCCGGAAGTAACGTATGGATTGCAACCGCAGGATTTTTAATTACAGGAGTTGGCGTACCACTACTTGGTGTATTAGCACTTGGTGTTTCAGGTAGTGACGACTTACAAGCAATGGCAAGTCGTGTACACCCATTGTTTGCGAGTGTATACACATTTATTCTTTATTTAGCAATTGGTCCTCTTTTTGCTTTACCTAGAGCAGGAAGCGTATCTTTTGAAATAGGTATAAAACCATTTGTAGGAGAAAATAGTGGTCATTTACCTTTAATTATTTTCACTATTCTGTTTTTCGGGATTACTTGTGTACTCTCTTTAAATCCTACAAAGATTGTTGATGTTGTCGGGAAGTTTTTAACTCCAATTAAATTGACATTTATCGGTATTTTAGTTGTTACCGCTGTCATAAAGCCAATCGGTGACATTCAAGCACCAACACAAGAATTTGTTACAAATTCTTTCTTCAAAGGCTTTCAGCAAGGCTATTTAACAATGGACACTCTCGCAGCTTTCGTATTTGGTATTATCATTATTAATTCCATCAAAGAGAAAGGTGTAAGTGACAAAAAAGAGATTATAAGTGTATGTATAAAAGCAGCCATCATTGCCGCTGTCGTATTAATTGCTGTTTACACTTCACTTGCATACATGGGTGCTTCTAGTGTTTCTAAATTAGGACATTTAGAAAACGGCGGAGAAGTTTTATCAAAAGTAGCAAATTACTACTTCGGTTCTTTAGGAAATTTATTATTAGGATTGATGATCACTATAGCTTGTTTAACGACGAGTGTTGGACTTACTACAGCATGTTCATCTTACTTCCATAAAGTATTTCCACAAATATCATACAAAACATTTGCTGTTATTTTAGCTACTTTCAGTGCTCTTATTGCTAATCTTGGCTTAACAGAGCTGATTACCGTATCTGTACCTGTATTAACAGCAATATATCCTTTAGCGATTATGCTAATTGTATTAACGTTTCTACACCGATTGTTTAAAGGGAGATCAGAAGTATATCAAGTAAGTTTATTATTCACTTTTATTGTAAGTATCTTTGATGGACTGAATGCAGCAAATCTGAAAGTTGATTCGATAAATTCTTTATTCTCTCACTTACCTTTATATGATGCTGGATTAGGATGGATCGTTCCAGCACTCATCGGAGCTTTACTAGGCTATGGAATTAGTTTATTACGAACGAAGGATAATTCTAATGTAAATACTTCTCATGATCTTGCACGTAAAAAAACATCCTAAACTTTTTAAGTTTATTTAGATTCAAGAAATTTGAATTAATCTTTGTTTTAACAAGAATAGACATATAATGTTACACATTATATAAGAATAAAAGAAGAGGATAGTGACAGGCAGAATAATTCTGTATGTTCTATCCTTTTTTGTACCACAAATGACCTCATTTACCACAACATTTGTATTGGCTGTCGACTTGTTGTTGCTTTAAAATAAAGTTTAATCAAATTAATACTAATAACTTTGATAAACGATCATAGAAAAGAGCGTGTTTTGAAAAAAAGATTGATCAAAACACGCTTTTTCTATATTCAATTGAATCATCCTTTTATAAAAAAGTTTGATAATTTTTGTGATCCTTGCTCAATTAAAGCGCCCTTTAATGGAATAACTAGAACGTTCAGTCAACGATTTGATGGCCATGCCCCCTGCATTTTCCTTAATTGAATAATTTGGCCTGTATGATAAGCATCATGAAGCATGATGTCCTGTAATTTCTCCTCAAGTGAATTTTGCTCAAGCTCTTTTTCGGAAATTGCACTCAATACCTGTCTTAAATTACGTTGAGCATTTTCAGAACGTTCAACGACTTTCTTCCATTCCTTGTCATCATTAGATTGATTGGTAAGATAAAAGGTTTCATCACCGTCGAGATTATGTGTCCATTCACGGCCTTCCAAGTTTGCAGCAAGTCTCTCTTTGTAATAAATGAGATGATTAACGTTCTCCCAAATGGTATTAGTCGCCTCTCCAGATGGTTTCCAGATGGCCTGCTCGGCTGTAAGTCCTTCTATAGCATGTTTAAACGGAGCATACCAACTCTCTTTATCGAATGTTGAATCTAGTACGTTTAAAAGCAAGTCAATTCGTTTCAAAGTAATCTCCCCCTAAATAGTTAAAGTTTCAAAAAAATTCTTATAACTCTATCGAGATTCTATATTTTTAAGTAAACTTCCTGCTTTTTAACTACCCTGCTAATCTTATTCCACAAACTGGCCCAATTCAAAAAGATACGTCTTTTTATATGCACGCCTCGATTTTGATTAAAGATTAATTTCAGTAGCTTTCAAAAATATTTACTATAAAAATCGCGTCTCAACTTTCCGCTCAGCTGAGCATATATTCTCGTGGTTTCACTCTTCTCATGACCAAGTAAGCTTTGTATTACTTCAAGTGGCGCACCGTTGTTAATCATATGTGTAGCATAGCTATGACATAATTGATGAGGATGAATACTTTTTTTAATCCCGGCACGATTCGATATACGTTTGATAATAAATCTTAGGTTATCAATACTCATACGTCTTTTTGGCCTTCTTTCCGTAATAAACAAACAAGGCTCCCCATCATCTCTTTCATCTAGATACCTTTTTAACCAAATGATACAACGAGTATTAAAGTATACTTCCCTTTCTTCATCACCTTTCCCATGTACAATGACAGAATTCGTTGAGAAGTTAATATCGTCACGACTCAGTTTTACGACTTCCCCAATACGGCAGCCAATAGAATACAAAAATTCAAATAATACATTCTCCATTGAGTTATGACATGCTTCCCTAAGGTGTTCAATCTCTAGTTCCGAAAGGAATTTTGGGATTCTTTTGCCTAACTTCGGTTCTTTTAATTTAGCAGCAGGGTTTTTAAGAATAAAGCCTTCATCATGTGTCCATCTAAAAAGTGATTTGATGCAACGAACTCGGTGTCCTAAGCTAGATGGCTTTAAGTGTTCTCCTGCTTCAATTAAGTAACCCTTTACTTTTTCTGTAGTAAATTCACTCATGTTAATGTCACCGAAATAACGTAATAAGAGATTATATTGAAAACAATATGTTTTTAAAGTCAGAGGTGAATATCCCTCAATTTTTTTATCTAATTGATACTGTCCCCAGGCCTCAGATAATAACATTATTCTTCACGCTCCCATTCTATAAATCAATTAATCTAGATTCTATTATGTTCAAGGAGAGTCTCTTTTATACGCTAGTTATTCAACTATCGTATAAAACAAAAAAATTACTTAACCATGAGAACACTTGAAATACAAGAAAAAGACGCTTTCTCTATAAAGGAATAGCGCCCGTTAACGGAATAACGAAAATGCTGAATATGTAAAATAACTTAATAATCTATCAAAAGAATTGATCTCGGCATATGGTTTTATTTCGGTATCATTCTTGATCATATAAGGATTGAACCATATGCCCTTTATATTTGCATTTTGACAACCACCAATATCCTTTTCTATGTCATCTCCAACGAATAATGCTGCTTCCGGTTGAACATTAAGCTTATTCAATGCTAATTCAAATATACGTTTGTCAGGTTTACTAAATCCCACTTCTTCAGAAATAATTATTATATCAAAGCAACTATTTAAATTGGTGTTAATTATTTTAGCCTTTTGTCTCTGAGTTGAGCCATTTGTTATAATTGCAACTTTAACATGCATCTTTATAGTATTTATGATATTTATAGTATTTTGGTTTATAGAAAAACAATGAGGAAAATTATTATTCCAAAAATCTTGAATGTAATTGCGTGGCAATCTATATTTTGGTGGAAATTCATCAAAAAATGATTCCAAAACTTTTACTTTATCACTGTAGCCATAGCTTCTTTTATCATATTCCTTGAATTTCTGCAACATTTCGTTTTTTACTGAATGTTGTTTAACATCCCCATAACACTTCTCTAAAATAATTGAAAACAATTTATCTACTGCCTTATCCCTATCAAGTAAGGTATCATCTAAATCAAATATCATTGCTTTATAACCCCTCAAACAACTTCACAGCCTTTCTCACATTATATAAATAATCCCTAGTTCATTCTTGCCCAGTTACGGAATGTACGTATGGTGGTATTAGACATCACCCTATAAGGTGTCACACTGCGTCCCCCACGGTTATAAAAAAAACATGATTCTTCTGCTTGGCGTAGAAAAATCAGGGGTTTAACTTCCCAAAAACGTCTTAGTGTATAATCGCGTTTTGTCGGCAGTACCCCTATATAACTTATCTACTTAATAGTCTAAATTCCCTATGATTACCAAAAACTCCTCCCTGTTCTTTTGCCACGTTAGCTTAATACATTTTTTCATATTCTTCACGATCAATTAAATATGGTATTCAACAATATGGCCCTTTAATGGAATACCTGTTGGATTAGAATAAAGTTTGATTATTTTTCTATTCCTCTGGTTGAACAAACGCGCCGTTAGAGCGAAAAAGGTCGCTTAATTACAAGCTCCTTTAGACGAATTTACTAACTCAATCAATTCCTTTAAAAGAATAATCTCTTACCACCTTACAAATCTGCACGTTATATTGGCTGTACCACGTTTCTTTTCCATTTTGTTGTGCTACTTGATGAGTCGTATTAGCTTTCCATTTTGAATTACTTCTAAGGATTCCCAATAAGAAATTGTAATACTATACTCTTCGTATCTCTTACGCTCTCAATCCTAATAAATCCAGGTTGTGTTTTTACTAGTTCTACCAAGTTGTCTGACATACTTTCATATCTTTCTGAATTGTGCTCTGTTCTTTGAGAAGTAAATATAGCTGCATAATAGGTATTCATTGTGTTACCACCTTAAAAGAATTGTGTCTTTATTAAGAATTGAAAACCATGAGTGATTTCAATAGCAGCTGTCTCCATGGGAGGAAAGACTTCAATAACGATGTGGGAAACTAAGACATCAATGTTGTAGTCATTATTTTTAGGAAAAAACAGTCTAGAGTTCCCTTTTTTGTAGGAAGCTCGAGCATTCAACCCACTGATAAAAGGAAACCCAAAGGGCATACTAAGATTATATTTAAATTGGGAGGATATAAATTTGAGTACAATAGAAAATGCATTATCTATCTTCGCCTTAGGCGGCTTGAATGAAATCGGGAAAAATATGTATGCAATCGAATATTCAAACGATATCGTGATTATCGACTGTGGCAATAAGTTTCCAGATGAAAGTTTATTAGGAATTGATTTGATTATCCCTGATATAGCTTACTTAGTAGAAAATAAAGATAAAGTCAGGGCTTTAATTGTCACACATGGACATGAAGATCATATCGGGGGGATCCCGTTCTTCTTAAAAAAATTGAATGTACCCGTTTATGCCACACGCTTCACACTAGGATTAATTGAAATCAAATTAAAAGAACATAAACTTCTAGGAGAAAGTGAACTTATTGAAATCAACTCAAACTCAAACTTGACAATCGGAGAAATAAGTGTAAGTTTTTTCAAAGTGACCCATAGTATTCCTGATTGCTTGGGAATAGTCTTTCACACACCAGAGGGTAAGATTGTACATACGGGGGACTTCAAGTTCGATTTAACCCCTGCGAATAATGAGAATTCGGATATTCATAAAATGGCTGCAATCGGCAAAGAAGGGGTCTTGCTTCTATTATCTGAGAGTACCAATGCAGAGCGTCCTGGTTTGACCCCATCGGAACAAATGGTAGGTGAACATGTGGAAGCAGCTTTCATGAAAGCCGAACGCAAAGTTATTCTTTCTACCTTTGCTTCAAATATTAGTCGCGTTCAGCAAGTCGTGAATGCAGCGCAAAAAACAAATCGAAAACTTGCGTTGCTTGGACGAAGTATGGTTAATGTTATAGCGGTTGCTATGGAACGTGGTTATTTAACAGTTCCAGATGGAATGTTAATTGACCCACATGAAATCAATGAAATGGCTCCTGAAAGGGTGGCCATTTTATGCACGGGGAGTCAAGGAGAACCATTGGCTGCTCTTGCTCGCCTGTCCACTGGAAACTTTCGTGGTGTCGACATTTTACCTGAAGATACGGTTATCTTTGCAGCAGGTCCAATACCCGGGAATGAACGAAATATCACGAGTATCGTAGACAACTTATTTGCACTTGGAGCCAAAGTGATTTATGGATCAGGAAGTACATCCGGAATGCATGTTTCTGGTCATGGTTATCAAGAAGATTTAAAACTAATGCTTACATTAATGAAACCAAAATATTTTATTCCCATTCACGGTGAATTTAGAATGCTACACCATCACCGTTTGTTAGGTGAATCTGTTGGAGTAGAGCAAGGAAACACGTTTATCATCAATAATGGCGATGTCGTCGATATTGAACATACCATTGCCCGTCAGACCCGGAAAATACCGGTGGGGAATACCTACGTAGACGGGGGGGATGTCGATAATATTGGGGAAATTGTGTTACGAGACCGCAAACAACTTTCGGAGGATGGGATGCTCATGATTGTTTTAACTATGAGCAAAGCGGAAGGAAAACTGATTTCTGAACCCGATACCCTTTCTCGTGGATTTGTTGATAGAGATTTCTCAGAACTCCGAAGAGACGTTAATCGCCTTACTATAAAAACTGTTAACGAGCTACAAGAAGCAAATAGAAACCAATGGAATGTAATGAAAAAACAAATAAAAAAATCAATACGACAATATGTATATACACATACTAAGAAAAAGCCAATGATTGTTCCTATACTTATTGAAATTTAATAGGGGAGAAGTTTTAAAAAAAATGAATTAATTGATCTTCAACAATTGGGCGCTTTAATTGAGCAAGGATAACAAAAATAATCAAACTTTTTTATAAAAGGATGATTCAATAAAATATATTAAGAGCGTGTTTTGATCAATCTTTTTTCAAAACACGCTCTTTCTTTTTGCTTGTTTATCAAGGTTATTAGTATTAATTTGATCAATCCTTATTCTAAAGCTACACATAAAGCCAAATTTTCAAATAGGGTGTTTTTGCACATCCCGCGAAATAGGGAAATAACACTCTAACATGTTTCCCTAAAGCGGTCGCCATCTCTTTCACTGTATATACTTTCATCTAAACCCTCATATTAGACTGAAAATTCAAAAATATATATTCTTATTATAACTAAAGTAATTGTTGCTGTAAATGCGCTTTTCATGAGGATGTGTTGTTGTTGTAAATGAGGTCATGCAGAGGTCTGTAAAATTAAAAAAGCACACCACTTTCATTAAGTGATGTACCAATACTTATATAATGTGTAACATTATATAAGTTCTTTACTTTTAGTAAGGAAAGAAAACTATTAATCATTCTTTATTTTACAGAGTAGTTTAGGATGTTTTTGTTTTCAGTTTTCTTCTGTCCATTTTTTCAATCGGTGTATTTCTTCGCTGGAACTTATTTTCCGCCCATAACGTACCTGCTCGTAAATAGATATAATTTCATCGCCTCTCTTTATACGAGATAACCATCGGTCAACTACCCCCCACTTACATTCTAACGAATTTTGAAGTGGGGGGCTTGCAACTCTACTACACGTTATACAAACGGTCTAGCGACCTCTAACCTCAAGCGTAGGTTACTATAGGTAGGCTGACAGCTACCCAACATAAGAAGTCATGCTTCTAATGTCATTTGGTGATGGTACTCAATTCCCATTTGTCTTAGATTCATTGCTCCGATTCTATCGTCATTTGATTGGTATTGGCATGTCGTGCAACAAAATGTATGTGCCTTCTGATTACGATTCTTTTTGTTTGTATTTTCACACTTCGGACATTTTTGGCTTGTATAAGCAGGGTCAAATGCAATTACTTTTATATTGTTCATAATCCCTTTATATTCAAGCATTTGTCGTAGTTGGTGAAACGCCCATGATAGACGATAGTATCTGTCACATTTACGAACAGTAGTTGTTAGATTGATCCCTGTTAAGTCTTCAATCGCAATTAACGAGTGTTCTCCTGCAAATTGGATAAGTGCCTTTGACAATACATGGTTTATATTTGTCATGAAACGGTTTTCTTTTCCACTTACTTTTTGGAGTTTTCGTTTTGCTGATTTTGTACCACGGGCTTGCAATCCTTTTCGTAAACGGACATATCTTGCTTTTGTTTCCTTTATGGATGCTCCGCTTTTAAATAGGTGATTATCGTTACTGTCAATAGCTGTAGCTAAAAAACGCATACCAAAATCAACACCAACAATATTTTTAATGGTGAAAGTGGCTTCAAATATTTTCTTTACTGCAAAATGCAAAAAGAATTTACCTTTTTTATATACAAGTGTAGCTGCGCCGAATTCCCAAGAACCATCAAAATAGTGCTCTACCCCTTTTGTGATGAACGGAATTTTAATACGTCCTTGTAATGTACCAACGCTAACTAAACCATCTTTTGTAAAAGAGTAATCACGTCCATATGAGTATTGCAGTTTAGGACGTTTATATTCTACAAGTGTGTTTTCACCTTGTTCTTTTACGGTAGCATAACTTCCTGCAACAACTGTACACACATTACAAGCCATTTGAGATTTCAGGCCAAATTGTTCTCGTAAGTCTGTATATACCAGTTGTTGTAACGACTTAAACTTAGATAACAAATTGTGTTTATGAGCTATTTGTGATGCATAATTTAATGCTTTTCGATTGGCATGTAAAGTGTCTTGTAGCAACAACGCTTGTTCATGGGTTGGTAATATTTTTGCTTTTGCGGTAATAATAAGTTCCATTTTTCCACCTCCTTATTTTCAGTATATATTATATCTTTATTTACTAAAAATAAAGAATGTTCCGCTATATAAAAAGGCAGTTCCTCCCCTACACTAATTATTTTCTGTTTTTTCTGATATTCGTTTGTAGTATATCAGAATTCAAATATTTACCGCTTATTTTTTGGGATTTTTTGTAAAATAAGTTTCTTTTTTTACATATGATATATATAAAATACATGTTGCGAACCCCCTATTCATCTACAGCAATAGTACAAACAAAGAAAACTTCCAAAAAAGGTCACAATTTATATAAAAACAGATTTGCAAAAACAATTTGAATATTGTATATTATGAATCAACATACTAATGTTATAAAAAAGCTACGAAAAGGACACGAGATATTCTTTACGGTTTTACAGAGAAGGAAGAGTTGCTGAGATCTTCCTAACGCAGGAGAATAACTTACCACCTTAGAGCTGTATTGGGGAATTATAGTATCCAATACCGTAGACGCTACGTTACAGCGCATGGAGCCATCGGTACTTTTTATGAAGTACGATGGGAATCTGGGTGGAACCACGGGTATTAACGCACTCGTCCCTGTTTTAGGGATGAGTGCGTTTTTTATTTTTCAATTCTATATAACAATTGGCAATGAAAAGGACACGAGGTATTCTTACGATTTTACAGAGAAGGAAGAATTGCTGAGATCTTCCTAACGCAGGAGAATAACTTACCACCTTGGAGCTGTATTGGGGAAACATAGTATCCAATACCGTAGACGCTACGTTACAGCGCATGGAGCCATCGGCACTTTTTATAAAGCGCGATGGGAATCTGGGTGGAACCACGGGTATTAACGCACTCGTCCCTGTTTTAGGGATGAGTGCGTTTTTTTATATTCATAAAATGGAGTGATAATGATGAGTGAAAAAATGATTAAAATTCGTTTTCCAAATGGTCGTGAACAGGAATACGTTAAAGGAATTACGCTAGAAGCAATTGCAGAATCTATTAGCCCTAACTTAAGAAAAAAAGCTATTGCAGGAAAAGTGAATGGTCAACTATTTGATTTACGTAGAAACATACAGGAAGATGCAGAAATTGAAATTTTAACTTTAGAATCAAAAGAAGGATTAGATGTATTACGACATACAGCAGCCCATATATTAGCACAAGCCGTTAAAAGATTATACGGTCATGTCAACTTAGGAGTTGGTCCTGTTATTGAAAATGGATTTTATTATGATATGGATCTTCCGAATAGTATTGCAGTTGAAGAGTTAGTTCATATTGAACAAGAAATGAAAAAAATTATTGCTGAAAATTTAGAAATTCAACGAGTAGAAGTAAGCCGTGATGAAGCAAAGCAAATATTTGAAGAGATCGGTGACCATTTAAAACTAGAGCTATTACAAGATATTCCTGCTGATCAAAACATAACTCTTTACAAACAAGGTGAATTTCTCGACTTATGCCGCGGACCACATTTACCGTCTACTGGATTTATGAAAGCTTTTAAATTAACAAATGTGTCAGGTGCATATTGGCGCGGTGACAGTAATAACCAAGTCCTTCAAAGAATATATGGAGTTGCCTTCCCTACTAAAAAGGAACTAAATGAGTATGTAATCTTTTTAGAAGAAGCTGCAAAACGCAATCATCGTAAATTAGGAAATGAATTAGAACTGTTTATGTTCTCTGAAGAAGCTCCTGGAATGCCATTTTATTTACCAAAGGGACAAATCATCCGCAATGAAATGGAAGCTTTCTTAAGAGGGATTCAACAAAAGCGTAATTATCAAGAAGTTCGTACTCCTTTTATCATGAATCAAAAACTGTGGGAAAATTCCGGTCATTGGGACCATTATAAAGACAATATGTATTTCACAGAAGTTGATCATGGAAAATTCGCTTTAAAACCAATGAACTGCCCTGGCCACATGCTTATGTTTAGAAATAAGCTGCACTCTTATCGTGATTTACCAGTTCGAATGGCTGAATTTGGGCAAGTCCATCGCCATGAATTTAGCGGTGCTCTAAATGGACTGCTCAGAGTTCGTACATTCTGTCAAGACGATGCCCATATTTTTGTAACACCTGAACAAATTGAAAATGAAATAAAAGAAGTGATTAATTTAATCGATTATGTATATCGTACATTCGGTTTTCAATATGAAGTTGAGCTCTCTACAAGACCTGAAAATTCAATGGGAGACGACGAACTATGGAACAAGGCGGAAGGTTCTCTACGAAATGTACTAGAACAACTAAATTTCCGCTATAGAATCAACGAAGGTGACGGTGCATTTTACGGTCCGAAAATTGATTTCCATATTAAAGATGCTTTAAACAGAAGTCACCAATGCGCAACTGTACAGCTTGACTTCCAAATGCCAGAGAAATTTAATTTAAGCTACATTAATGAGAAAAATGAAAAACAACGTCCTGTCGTCATTCACCGTGCTGTATTCGGTTCACTTGACCGATTCTTCGGAATCTTAATTGAACATTTTGCTGGAGCATTCCCAACATGGTTAGCTCCCTTACAAGCGAAAATCATTCCTGTTTCAGTAGAAGTACATGAACAATACGCAAAAGAAATAGAAGAAAAGTTAAAAGACGCTGGTATACGAGTAGAACTCGATCTTCGTAATGAAAAACTTGGTTATAAAATGCGAGAAGCACAAGTTCAAAAAATCCCATACGTCCTTGTTGTTGGCGATCAAGAAGCTGAGCGCAACGAAGTAAACATTCGAAAATATGGAGAACAACAATCTGCAGCTGCACCATTTGACGAATTCTCTGCAAACATTCAGCAGGAAATTCAAAATAGAAGCTTATAATTCAAAAAGAAACCGCAAGAAGTTCAAGAGATATGATTTGAACCTTCTTGCGGTTTCACTTATATGTACTTTTACTATGATTGTTACCTATTAATATATGTAATCACTTCATTTATATAACAATCTAAAGGTTGTCCAGAATCAACAACCAAATAATGAGAATCAGATGGTTTTTTACTATTTTCGACCCATTTCTTAAACAATTCTTCCGATTGTACATGCTGAATTTGACTAATCATTCGCTGCCGACTTTTTAATCGATTATCAATTTCCTGCATATCATTCAGATAACATTCAACATATTTGTATTTTGCATGATATTTCTTAGACACAGCTGTCCCCTTTTCCACCATTTCTACATACAAACAAGGACTATCAAGTATCACATCATGCCCTTGTGATAGATGAAAATCTATTAACGCCCATTCAATATCATATGAAATTTTACCAGCAACTCTTGTATCGATATGATCTACCCCAAAAGATTCTAGTAGTGCCGATTTCACAATATCATGGTCTATTACAATCGCACCCGTCACTTTTGCTATCTCTCTAGATAAAGTTGACTTACCCGATCCTGGAAAACCTGACATTTGTAGAAAAAACATAAGAATACACCTTCTATCTTTACATAAGTCTTATTATCAGCTACATTGATTAAATTTAAATTCTGTTAAGTTAGTTATTTAGCTATTATGACGCAATATATGCCGTATTTCTGTAACATCTGATACGATTGCAATTGGAATATGTGTAGTAGTTTTGGAAAGGTTTTTTGCATTAACCCAAATGGCGTCCATCCCTGTTTCTATTGGTCCAACTACGTCATGAGTCCAAAAATCACCAATGAAAAGAGTTTCCTCCGGCTTTTTACCAAAGTGTTCCAATGCCACCGAATAAATCTCTGAATCCGGCTTTCTATAGCCTAATTGCTCAGCATGAAATATTGTGTCGTCACTAAATACTTCCGACAGTCCCATTTGAAGAATTTTTAATCGCGGATCATATAATCCATTGGTGACTATTCCAAGGTCATAATGTGCTTGTAATTCATTTAATAAGCTTGTAATTGAATTATTTATACCAATGCAAGCCATACCTGTTTTAAAAAAAAGGCCATCAAGCTCATCAATAAATTCTACATCAGGTGACACATTAAAATGAGAAAAAGCATGCTTCCACCTAGCCCTTCTAAATTCCGCTGGAGTTAGTTCCCGATTTTTAAAACGCTTCAATAAGGATTTTGGGATATGTAATTTTTTCTCAAGGAATACCGATGCGTCAAGGTTTCTTGTTATAGGATGCATTTCAAGAGTCTTAATTAGTCCGACATTAAACCAAGTGGAATCAAGAAGTGTGTCGTCCAAATCGAATAAGAGTAAACTATATTTATTCAATTCGCTCCCCCTTATTTCTGTTAATAGAAATATATTTTTCTTGAAAATTAGAAGCAAAGCCTCCTACTTGAACATTTGTAATATTACCAAGGTTAGTAGATACATTTACAACAACCTCTGAAGGTTTATTCATTACATACCCTTGCTCAAAGGTGAAGGTACTATGTTTTTTAAAATTGTTATTTTGCCGTATTAAATAACATGCTAGTGCTGCATTTGATGTACCAGTAGCGCTTTCTTCTGGAATATCAAACAAAGGTGCAAAGTTTCTGCAATGAGCTGTAGAATTATGTAGGGTTTCCAATGTAAATACATGATAGCCAGTTACATTATATTTTTTACTTATTTCAGTAATTCTTTTCATATCAGGAGTAATCTCTAGCAGGTCTGAAAGTCCCCTTACAGGTATAATAATATCGCGTAAGCCTGTAGATACAATTTGAATGGGCATATCAGGTATTAGTTTTTCTTCATCTAAATTTAAAGACTTAGTAATCTCTTCACGGGGAATTGTTTTAAGAAAATCAGGGAGATTTTGTTGTAAAGATATCATTTTATTGTTATGCATGTGTACGCTTAGTATCCCTGCTTTCGTCTTTATTGTGTATATCTTTTTCCTTATTGCTCTAATCTGAGCTAATAAGGAGAAAGTAGCGATTGTAGCATGTCCACATATAGCAACTTCTTCATTAGGTGTAAAATATTTAATTTCGTAATCTGAATTTGCAGAAGGAAGCACAAAGGCGGTTTCGGAGAAATTTAGTTTGTTTGCAATAGCTTGCATAGCCTCTGGTGTAAGACCTTTTGTATCTAAAACAACCCCAGCTGGATTCCCACCTTTTTCATCTTTAGTGAAGGCATTTAACATATATGTTTTAATCTTCAATCCAGTCCCTCTCTCCCTCCATTTTATCTTGCTATAAATGTAGAAAGTGACATGTATATTCTATACAAATCTAGTTCATATAAGATATATCCATAGCAAATAAAGAGGCCCTCTCCTTATTTTTCAAGGATTAAGCCTTTTCCTTTTCGATAACTTTATCCAAAAATGTTTAAATCGTACTTCAATTGTCCTTATATCTATCTACAATCTAGTCTAATGTATTTTTTAAAGGAACAATAAACTAATGCTAACCTATTACTCTATATGCGCTTCATACAACTGAACAACCTCCAAAGTGTTATCCAATTCCTGCAGCCTTTCCACCAAACTTTCCACGCCAAATATTTCTGTAAATGTATGGCTACCTGCGATAAGGTTAATATTTTTAAACTGCGCATATTGAACTGTATATAACGTCTTTTCTCCTGTGATGTATGTATCGCAGTCACTGTCCAACGCAGCTTGAATATGATCAGTTGAATGTCCTGCTCCTGTTAAAATACCAACTCTTTTTACTTGCTTATTATTATTTTTCCACGCCTTGACCTTTTCACCAAGCTTACTCTCTACTCTTTCGACTAGCTTCGAAAATGGGATTGGATCTGTATATTCGCCAACGCCGGGTAATTCTTCATCATCACAAGAAGAATACGTTATAATTTCATCAATTTCGATTGTATGAAACAACGACGTACACGTTCCAAATTCAACGAAATCTAATGGTGAGTGTATCCAGAAGTGATTGATATTGTATTCTTTCAATTTTCTTGTACAAGCTTCTTCCATTCCATATAAGAACTCCCATGCAGCGTGGTGTGTAATCATCATATCTACATTCTCTTTCTTTGCTTCTTCAATTGTTTCGAGCGTTAAATTTGTTGCATAACCTATCTTATGAAAATTTTCATTGCTTACATTTGTTATACCAAACTGATCTCCGTACTTATGTAAATGTTCTCCAAATATTCCTTCAATATGTTGTTTGAATTGATGTATGTGCATGTTTTTTCCTCATCCTTATACCTTTAGTGTGTTTTAATCATATACAGATTCTTCACTATTCTTGAAAAACCTTCCTTTAGTTCTCATGTTTCATATTTTTTCAAAACTATTCGAAATTTATTGAAAATAAAATTCTAAAAATATAGAATAAATTAAAAAGGAGGATGAAAAATGAAAGTTATGAACCTAAATGCGACAAGAGAAACTTATTCTGTTCAAATTAAACATTCGATTTTATTCGAAATGGGACTAGGTATTGCGGCTTGTACGTATTACGATTTTCACCATACTTTTGAAAAGCCTATAGATTATTGGAAGGACATTGAGAAGAAATTATCTGCTGCCGTTCAAAAAGAACTACAATACACACACAAACACAATACATGGTTCGCTTTACTACAATTACTTCACTCCCGTTCTTTTGATTCTCTTGAAAGTTTTTTTCATTTTCTTGACGAACTAACTGAAGAGGAATTACGTTGGCGTTGTTTGCCTTATATCGGATTGCAGCATGAAGACAATCGGAGAAAAGCATCCCATAAAGAAGAAACAGCTATAACTTCCTTCATAAAAGCTTGTCAACATCACAAATTTTTCCCGGCATACATTAAACATATTTCATCTATCGATACTTCTATACTTAAACGACACCTGAAAATCATCTCTGAAGGTTGGTATGAAACAGTGATACAACCTAATTACATAGAGTTTACTAGCATGCTTGAGCGTGATGCCCAGCAAAAACGTGTACTTCAATCAACTTATCATCCCGAAGAACTTGTCAAATATATAACAGGTAGTACATATCAACCTGAACCTTCCATTCATCAAGTCACACTTATCCCACAATATGTGTACCGGCCTTGGAACGTAGAAACGACTTTACCAGGGATTAAAGTATTTTATTATCCCATTTCAGACGATAACGTGAGTTTAGTAGAAGATCCTTATTCTCCGCCTTCCACATTAGTTCATAGTTATAAAGCACTTGGAGATGAAACACGATTAAAAATTATTAAATTACTAACTGAAAGAGATCACTCACTTCAAGAGTTAACCGAGAAGCTCAAAACTCCCAAAACAACGCTTCATCATCATTTATCTTTACTCCGGGCAGCTCGGATCATTAATGGCAAAGGTTCTCGGTATTATATACAGCTTGACCACTTAACTTCCCTTCAAGAGAAATTACAGCGTTTTCTAGGAAAGGAGTAAAGAGATGGAGAAAAATCAACATGTGTTCTCAAATCGTTCTTTTTTATGTTTATGGCTCGGGGAAACCATTTCTGAACTTGGAGGAACGATAGGAGCGCTATGTAATTCACTGCTATTATACGAAATCACCGGATCAAAATCGGCTATGGGGACGCTATGGTTAACGTATTTTATCCCGTCTTTAATTCTTCAACTCTTTATCGGCCCTTTCATTGACCGGACAAGCCGTAAATATATTATGCTATGTTCTCAAATTTTAAGAGGAATTGTGTTCTTCTTACCTGTTCTTCTTATGTTCTTGGGGCAGATTGAGATATGGAGTTTGTTTGTTATTCAAGTGGTACTTGGAATTCTACAGCCTCTTTATGTTCCAGCTGCATCGGCCCTGCTTCCTACGATTGTACAACAGGACAGATTAACACAGGCCAACGCCTGGATTGATGGAACAATGCGTACCATGAGTTTCTTAGCTCCTACATTAGGAGGACTCATAATAGCTTACATAGGAACTTTGTCTACTTACATAGTGGTAGGAATTTTATTTCTTATAAGTGCCGGTAGCCTTTCTTATCTCCATGAGCCTTCGGTTATACACGATAGTAAAAAGGCTACTTGGTTAAAACAAATCATTGCCGGATATCAATACTTTTTCAAACAACGTCCGCTCATATGGCTTGGTTTCTTTACTTCTTTAGTCCAATTTAGCGTCGGGGTAACGATGGTAATCAATGTTCCTTATATAATAGAAGAATTAAAAGGGACATCTTTTTCATACGGCCTATTTATGGGAAGTTTTCCTTTAGGGTATGTGGTCGGTTCTTTTTTAGTAGGTAAATGGAGAAATAAATGGCCGCTCAGATATATTATGCTTTCAGGTCTTTTCATGGGTGGATTATCTTTTTTCTTACTTGGCTTTGTAACATCCTTTCCTCTTGCAGTTTTGTGCGAAATTTTTGGAGGTGTTTGTTTCCCATTTTTCAACATTCATCAAACGAGTCTCCTTCAAAAAACTGTCCCTTCTCACCTTATGGGACAAGTATTTTCTGTTCGTCTCTTTTTAATTCGAGCTACTATGCCTTTAGGTATTCTTTTTGCGGGACAAATTGTAGAAGTCTCTGGCATCCGTCTTTTGTATATCATGATTGGTAGTTTCATTCTCATCCCTGCTTTATTCGGTATGCTGTTGCCCTTCTTTTCCTTTTTAGATGAGGAAAAAGATATTGCTATTAATATTTAATTTTCTTTATAAAATTAACAAAGGCTGAGAAATCTTTAGCCTTTGTTTATATTTCTTTATCAGAATTTATTATTTTATTTATATAAACAAGTATTAGACTGTTTAAAAATAGTTGTAAACTTAAAAAGTATTTTCTGCACATGAAAGCACCTTTTGTTAGCATAAAACCAATTTATTGTAAAACCTTTAAAAGTTCCCTCAGAAGATTTGAAGAAACTTCCCATTCATATAATTAGTATTATCGGCAGTGAAAAGAACATCCAACAATTATCTAATGATATTCAAATCATTTATTTAGACAGAGTAATTCAGTGAGTTTAAGTTGTTCGTAAACATCGATTTCTGGATCAACCGTAGAACGAAGTTCATAGCCTTCCAATAAACTGATAAGCATGTTTACCATCACACTAACTTCTATATCGGTACGGACTTGTCCTAACTCCTGGCCTCTACGAAGGATTTCTGACATAAAGTCTACCCAAGCACGATATTGTTCCATTAGCCATTCCCTAATAATTTGATTTTTCCGAGACAGAACAAGGATTTTATGATACACAAATATCCATAATGATTGATCTGCTCCTCCTTTTCCTGTGTGTACTCGATGCATCAGTCGGTTTAATATCAATTGAACATTGCATGTTTCATCCGACAATTCCTTGAAAGTCTCTTTTACAATATGATCAAACTCTCGGTTTAACCGAGTCCGCATAACCTCATATAGCAAATCTTCTTTGCTCTTAAAATGGACGTAGAATGAACCTTTTGTTTTTCCAGTCCCTTTCATTACATCATCAATACTCATCGCCTCATACCCTTTATCTGCGAGGAGCTGGAATGCAGAGTCTATTATCTTCTTTTTTGTTTCTTCACCTGTTGTGTACTTCATATGAATTTCCTCTCTTCTTCAATTATCAGATATAAAAAAACGAACGCTAATTAGTCCAATTTACGAATTATCGCCCATTTTTGGCATGAATGAACTCTAATGTTTAATTGAATTTTATCAGATAATTTATAAAATAAAAACTTTTTACAATTTCTACATTGACTTTCCAGATAATTCTAATTAGAATGAAAACATACTGACCGATTAGTATGTTTTTGTAAGTCCTGAAAACATACGAACCGGTTTGTATGTTTTCAAATACCAATATTTTGAAAGGGGTCTTGAGATGTTTAGAAAAATTAGTACGGCTGTTGTTGCTATGATTTTGGCATTCACTACGTTTCTTTTTAGTGACCATGCACAGGCTGCTACTTCTTCGACGAACAGTACTCAGGTATCACAAGACAATTTTTCTGAATACGCAAATGAATCAGCTTCAATCAATGGACAACAAAAACTAACTAAAGCACAAGAACAAGAAGTGAAACAGGCTCAAAAAGAGCTCGAAAATCTAAAAGTCAACTACAATGAGGAAAAGAATAAGGTAAAACCTGATAAGGGGCTAGATGGGCTAGAGATTAGTGCACTAGGGTATGGCTCTTACCCAAGACGCGCCGGCACATTTCTTGTTACTCTTGATTCAGGGAGTTCCTCAGGATTTGTAGCAGGGGGACACGCGGGAATAGTTTATGATTACTATAATACGGTTGAGTCTTATGGTAACAAAGGTAGTAAAAACGGTGTTCGTTACTGGCCAAATAACTGGAATACACGTTATTCAAATGTCATTGGTAGAACTGTAAGTGGAACAACCGCTAGCCAAGACGCTTACGCCGCAAAATGGGCAAGTTACCAGATTGGCGATCCCTACAACTGGAATTTCTGGAACATTAACCAAAACTCTTCATTTTACTGTTCTCAACTCGTCTATCGTACATTCCAATATAACTATGGAAAGAATATGAACTATAATGGCGGTGCCGTTTGGCCAGTAGATTTAACGAAAACAAGTGTAGCTTATACCATTTATGTAAAATAATTATTTAGAAAGGGGGAAAATCCCTGAAAAGAACCATTTACTTCTTTTTAACAATAATTGTTTTCGTATTTATAGTCGGTTGTTCAAAAGGTCAAGACTTATCGCCTAGCAGTGACAGAAACAATAGCTCACCACCCTACCAGTTTGGAGTTCTATACACATCTCACCTCAAATCAAAGAGTGAAATTAAACTGTTCACATCGGATTGGAAACATGTTAAAACTATTTCCTTGGATGTTGCAGGAATAACCTCCGCTTATAAATTTGAAGACAATCTGTATATGTCTATAACAGGTACTCCAACAAAAATAGATAACAGAGTTTTAGTTCTAAACTTAGAAACACTTGAAACAACCTATATTAAAACAGAGGAACTGCCTATAAATCTTTCGATTAATGGGGACTTCGGTTATGTCATTCATAACTCTGACCTTACTTCTGGCATTATCACTAAGATTGATCTTCGTAATGATAAAATAGTTAAACAACTTGAGTTACCTGGAAATCCTAGGAATATTACAATTAATGAAGATGGTGTCTATGTTATAGCTGACAATGTAGAAGAAAAGAGTCAAACCATCTATTGGATTGACAAACAGCTAAACAGTACTACACCTATTCATAACGAGTTCACATCTGTTCCTAACGACTCTGCAATTATAGATGGAAATCTATATATCATGAATATGTCTAATAAAGATCTAACTGGACCAACAAATCGGCTAACATGGGTGGACTCCTCTAGCAGAGAAATAAAGCTAGCTGAGTTAAACGAACCTTCTCCATATCAGATATTTAATATTGGGTCTGAAAGAGTCATTATCCATTTTGATCCAATATCTGCATCTGGTGGAAGCGTATCTGTTTTAGACTCAGACAACAACACTAAGAAACACTATAAATTAAAAAATCTTCCTTTCAAATCTCATGTATACGGTGATCTTCTTTATACAACTGATTTAAAAAAATTATATATCTATGATTTAAATGAATTTCGATTACAGGAATCCCACGAGCTACCTGTTGATGAAGATATGGTTATGGTAGATTTCTTTTCTAAATAATCAATTTTGATAAAATCTCTTTCCTAAAACAAAGAGGATTTTGTAACAAATATTAAACTTCTGCGTTCGGAAATTATGTGAACGAACAGTCTCTTCAGTTCTTCTGAAGGGACTGTTCAGGTTTTGCAATAGATTGGTTTTATGTTAACAAAAGGTTCGTTCCTGTACAGAAAACACCTTTTTAGTCTACAACTATTTTTTAATAGTCTAATCCTTTATTGATTAAAGGTTAGCCTCTTTCTCTATTGAAAACTTTATGCAAGGATATATACATGCTTGTTTTAGTAAGTATGATTTCTCAGAATTTCCCTTATTCCCCGTAAGCGTCGCTCTACTTGGCTCTATATGTTACGTGTTCATCTCCTAAATTATTTTTCTTTTATTTCTTACGTCTAATTATAGTATTTTTCAGTTTTCAAATTTTTTGTATTTACCAACACTACACCATTCCGTTGGAGGGATGATGTTGTAATTGATGTAGCATAATGAGCCTTTTATATTTTAGGGATTTTTATACTTTAAAGAACAAATAGATTATTGAAACAATAATAAAAAGCTTATAAAATTACTTAGAAAACACCTTTGAAACTATTTTTGATATCTTAACTAGTAAAAATATAGAGTATGTATTCGTTAATTTTTTAAAAGAACACTTTAAGGAGAAATTTACATATGACATATAAACGTAATCGATTACTGTACGCGATGATAGCCATCATTGTAATTGTATTAGGACTATACTCAAGAAAAATTGCTCATGTGCTACCACATATTTTGAATACATACTTAGGCGATGCACTGTGGGCTTTAATGATTTTTGTTGGTTTTGGATTTATTTTTAAAAGAGCTCATACAAAAACCGTTGCGTTACTCGCTATATCATTTTGTTATATTATTGAATTTAGCCAACTATACCATGCTAGTTGGATCGATCATATTCGAGAAACAACTTTAGGCGGATTGATATTAGGTTATGGCTTTTTATGGAGCGACTTATTAGCTTATGCGATAGGCATTGGAGTAGGTGTTGTAAGTGAACTGTTATTTGTAATGATTCGCAAACCTAGTAATCTTACATAAACTAACCTCTTATTGTTCTACCTTAATTTTCGATTTTATCTTTTTATCATCAGCAGTCCTTTTTCATTAATCAACCATGCAGGAAGTTGCTGCTTCATAAAGAAATGAATAATGAAATAAAAGGAGGCAGTATATATGTACATTTATCATAACGGGCTCATTATTCGCGAAGGAACGAAAGGAATACCAGCTTCTGCTGTGAAGAGTTTGTTTCAAGATGCTGGTTGGGTTGGAAATCATACTCCTGCATGGCAAGATGAACGCTTCACTTTAATATTCGAAAACTCTACTTGGGCTTTTACAGTATGGGATCATGAGGAAATGATTGCGATGATAAGAGTCATATCAGACCAAATTATGGCTGCTATGATAATGGATGTAGTCGTAAAAAGTGACTATAGAGGACAAGGGATCGGTAAAAAGCTTGTAGAGTTATGTTTACAAAAACTCCCCCACGGTGATTGGTTTGCGAATACTTCAGCAAATAACTTTAACTTTTATGAAAAATGCGGATTTGAAGTAAAAGATCTTTCTCAAAACGGCGCTTGTGCATACTATGGATTTGCAGAAGCAAGAAGACAAGGACACAGATGAAAATGAGAGGAATCAAAATGTTACATACCGTACACTTTTGATTCCTCTCATTCTCTACTTATCTCTTACTTACAATTCCCAAAATAACTTTAAATTCATTACGGTTCTTTTTCATTTTCTTAAACCCTTCTTTTGTATCTATAATGAAACAAATTTTTCCTACCCAGCACCTCATATACGCTGATTCAAAATGAATTGGTTTCACAATGCCACGCTGCTCCGTTTCAGTTCCATCCTCATATTCTATTTCCGTCCTTACAAGCCACTTATTTCCGATCCCAAACTCAATATACTTCAATTGCACTTCTCCCTGTTAAAATGTTTATAAGTTTATAGATCAACATAATTATATTATGTTAACTTTTAGTTTCTTATATTCTCTCTTAAACATACTACTTGTTCTATGGATGAAATGTAGAATCCTTCTTTTATTACTCATTCACAAACCATAACAGTTCTATTTAGAAAACAAACTAGCTCTGCTTCTATGTAAAGTATAAATTACAATTTCAATTAAAGAAGCCTATACACACCATCACAATTAGTACCTGACCAAGTTATAGCATAAATACAAGTGTTAGTTAATGTCCTTCCATCTGCCGATAAATCTTCATTCTTTAGTATCCCTTCTAACTCAAATCCTAACTTTTCAGGGATAGAGCGACTTTTAAGGTTTGTGGATTCACACCTAATTTCAATTCTTTTAAATTGAATTTGGTTTAACCCAAAGTTGGTTAATTCTTTTACTGCTTCTACCATATATCCATTTCCACTAAACGGTGTGTTAATCCAGTATCCAATTTCACATTTAGGAATGTCCCAGTCTATTCCTTGAATGCTTACTGTTCCAATAAAATCATTGGTATCTTTATGAAAAATAAGAAAACGAAAGCTCTCTCTTTTTAAAAACTTAATATGCGCTTCTCTCAAGTTGATTTCTGTTTCTTCAACAGCAGGAATGTTCTGTGCAAAGGGCAACCAAGCCTTTAATTCATTTAAGGAATTTTTTATTGCTGCATTTACTGTCCTTCCGTCCCCAGATTGTAAGGGCGCTCGTAGTATGAGTCTTTCTGTTTCTATTTGAAATGGAACATCTAATAATATTGGATTCATTACAATACCCTCCTTTTATAAACTTTCTCAATTTAAAAAATAAAAAACTCTCGTCCTCAAGATTATGAATCTTGAGGACGAGAGTTGTGCTCATCGTGGTACCACCTCAGTTTATCGATATGTCACCATATCAACCTCTTCAGGTACGGCAAATTGCGTATACCCTATCTCTATAACGGAAGAACCCGTCGCATTATCCCTAATCATCTTAGTTCCGTATGAAGCTCCAAGTCTTTTTTCATTAAGAACGCTATCTCTCCTTCTCAGCTACTGGAGTTCTCTGTCACATAGCATTTCTTAATTACTCTTCTCTTCATCGCTATTACTATTTCCTATTATTAATTGCATTAATGATAATCAGAAAATTGATTATTGTCAAATATTTTTGGTTGTTAGTAGTAACAAGTTTCATCAAATGTTACTTTAACAATTAAAGAAAATAAAACTACACGTGTAGAAACCTTAATCAAAGTTAAATAGTAAGATATATACATCAATTAAAAAACCGACATAAAACCCCTCTTTTTAGGTGGGAGAGAGCATCTGGCCATGCATAGAAGCGATTAGGGGCCTTTTTATGCCACATGTGAAGTAAAAACAGAAAGAGCAAACGAGTGTAGGTTACTTTTTATTCTGCATAGCAGGGATTTAGATGTCGAAAAATTAAAATGGATTTATATAGGTACAACAATGTACGAAATCCTCCTCTTATACTAGAGGAGGATTTCATCAAAAATATAAAGTGAAACTTTAATCAGTGGGGGTTCTTCATCCCCCACTAAT
Organism: Bacillus sp. GB_SG_008; assembly: GCF_052038115.1. NCBI lineage: Bacteria > Bacillati > Bacillota > Bacilli > Caryophanales > Bacillaceae > Bacillus > Bacillus sp. GB_SG_008. The sequence goes on along the minus strand of NZ_JBPZSK010000005.1, from coordinate 320,736 downwards.
TATTAGTTGAACCAATCGGGCTTTTACGGGCAGTTTATCTCCCGCCTAACTTCTCTGCTTTCGCCGAATTTTGAGGTGGGAGTATTACTGCCCGTTAATGCGGGATAAAGGTGACATTACTCCGAACAAGTATGTAATGTTTTCATAATCTTATCTGCCGTATTCTTTCCATTCCCTATGCAAGCTCCAATGCCTACACCATAATATGAAGCACCAGCTAAGTAAACATTTGGAAAAGCAGCTGACAATTTCTCATTCAAAGATTGAACTGCCTGATTATGTTCTAAATGATAATTTGGCATTAAGTCTTTCCAGTTTGTAACTTCAACAATCTGCGGCTCACCCTGAATTCCAAGACTTTTTTTAATATCAGATAAAGCAACTTGAATGAATTCTTCTTTACTATTATTTTTAATCTTTTCATACGCTGGATTTGAACTTTTATAAAACATTCTTACTAATAAGTTTTGTTTATTTGATGTATGCTTCCATTTCCTACTTGTCCATGTACAAGCATCACAATATAAATTACCATTTTCTGAAACAATAAAGCCTGTCCCATCTGCCGGTAATTGATTATCAGGTATTTCAAATCCTAAATAAATACTAATAAGAGATGAATTTTTGAATTTATTGAAATCACTGTTTAATTCGGCAGAATTTAGTACTGCTTGTGCAATATCGTGAGGAGCAGCTAAAACAATGTAATCCGCCTTTAGTTTCTCTTGATTCGAAAAAGAAACTTCATACCCATTACCGAATCTACTTACATTTGTCGTTGTTACTCCTTTTCGTATTTCCGTCTCAGTCAACACCTCTTCTAACCGATTAACAATCGTAGAGAGTCCTCCTTTGAACGATAAAAACTTTTTATTTCCAGCTGCCTGGAATTGTTTTTTGTTCACTTCAAACCCTTTAATAATACTGCCGTATTTATTTTTATAGTCAAGTAAATATGGTAATGTAGATGCCATTGTAAGTTCATTTAATTTACCGGAATATACCCCTGAAAGGACAGGAGAAATTTGCTTCTCAACTAATTCTTTTCCTAAAAAGCTTTCTAAAAATAAAGCAAGCGATGTATCTTTCGTAAAGCCTTTGTTTTTAGTAATAAAATCTTTCAGTGCAATAATTTTCCCTTTCGTTGAGACTAACGTACTGCTAAACAACGACTCTACACTTGTAGGGATTCCAAATACTGTATCAGCGGGAATAGGATGTAACGTATTCTCTGAATAAATGTAAGAAATACCAGTTTCGTTATATACCATATCATCTTCTAGATTCAGTTCTTTTACAAGGGGCATCACATTTTCATTTCGAGCAACAATTGAATCTGCTCCTGTTTCCATAATAAAATCATTTTCTTTTACACTGTGAATTTTCCCGCCTAAATATTCCTCTTTTTCTACAAGGATCAATTTTAAATCTATATTGTAATCCTTTTTTAATCTTTCTAAGTAAAACATAGTAGAGAGTCCCGTAATACCTCCACCTACGACAACAACTGTTTTCATACCTACTGAGCTCCTAACCGATACTATAAATTGATAAATTTCTTTATTATTATACCCAAAAGTTAGCTTTCTCGACTAGCAGCTTACACAGTCTGTAAAAAATTAGACAATATATACGAACACATTTCAGGTTGATTATGATGTACTGGGTGATTAGGCAAAAGGAATAACCGCAATATGACAACTCTTAACTTATAAAACTTCTAAAGCATCTCTTATATTACTCACACAATTATTGAGTGAATATTCTTTATCATCTTATACAAAATTTAGTAAATCATTAAAACAAGTAAAAAGTCCAGTTATGTATAAAACATAACCGGACTTATCACTTAAAATAGGTAACTCCTTTAATCATTTTTTACTAGGGCAGCACTCCTCAACTCTCTTTTTAATACCTTTCCTAAAGCATTTTTTGGTAATTCCTCAACGAATATTACTTCTGGTATTTTATAGCTCGCTAATTTTAACTTACAGTGCTGAATAATATTTTCTTCTGTTAGTGATGTGTGGATGTCTTTCACGATATAAGCTCTTGGAATTTCTCCCCAAAAATCATCTGGAATTCCAACTACTGCAACTTCTAACACACTACTTATTTCATGAATTACTTCTTCTACTTGATCTGGATATACATTATCGCCACCATGTACAATGACATCTTTGTATCTTCCCATTATATATAAGCATCCGTCTTCATCCAGCATCCCGGCATCACCCATGTAAAACCAATTATTCTTTACTACTTTTCTTGTTGCCTGTTCGTTATTCCAATAACCTTTAAACATATATGGACTTTTTACAATAATCTCTCCCACTTCATTCGCAGGTAATTCCTCTCCTGTCTCTGGATGAATAATCTTTACCCCTACATGTTTAATAGGTTTTCCTACAGAAGAAATTTTTTCTTTCGCCATATCTGGTCTCCATGAACTTACGATCCAACCTTCTGTACTTCCATATCCTTGTACCATAAAGATTCCTTTCTCCGCATACTTTTGTATAAGAGTTTCAGGTACTTTTGTTCCACCACTTTGTGCTACTTTGAAAGAAGGAATATTACGTTCTTTTTTATTTAATTCATCAAGCATATAACTGTACACAGCTGGAAACGCAAGCATAGTTGTAATCTTCTCTTTTTCAATCGTATCCCAAATGAGACTAGGATTTGAATCAGATAGAAAAATCATCGTGATACCGTAATAAATACAATTTAATATAGAAAGTACACCACTCATATGAAAAAGTGGATGTACGGAAAGAAAACGTCCGCCTACTGGAACCTCCCTTTGGCCTGCAATTTCCGTAAAATAATCATGTAAATTTTTATGGCCAATGACACATGCTTTCGCATTTCCGGTTGTTCCAGAAGTAAATAAGAAAATCGCATCGTCATCTTCATGAACTTCTACCATTGGTTCCGTCTTCGGCTGGTCTTGTAATCGTAATTCAAATGAATTTGATACTTCCATATTTTTTTCAGTTTCTAGTACATGTTGAATTTCTTTTACTGCTTCAACTTTAGATAAAACTTCGTTAAATTCAGCATCATAAAATAATACCTTTAGCTTCGCTTCTTTTACAATCGTTTCTAATTCATAAACAGTAAGTTGATGATTAAAAGGTATGAGTACGGCACCGATTTTTAAGCTTGCCATCATAATCGTTGGAAACGGATGATTATTTTTACATAAAACACCGATACGATCTCCTTTTTGCACACCGCTGTTTAACAAGTAATGCGCAAGCTGATTTACTCGTTCGTTATATTCTTTAAATGAATATCTTGCCCCTCCACCAACAAGTGCTTCAATACTTGGTGATTGTGTTGCTCGTTTTTGTAATAATTGTTGCATTGTACGCAAGAAAAAACACCCCTTTTTATTTTCAGGACTTTATTTTACTATATTAATTATTAATTTACTAAAGATTAAATTAAGTGAATTTAATTTAATCAAAAAAATATCCCTTTACCTAGTAGATATATTGACAGCGTTATATCATAATGCCCCTTCGTTTTTAGGAACAATAATTTCTTAAGTTGATGGATGCGGGGTCCCGCCCTATCCCCATCAAGCTAACAAATAAAAATACCCCAAAACAAAAAGAACTCACTATGTAAATATATACATAGTGAGTTCTTTTTTATTATTCTTCCATTTTTTCGGCAATCGCCAAATTACGTAAATAATCCAATAAAGGTTGCACTTCCTGCGGAGCTGTTACATCGGTAAATGAAAAGGATTTTGGCTCTTTTCCATCTTCTATCCTTAGCTGATAAGAAAAAGCATCCGCTCCATTGATTGTAACAACCTCTAATTCACTTGGTTTAAGATTTAAAATATTAGCTTGCTTGATTAAATCAAGTAATTCCTTAGCTATTTCCTTTGGTAACTCGACCGTATTTGTCTGAAAGGTTAAATGGAGATTAGCGATTCCCCCGATACAGCTAAATTGGATATGCATATGAATATTAAGCCTCCAACTTCATGATAAAGAATATGTCTAAGAAGGTATTCCCACCGTTTTAAAAGCAGATTCTACTGTTTTTGCAGCCGTTTTAGGAACTTCTCTACTATCAACAAGTTTTTGCGCTGCTTTAATTACGATTTGTGCAAATTGATTGAAGTTTGTAGTTGTAAATAAATTTTGTATTGCATTATACCATATCAAAGCTGCCTTATCTGTTCCAATCTCCATAGATACAAGATAAAATACCTTGTTTGGTATGCCACTATTGATATGAACACCATGGTGATCAAGATCTCCCTGATAATAGTTTTTCATATGATCAGGTTGCATATCCTTACCCATTAGTCGGTTATCAAATGCAGTACCAGGTGCTTTCATTGAACGAAGGGCTTGTCCTTTTAGTGTTGGTCCCATTATATCAGCACCAATTAGCCAATCCGCATCTCGCGCTGTTTCCTTTAAATAAGATTGCTTAATTGCTATTCCGAACACGTCCGAAATATGTTCATTCAAAGCTCCGGGTTGTCCTTCATACTCTAATCCGTTAGTGAATTGAGTAATACCATGTGTAAGTTCGTGCCCAATAACATCGAGTGAATTTGAAAAACTTGTAAAAATAATTCCATCTCCATCACCAAACACCATTTCATCACCGTCCCAATAGGCATTTTGAAAGTTATGCCCATAGTGAACATTCAGAATGAGATCTAGCCCATTGTCATCAATAGAATTACGGTGGAACACATTCTTAAAATAGTCACGCACAATTCCAGCATAATCGTACGCATGGTTAACCACAGTATCCCCACTTGATCTATCTCCTTCTTTTCTAACCTCATTCACTCTAAGATTTGTCGTCCCTTTGCAATCGTATACATGGCGAGCAGACTCACCTCGCGTTCCTGTTCCAGCATCAGTTAAAGCGACAACACCATTAATATCATATTCTTTCAAAATTCTACGCTTTCGAATTTTTAGACTTTTCTCCAAAGTAATTCGTGCTGTTTCTACTTCATTTTGTGCTAAATTCTCCAAAATATAGTTAGGTACAATAAAACATTTGCAATTATTATGCGTACACCGTTTTGTATGCAAGTTTTACACCCCTTCCTAATAGTAGTAAAAACAACTCGATTAGCTTTCTCTTATTACATTAAGTTGAAACACTTTTTAGTAGAGCTTTTCTAATATCCTAATCTTGCTTGTATATAATTCTTCTACTATTTATATAGTGATTCCTTGTTTCTTTCCTAATTTCACATAAACATCGTGACTTTATTTCAAACCCAGAAAACCGAAATCTGTATTCCCACGAACAACTATGGAGAGATGAAATTTTCATTTTGGGGAACAGTAAATTTCTTAACTTGATAGCGATAGGGTCCCGCCCACATTTTAATGAAAATATATGCTAAGTAAATTTCGATATGAAAACTCCCGCCACTTATCTCCTTCGGATCTTAAAGTGGGGGTTTTTCGTGTATCACCTTCAAGAGATGCTTAACACGAGTGGAGTTGACACAGCTGCCTGATGGCACAACCCCTCTATTCCATCGGCAAACGCCTTTGGAACTGCTTTTTTTAAGATGTTATAGGAACCATTCACATCGGCGTTCAGTAGTTTATTCTGTTTTGTACGGTACAAGCCACGTTTGATGCGTTTTCCACTGAATACAGGAATGTCCTCTTCACCATAAGTGGGGATTTCATCATTGTTTAGAAAGGAAGCCTTGCTTGTATACGATTCTTCCACTACTTGTACAGCAATACCTTGTCGATTCGCCTTATAGGTGATCATTTCAATGAGTAGATTATGCGGGATGTTCCCTGTATTCGTTGTGATAGTTGCAATGTTATTAATCCCTAAGTCAATACTCATATAACGATTGTTGTCAACATACTCAGGTGCTGGCTCGGACTGTTCTGTCACAATTTCCACTTTAAATTTCCCGTAAGCAGGGGAAACACGTACCTCTTTGAGATTTTCGATAGATCCGAACAATTTACCGACATTTAATCTTATGCTTGTTTTTGGAAAACGAATGTACTTATCTTGGAGTTTACACACTTGATTCGTGAATACAATTTCTTTCATAGATGATTTGATATATCTTGGAATGCGAGGTCTACCCGTAAAAGTGGAAGGATGTTTCATATATGCCTTGATGGATGCAAAAAATGATTTCCAGTTTTGATATAACTTCTTCATAACCGCTTGATTCGTTTGCGCTGGCAAGTTCATATAATCTTGTTGTTTCATTGTTTTAAACAAACAATCTAGATAGTTATACGATAGGAATGATCTCTCTTTTGTAGGGAATGCAAACAAATTACACTTGATTTCGTTCCGTTCTTCTACAGGTTTTTCTTTCTGTTTTTGCACACGTTTTTGGTACGCACGAAGTTGATTTTCATTCATAGTTTCGATGTACATTTGTAATGTATGGAGGACTTCTTGTTGAAGTGGCTGTAATGGTTTACCAGCATGTAAGGCCGTATATACTTGGCGAATATAGAAATTCGTTGTATTGTAGAGATTTTTTGCATTTTGACACATTTCCATGAAGTAGGCGTACAATTTGTGACCTTGCTTAATCCAAATTTGATAGGTTGCATATTCTTTTTCTTTCGTCATGATTTTCACCTCCTTCTCCTCTTTCCTTCATGATACTACAAAACGCCAAAAAAGAACATACATTCGTATCAATACCAAAAATTTTTTATGAATGTAATGGCAATTCATCCCCACCTTAAACCGGGCTATGCCCTGCGCGTTTTGAAGGTGGGGTTTTCTTGCTCATTTTCCGATAAAACGAGCTGACTTTTTACTCTAAGAAAGTTTATAGGCTCCCATCCCAGTAGTGAAATATGTTTTAGCAATTCCTCATTGAAATCATACTTACTCAAATAAACGATATTCCATAAAGGCTTGATGGCAATGGAGCGGGACCCAAATTAAAGTTTTTTAAACCTAATTGGACTTACCATTAAGAGAGCAAGGATTAAGGTAATCCATGCATTACTATATGAAAACAAACTCATACCGGCCAATGGTAATCCAGCAGCTGGGATAGGTAATCCCTTAAAATATCCAATGGTTGGTTTAACACTAAATTTAGCTAATCTTAAAGCACCCATCATTGGAAAAAGGATAAATGCCAAAGAAGTTAAAATAGATGGTGCTGCTATCGAATGAAATAGAAGTGCAGGAGCAACCCCAAAACTAACAATATCAGCTAAGGAATCCAATTCTACGCCAAGTTCACTATTCACTTTTAATTTTCTCGCAATCCTTCCATCAAGAAAATCTAAAACAGCCGAAAAGAAAATAAAAATGGAGGCTACTTCCAAAAAGCCACTCATATTCAAGGTAATTGAAAAAACACCGCACAATAAATTTCCAAGCGTAAATAAATTAGGTACAGCTTTTACTATCCGATTGAACAAGGTTGTCCCCCCTAAGTTGATCAAACTTCCTATTTATGTAGCATTTTCTATATATTCTTCCGTTATTCTTAATAAATACATGACCACTGTACGCTAAGCAAATTTCGACAAGAAAAAAGCCGATTTCCTGTACGTTAAGGAAAATCGGCTTTTCATTATTCTAAAGGAAGATCGTACTTATTTCATTTTTTATCGTATTTTCATCATTAATAAAAATCATCTTACCCTACTCACTGCTTTCCTTACAAACATATATTTAATTTTGTTTATAAACATCTGCCGCCAACTCTTCCAGTAAAGGCTCGTCTATTACTTCAAAATAACTTCCCTTCTTTTCTAACGCTCCTTTATCACAAAGAGTATTTAATGTTCGCAGTAAATGTCGATAACTCGTCCCTAATAGCTCCGATACTTCAGTTAAATTCCCTTGAAATATCATTGTTTTTTCTCTATCCTCAACCTTTTCACTTGTCGCAAGAATGTAACTCGCTAATCGGCTCTCAAGTGGATAAAGTAAATTAATAGAGCTATTTTGAGCAAGTCTAGCTAGTTTATGGGCTAAAGAATCACAAATAAAGCTTAAAAAAGTTGCGTCATGAAGTAAACGTACTCTAATTTTTTCTAGTGGGATTCCAATGCAATATGAGTCCTCTATCAGTTGAACATTTGAAAAAGTTTTTTGAGAACGGACCAATTCTACATCTCCGATTACTTCAAATCGATTATAAAAAGTTAATAATAAAGATTTACCGTTACTTAAAGTCGTATATACCTTCGCTTTTCCTTCTACAAAGAAGTAAAGGTAAGAAAGCGTTTCATTTTCTCTACATATGTATTCATTCTTTTTAAATAACAACAATTCCATAACAGATTTTATATCGCTACTGAAAAATCCCTCAATATTATTCTTTTGAATATACTCATCTAACTTATGCGGATCATATATTTTTTTCATAAATCCTCCAAATCCCCTCTTTACTATGACATATGTCATAATACCCCTTAATCCAATCATGATAAATTATGATTAAAATTGCAAGGAGGAAACGCTATGTACAAATTACTTTCCGCACTTATTGGTGCTTTTATCGCACTTATGCTTCCATTAAACGGCATCTTAGCAGAAGTTATAGGAAACTATAACGCCAGCGTTCTTATTCATATTGTTGGATTAATTGCGGTTATTATCATTTTACTAGTTGGTAAATTTAAAATTAAGATTCACAAAGGAATCCCGCTCTACTTATATAGCGCAGGAGCTATTGGAGTGTTCACCGTACTATTTAACAATATTAGCTTTTCGGAGCTTGGTGTATCCTTAACAATCGCTTTAGGCTTACTCGGTCAATCGATTACTTCTATTATCATCGATCATTTCGGATTATTAGGAATGAAAGTTGTGAAGTTTGAAAAAAAGAAAATGGTCGGCCTACTACTTATTGCTTCTGGAATTTTTGTCATGAATATTTTTTAACGGAGGGTAAATGATGTTATATATATGTATTGCCATTTTAGCTGGATGTTCCATTGTAATCGCAAGAGTAATTAATGCAAACTTAGCAACTCAAATTGGAATTTTCCAAGGTACTTTTTTCAACTATATCACTGGTCTAGCTTTTTCTTTTCTATTTTTAGTTTTTAGTAATGAATCTTTTAATATGTCCTACACGACATTGCAATCCATACCGTTTTTCGCTTATTTAGGAGGATTAGTAGGTGTTATCGTAATTGGATTATCAAACTATATTATCCCTAAAATATCTTCCTTCTATTTGACATTACTCATTTTTATTGGTCAATTAAGTATGGGAATTATCATTGATTTTTTCAATTCACATGAACTATCGGTTGGTAAGATCGTTGGAGGTTTATTAGTATTAATGGGACTCACATATAATTTAATCATTGATCGAACAGATATATCTGTTCAAAATAAGAAACAAGCCTACTGAGGCTTGTTTTTTATTTTCATATTTACTCTGTCTTATTTAATAACTTCTTTTCCACCCATGTATGAGCGCAATACTTCCGGAATCATAACTGACCCATCTTCTTGTTGGTAATTCTCTAAAATCGTTGCTACTGTGTGCCCTACCGTAATCCAGAACCATTTCATGTATGCGCAAATTCTGGTTTTGCTCCTTGTGTACGACCAAAACGAATACCTGCACGGCAAGCTTGGAAATCTTCACAGTTTGAACAAGAAGAAATTTCTCGATATGTTCCATAGCTCGGTAACCATACTTCAATATCATATGTTTTTGCAGATGGGAATGCCATATTGGCTGTACATAATGTAATTACTCGATAAGGTAATTGCAGCAATTGTAATACTTTTTCCGCATTAGCTGTTAATTTTTCTAATTCGTCGTATGATTCTTTTGGTTTTGTATATTTGACCATTTCAACTTTTCTTCAATTAAAGCGCCCGATTGTTGAAGATCATTGCTTATTCAATATGAGCACCCGTTAATTCTACAAAGGGTTTTGGCAGAAAATCGCAGTTTTTCTGCCAAGGCCCCTACAATAAATTAATTTAAATTTATCGATTTATATTCTTTGTCATACCAATGGTAAATTTCTTAAATCCAAAAGTTTCATAATATGTTTCCAAACTTTCTACACACATAAGTTGAGGAATTACTCCATTTTGCTCACAATGTTGAATAATTCGATTCACCATTTCTTTTCCGATTCCCTCAGACTGATAGCTTGGTAGCACACACACTCCACATACAATTCCAGTAATTACACCATCCGAAATAACACGTCCCATACCTACTAATTGTTGCTTATCAAAAGCATATATTGCATACCAACTTTGATTACACATTTGTTCCAATTCATTAACTGTTAATTTAAGTGAATTCCATCCTAAAGATTCATATAGGGGCAGTAATTGCTCAAAGTTATCAGGGGGCTCAATCGTATAATGTATAGATTTTTCCATATAATCACCTCCTGGATTTTGTATATTACATTTTAACATCAACACATGAATTTATATTTTCACATAGCTTCTTCCATTAACTTGTCCCCGTTACTTGAAGAAGAAACCGCATTATCATTGTTCCAGTAACGCACCCGATTGTTAAACCATCCAACATTGTTTGCGAACTACGAAGTAAAGGCTAAGTTTATTTGCTTTTATTTTTACCAAATTTCTCATTACCACGTTTAAAGTTACCCGTAATTTTAGCTAACAATAACTGTACTTCAGTTATATTATCTTCAACTTCTTTGATTCTTGCTATAAGACGCTCTGCCTCTCTATCCTTTACAATTTTAATTTGTTTACCTCCGTAATAGATTACTACCGTTCCTTTTTTCGTTATTTGATAAGCAAAAGGTTCTTTACTTAATCTGTTTCGTTTATCTATTTCGCTCACTGCACCGTCTCCCTACTTATTTTAGTTTCGAACATTACATTCAAAAAAATCAGTTTGTTCACTTGTTTTCTTTTAATATTTTATTCACAGTTTGTGTTAACTACGACATAAAGAGAGATGGATTTTCATTTCTCTTCTTACATTAAATGGCCCTTTAATGGAATAACATAACTTGCGGTTTTAGAGATTGTTTTATCAATCACATTAGTAGGTGAAGATTGTTTCCACGATGTAATAGTTTTATAAGTACTAACCATTAAACATTAATTTTCAAATACCTAGAATTAAAAGGAATAGTATGCATAGCAGCATAAAAAATAAAAGGGGTAAAGAAAACTTTAGTATGGAGGGAATACCCCTATATTAACAGAAATAAGTATGGTTATGATTTCCAAATCATTTAACATTTAAAAGGAGGTAAAAACATGAGTGAACAGATACTGAAAGTAAATAAAGTAGATATATGTACAGAAAGTTTTGGAAACCCTAAGGATCCTGCTGTGCTTTTAATCATGGGAGCGATGTCTTCATTAGACTGGTGGGATGAGGACTTCTGCCTCCGTCTTGCAGATCAGGGGAGATTTGTCATTCGGTACGATCATCGTGATTTGGGACGATCCGTCACTTATGAACCTGGGACTTCTAACTATACAATAACGGACATGGCTGACGATGCGGTTGGAGTCCTGGATGCTTATTCCATAGAGCGGGCCCATATCGTTGGAATGTCCCTGGGCGGTTTGATCGGTCAGATTCTTGCCCTGAGATATCCAGAACGCATATTTACGCTTACCCTAATTGCATCAAGTGTGTTCGGGACTGAGATGAAAAAACTGCCTCCAATGGATCAAAGCATACTGGATTACCATGCGAAAAGTGCTTCCATAGATTGGTCAAATCGTGAGACGGTCATTTCCTATCTGGCGGGTGGATGGAAAACTTTATGTGGTTCCAAACCTTACGAGGAGGTAAGAATATATAAACTGGCGGAAAGAGAGGCTGCCCGAGCTAAACAGCTGCCGAGCAGATTCAATCATGCCATGCTGCAAGGCGGAGGCGAGTATTATGATAGAATGGGTGAGATCAACGTACCTGTCCTCATTATTCATGGCACAGAAGATCCAGCTCTCCCATACGAGCATGGACTTGCTCTTGCGAAAGCTATTCCCCATGCTGAATTAGTGGCTCTTGATGGATCAGGTCATGAGATTCATAGTGAAGACTGGGACCAAATTATAGACTCAGTTGTAAGTCTTAGTTCGCGATAAAAAATTAGTGATTTCACTTTTTATATTAAAAGATGCCTTATTAAATTTTATACCTGTTGTATACTAGCTAATCTATATGAAGTGAGCAAAAACACCAATCCCTTACGGTTCAAGGGATTGGTGTTTATTCATATTTTATCGTTTATACAGTTTTATAGATTGTAGATGAATCAACGTTTTGGCTTTTTCAGAATCCTGTTAGCATAAAAAAGTCAGATTTTATGTGATCTCTTATTCAATATTATGGCCCTTTAACGGAACAACTCTATTATCACTCAACAGTTTCTTAATTAACCATAAAAACGGTTTAACTTTTATAAACAGTTCATCTTTTTCAAAACGGTTCCACTTTATTTCAAAGATACAATAGCAACATGATTATTCTGATTTTAAAGTACGTAATGGTAGTTTAATAAGCAAATATATTAACGAATTCTAGCCTTACGGAAGCCATCAAATACACTGATTGCTGTAAATAAAATAAAGATGAAAATTCCACCGCCAACTATCCATGTTTCAAGTTGATTAGCTGTTATGGTAAATAAATTAGTCATATACGTAATAAAATCTTGGGTTATCACGTTCGGATTTGTTACTATAACAATGAATACAATGGTTGCGATAAGCTGGAGTGCAGCATTACAAATTGCAATTCCTTTTGTCCATTGCCCCTTTAATAATTTATAAAGAGCTAATGCTATTTCGAAACCAATTACAACAAGAACGATTGGCCAATATCCATGTAAAACTTCCTGATTAAAAGTTGGGGTCACGAATTCAAGTCCGTCTCTACCGCGTTCATATACACCTACAAGATGATTCGCATAAAAATAAAGAGTTGACCAAATCGCAGTCCACATTAAACTTGCAAATACTTCGCCCTTTGAAATCGCTTTTTTCTTAGGGACATAAGAGATATTTTTCAAATCATCAGGAGTCCATTTTTTTAAGCTTACTGTTAATGGCTGCCCATCTCTTCCTTTATCTGCTCTTTCTAAAATAGCAAACACAAGTGTTAGCCAAAAGAATACGTGGATCCCTACTTCAATGATGCTCCCTATTCCTTTGCCTATAAGACTAAAAACAATATTTATAACCGCTTGTTCTCCACTATACCCAATAGAATATATGGCAATCATCGAAATTAACGTAATGACAGCGGCAATCGGTAAACTCATTTTTAGTAGCGTCACATATCCATCAAAATAGCGGGGACCAATTAAGTGCGTTGGCCAGTCTCGATAACCATTAGCCATTGTGACTGGGCTCCCTAATTTTTCAAGAACCGCCTTTACATCTTCTTCACTGTAATCATCAGGCAGCATATCCTCTATGGTTGACCGTAACTCTAGAGCAATATCCTCACGATTTTTTTCAGGCAGTCTCCGAGTAACTTCGTGTATATAAATCTCAATCAGATTCATCGTCTTCCTCCTTTTTTAATAAGCTATAGAGTTCTTTCGAATTCTTAAGCCATTCCTTTTTTAACTGCAAAAAGATCTCTAACCCATATTCACTTAAAACATAAAACTTACGGGGTCTACTCTCTGATGTATCCCAACTACTCGTCACTAATTCCTGTTTTTCTAATCGGCGAAGCAATGGATATAAGGTACTTTGTTCAATGGTAATGCCCGATTCCTCCAATAACTGAACAAGTGAATATCCATACTGGGGTGTTCGTAATTGACTTAAAACGGCTAATGTCAACGTTCCTCTCCTAAGCTCTGTCGTTAATGAATTCAATAATGTACTCATTCACCCACCTCATTTTTTATATACTATATGTCATACAGTGTATACTTTATGCTATGCATCATACAGTATTATTGTTACAACATTATTTGAAATAAAATGACCTTTTAAGAAATAACAAGACAAATTGTAAGAAAAGTACATAAAAAACAACGTTTGTATTTAAACGTTGTTTTCTCTATCATTTCATTATTTTGGTTTACTTCATCAGAAGGCTATATTACTTTTTTCTTTGTTCCATTTAAACAAAGAAGTCACCTCATTCATTCGCTTTTAGATAAATGAAAAAAGCATAAACAAATAAATCCTCATCATATTTTCAAAAAGTATGATGAGGATTTGAATGTAGTCTATACCTTTTTCTTGTTTAGTCTATGACTTTATTGTAATTACACAATAATCACGCTTGCATAACCAGACCATTTTGACGAAGGCGACTCATCATAATTTCATCAATAAATTTACCGTTTGCTTTTAAACTCCCCTTCTTTGTTCCTTCTTCTATAAAACCAAATTTTTCATACAACGCTTGTGCACCAGGATTTGTTTCGAGAACGCCAAGTTCTATCCTTTCAAGCATTAGCCAATTGTCCGTAAGATCGAGAATTTTTGTGAGTAATGCTTTCCCAATTCCTTTTTTATGATATTCACTATCTACACCGATAAATATATCTCCCGAATGCGATCTTCGTCCTTGTCCTTGCGTTAAACCTACAAATCCAACAACATTACCATCAAACTCCGCAACAAATTCAAATTGATTATGTCCTAAGTTACGAATTCTATTTTCCATAGCATCTACTCTCATACTCGGCATGAAAACCATATATGGCAAAACTGCATCTTGTATACAAATACGATGAATTGCACTAGCATCCTGTATCTGAACGGGACGAATAGTTACTTCCATTACAACATCTCCTTCAACTAAAAAATAAGATTGTTTTGGGATATTCTATACACAATGTAAAGATTCCTATCTAAGGCTATGGAAATGATTCATGAATCACTATTATTGAATTTCTTTCACAGACTTTTAAAATGCATAAAAAACTATTAGTGTAGCTTTGAAATAAAGTCATGATGTTTATAAAATAGTTACGATGTTTAAAACAAAGTCGCGACGTTTATAAAAAAGTTGCGATGCAATACGTTATCACACACTTTTTATCAAACTTAATTCAAAAGCTACAGAGGGCATTAAAAAAGTCTATTTCACAATAAAAAGAAGCTGATTACCTACTATATGTAGATGATCAGCTTCTTTTTATTTTCTATATATTTACGCATTTTTGATCAAACTTTTTTATAAAACGAAAAGTTCATCCAAAAAGAAAAGAATCCATTTTGATTAATCTTTTTTCAAAATGGATTCTTTTCGGTTCTCACTAAATAAGGGTTTGCAAAACATTTCTGATCAAACTTTATTCCAAACCAACATCCGGATCAATGGAAGCAAGTTGATTTGCCCATTTAGCAATATTTGCTGCAGGATTGCTTCCGTCGGCAGGATAGTCCGTAATATGATACCAGCTAATCGTACGTTTTTCGCCAGCTTTCATGCTAGCATCAAATGATGCTCCGAAGATATATCCAAAAGCACTTAATCCGGAGGGCTGATCCTTCGTCCAAGCAATTCCATGAGCAGGGCTGGAGATGGCAGTTTTCGGTCCGTCATAAATATAGTTTCCAGTCCATCCTGAAGTCATGAAGCCGGGATTTGTTTTCGTAATCCCTGGAACAAACGCTGTGTCATCTGCACTGTCTGGATCAAGCAGGTATTGGAAATAACCATTGAAATCCTTCTCACCCGTATTCTCCAATTCGAGCGTAAACTTTACCACCGGTGCATTTGGAAGTGCCCGATACGTAACAGAAGCTTTAATAGAAGGATCTATTTGTGCCTGTCCGGATGCCTGAATGGTATCGCCAACCGTTTCGATATTCGATAATGACAGCCACTCTCCATCACGGTTCCAAGGACGCTTTGGATCGTTCATTGTCGGTGAAAGGATCCATTCACTCCAATCGAGCGTTTCCAGTGCGTTGTCATCAAGCAAGGCAATGTCCCCAAGCCAGCCTGGCTGAAATGTACCTGCCAGGTTATTAGCGCCAATTTGTGAGGAAATCGTCGCTTGGATGCGGTTATTCATGATATAGTGATAGGTTTGTCCCGTCATGGCATCGAGCCGCGGGCTTCCAGCATTAAAATCCGGCGCTTCCAGGGACATTCCTGCCACAGGTGCTGTGATTTCACTTATTTTAAATGCAACTGTTTTCACTTCCCCGCTGGCAACTTCTACGGAAACTGGCGCACCGCTTTGATAGCCCCTGCGTTTAGCTGTAAGAGAATATTTGCCAGGCTGCAGTCCGATAAGGTATTGTCCGTCAGCATTTGTTGTAGAAACCTGGCTGTTTCCTTGGCTGTCTGTCGCAACAATCGTTGCCCCTCCAATCGGTTCTCCTGTTACACTGTCCGTTACCTGTCCAGATAGTCTCGGCCAGCGTTGTGCAGCCTTTCCTCCTGGAGTAAAGGCGTACAGGTTCCCGTCTAATGCTCCCACAACTAACGTATTTCCGGAAATAGCCGGGGAAGAAGCTACCCATGCTCCTATTTCGTGCTCCCATAAAGGTTGTCCGGTTAATTTGTCAAATGCATAAAGTTTTCCATCGTTCGAGCCGATAAATACAGTTTCACCACTAACCGCCGCAGAAGAAATAATCCCACCCTTCGTGCGATAGCTCCACTTCTTTGTACCAGTGGCTGCATCGAACGCAGCTACGTTTCCATCCGGGAATCCCATATACACCACTCCAGCCGCTACTGCAGGAGAGGATCCAGTTGTACCGCCAGCAATATAGGATGAATCCGGGCTCTTGTAACGCCATAGCTCTTTGCCCGTAGCTGCATCAAGAGTAACCAGCAATCCGCCGCCGTACCCCATATATATCCGTCCATCCGAGATAGAAGGCATAGAGTGCATCCAGCCACCAGCAGGTTTTTTCCTCCATAATTCTTTACCGGTTGAAGCGTCAAGTGAGATCAGCCAGCCGCCATCTCCTCCAACATAAATTTTCCCGTCCTGAACGACAGGAGTGGATTCTACAATCCAGCCGCCAGCTAAAGGAACATTCCATATTTCTGCACCTGTGCGGGCATCAAGAGCCATCATTTTACCGCCGCTGCCTGTGCTGTATGCCTGGTAGACTACTCCATCTACTACCGTTGGAGAATAGTACATCCAAGCGCGCTGTACTTCATCCTTCCCAACAGTCTTTTCCCAAATTACCTCTCCGGTTTCTGCATTCATGGCATAAAGTGTACCGCGAATCGACGAAGCATATACAATTCCGTCTGCAACAGCAGGCGAAGCTTGTACCTGTGCGTCTGCTTTTACTTCCCACCGCTTTTTACCTGTCTCAAGGTCAACTGCATGGATAGCGTGATGCTCATTACCGCTTTCATCACGTGTACCAATATAAACCACACCATTTGAAATGGCAGGTGACGAAGTAAGGATTGTTCCAGGTGTACGGTATGTCCAGTCAAGGCTCAGACCAGCTGCAAGTGTATCTTTTGCCTCCCCGGTATGCTGGGCATTGCCGTGGAACATCGACCAGTCTGTTCCCTTCTTCGGTTTAATCCGAGTTTCATTATCAACAATGCTAAACGTATTATTTTTAACCCAAGTCTTGCCCCCATCATCTGTTACTCTAACTTCAATGGCATGCTGACCTTTGTCTGCTTTTCCAGCATCCCATTGATCATACCAGGCCATACCGCTGCTTTGCTTTAGCTTTCTCCACGAACCGCCATCAATACGGTATTCAACCTTAGTGACGTTACTTGTTGTGTTATAGGCATTTACCAAAATGTCCATTTTTCCTTGTGGAACTTCGCTGCCTGCTGCAGGATGAACAATCGCCGCGCTTTGCTTCACGTCATACATTTTATATTGCTCTTCCTGCTTGTCTCCCTGGAAGGTAACCATGCGGAATCCGTTCGGCATCTGGTCAATCGTATAGGCACTAGAAACGGTTGTCACATGGTTAGCGCCTGGAATTGTGTCCTGGGCTACATCATTGACGTGAGTATGTCCTACCATCACCAAGCGCGTATGATATTGGCTAAGAAGATCAATAAATTGCTTCGTATTTTCTGGCGTCGGGGTTTCTGGAGTATTCATCGGTTTGTGAACAAATACAACAACTTCTTTGTCTTTTGCATTCAGTTCAAGATCCTGTTTTAACCACTCGAATTGATCAGTTTCTTTGAAACCCAATACATTTTCTAATGTTACAAAGTGTCTATTGCCATAATCGAATGAATACCACTCCGGTCCAAGATAAGTACGGTAACGGTTAATTCTCGTTTGATAATCCGTTCCCGGCCCAAAATCATGGTTCCCAACTGCCGGATAAACCGGGAGAGAAGATGTTGCTGTACTCGCAGTATAATCCTGGAATTCTGTTGGGTCTGCCCGGTTGGTCAAATCCCCGCTTACGGCGATGAATGCCGGATTTCCGGTTGATTCATTGATTTGTGCTAACTGATCTGTGAAGCGTTCACGATTATTTGCAGTACCTGCCTGGACGTGAACATCGGCAATGTTGACAAAGCTGAAATTAGGATTGCTGCTTTCCGGCGTATGTAGGAGACCAAAGTTTTGCTCCTTTGTTTCCCCAGGCTGCACATTGCCAAGCTGTCTGTAAAACTGCGGTGTTTTGTTTTTGTCAGTCGGTACGCTGTATCCACTTGGGGTTGTTACAAAAACAATATCGTCCTGACGTCTATCTGCATCAATCGTTAACGTATAGTTTCCTTGATCATCTGTAACCGTTATATTTTTACCGTCAGATACGGAAACATGCGGAATGCCCTCCTCGTTCCCATCACGGCTCCCATTTCCGTTTTTGTCAGCGAAGACTGTACCCTTTATAGTTGCTGTAGGATTTTCCGCTACAACTGGTTTAACTACAGCAGCAAAAGCAAGGCCGCACATTACAACTGCAGCAACAGGTTTAAGTTTTTGTTTTATATTTTTCCCTTTGGCTTCTATTGGCTTCATGGTTTCTCCTCCTGATTTTTTATATAAATTCCCCCGATAATTTGAACCCCAATAAGTAATGTTCGTACCACCACCTTAAAAGCTTAGTTATTTTATCAAGCGAAGAAACGCTCGAAATACCAAATCAGCCCGATTCCAAAAATACCAGCCGTCGCTGCTGCCTGTACGACAGTGGACCATTGAAACCTGCGGATATAAACAAGTAAAGGAAATAAAATCAGAATAATTAAGGCTTGTCCTGCTTCTACACCAACGTTGAATGACAAAATCGATAACAGTGATCTCCAGGTCACGTCGTTAGCAAGCTGTAAAGCACCAGCAAAACCAATCCCGTGGATAAGTCCAAACCCAAATACAACTGCAAATCGATATTTTGATGAAAAGCCAAAATAATTTTCTACTGCTACAAATGCAATACTTAGAGCAATGAGCGGTTCGACAATGGCTGCAGGGAAGTGAATCAATTTTAACGCTGTTAAGCCAAGAGTAATACTGTGGGCTAAGGTAAATACAGAAATTACTTTTAGAACGTCCGTTACTCGGCGGGCTCCAAATACGAGTGCTATAACAAAAAGGATATGATCATAGCCGATCATGATATGGTGGAAACCGAGTTGAACAAAGCGGAAAAACTGTCCTGCCGCGCTATCCTTTCCGACGTTGAGTTCCCTGTCTTCTGCATTGAAAATAAATTGGCCTTTTTTATTTTCTAAGTCGTATGAAGCGATATTTCGATGCATCGTATCATTGTCATCGAAGAAAACACTATAATGTATTTGAATGGAAGATTTGGCTGAAGGAGCTGGAAATTCAAGCCCAATTTTGGCATACTCCCGTCCCACCCTGCGTTCAATCTTTGTTGAATTAACGGAGCCTTTTGCTTTCGCTCCATCAGTGAATACCTCAACATGGGAATCAAGGTATTCAGCTACAGCATCACGATGTTTTTCTAATGCTGTATTCAGCATCTCTTCCCGATCCCCTGGACTAACACCAAAATCAATCAGCCTCCCCAGTTCGAAAAAATCAAGCTGCAATTCTACATGAAGCTTATCCCTATCCATTGTAATTTTCGAATACCCTTCACTGTTATCAGTGTGGGCAGATGCCTTAATAGGCAAAAACATTAATGTGATAAAGGAAAATAACGCAGCGAACCCAACTACTATTTTTTTCAAAGTCTCTCACACCTTTAATCTAGAAATTTAACAATCAAAAAGTATTTGTTAATTAAAAGCGTAAGATATTTTTGTAAAGTAAATATAAAGTAAATGTTTAAATATTATTAATATTTCGTGTCTTAAAAAAGATAAATAGACTAGAGATTCGAATCCTGTAATCTCTAGTCATTAATATTGCACCAAATAGGGGTTGAGGTACATGCCCATCAAGCTAAGGATGGGTATTCCATGAACTTCCGTTCTTATTGCCTACATGCTTGATATTTTGTTTATTTATTTTTAAAAATACGCATTCCAAATAAACCTTGATAAGGTGTATTTTTAAAGGTTATGCAGTTTTCTGCTTTAGATTGGATACAGTGCACTGATAAACAACGCCTAAAATATCAAAGACTGTCTTTTTCTCATATCGATGGGATTTCCGTCCGTTTTTCTGTAAGAGGTCAAACAGACGAAGGAAAATTTTTGATACTTCTTGGGTGTCTTGTTGTATAGCTTCATATACTAAGTACAGATGATCTTGAATCATATAAATTGCTTTATATTCACTTAATTCTTTTTGTTTTTTCTGTAGTAACAGCTGTCGCATTTTGAACATAGTGGAAGAACAAAGAAAAATAGCGATTAACTGTCCATAAAGATGACATTCTAGACGATCTCGCTTAATATTGTGACAATGATTGATACCAAAAAGAGATTTCCATGTTTTAAATACAATCTCTATTTGCCAACGTAGAGAGTAAATCTCGTGAACATGTTCCATCGGAACAATTTCCCATGGGATGTTGGTAATATAAACATTGATTTCTGTTAAACGTTTACTTTTTTCAGAGTATGTAACCCCTTTTTTCTTTTCAACATAAGTTTGCTGTTTCCTACGTTTATGAACTTGAGTTGATGTGAGTCTGTATATTACAACTCGTGAGGGTAATTTTTGTTGTCCAACATAGGCATTTCGAATTTCATAAGTATCTCCTGGTTTTATCTGATGCATGATATGTTCAAGGTCAAGTAAAGCATATAAAGATTGCTTTTTTACTGTCCCATCCCGAAAGAATTCTGGAGATTCATTTTTCACATGTACTCTATTATTTAATTTCAACCGTGAAATATAGAATACCCCTCGTTGATCCATCTGGTCTAAATCTTTTAGAGAAAAGTATCCTAAATCTCGAATACATAAATCTCCTGGTCGTAAGGTATCCAAACTTTCTGTACCAAAGGTTTTATCATTATTTTTACCTGGTTCCATTTGAAAATTGAGGAATTTCCCACTATGTAAATCATACTCTAGTTGAATCTTAATACCAGCTATTTGTGCACATCCTCCTGAACCAGGATAAATAGGAGCTAAATGGTTGGGTACTTGAAAAATAGTAGCATCTAAAATACGTATACGTTGAAAATAAGAAATGTATTGGTTCGAGATTTGAGAAGAATCGTTTAGTTTGCTTTTGATTAAAAGGGAAAATACACGCTGTAGAAATAAAACAGCACATCGGTTAAAACGTTGATTAAGTCCTTCTGGACTCATAAGTGTAGCTGTATTTGCATAAAGCTGACTACATAATCGAGTAAGAGAATCGCTTGCTACATGTTGACTTATCCAAATACATAAAGCAGCCAAATCTTGTGCACCATACTTGCTTTTACGTTTTACAAAACCTGTCTCTTGTGCGAGTTGTTGGAGGATATGTGGAGATAGATACCGCTGTAGTTCTTCAGCGAATAAATGAAACTCATCTTGAATCGATAAATTCATACAAAAACCCCATCCTTTCTGTATATTTCTACAAAAAGAATAGCGTTTTTTTGATTATATAGATACAAATTTAACTTAGCTTGATAGCGATGGGGTTGAGGTAGCATCTAACGATTTTACCGCCATCTATCCAATAAATGGAAATCACATTCGGGATATTGTGGCTTTAAAATAAAGTTACGACGTTTATAAAAAAGACGCGATGTTTTGAATAAAGTCACGATTTTTGTAAAAAATTTGCAATACTTTTCCTCTTCCAATTAAAGAATTCTAAGTGATTTTCAATCAAACTTTTTTATAAAAACTTATATCCAACTGAAATAAAAAACGCTCATTTTGATCAATCTTTTTTCAAAATGAGCGTTTTTTTGTTATTAAATCAACGTTTGTAGCTACGTTTTAATCAAACTTTATTTCAAAGCAACAATTAGTACCTAAAAGTAGATTGAGTTTATTTCATTTTTTATCATTCTTAAAGGATTTTAATCAATCTTAATAGATACTTAAACAATAAAGAAGCTGAATCAAATATTGTTGAAAAACGACTTCTCGAGTCAGCTTTTCTTTTTAAATTGTTCATCAAAATTCTAGAAAACTTGAGAAATAAATTATTTGAATTTTCAGTATTCTAATAATAGAAACTTAATGCTACCATTAAGCTACTCTCTTTTTAAAAATTTTTGTTAGGGGGAAAAAATGATGAAGAAAAAGAGTCTAGCACTTGTGTTAGCAGCTGGAATGGCAGTGACAACATTTGGAGGGACAAGCTCTGCGTTTGCAGATTCAAAGAACGTACTTTCCACAAAGAAATATAATGAGACGGTACAGTCTCCAGAGTTTGTATCGGGCAATCTAACAAGTGCATCAGGAAAGAAGGCAGAATCTGT
Organism: Bacillus sp. GB_SG_008; assembly: GCF_052038115.1. Taxonomy (NCBI): domain Bacteria; kingdom Bacillati; phylum Bacillota; class Bacilli; order Caryophanales; family Bacillaceae; genus Bacillus; species Bacillus sp. GB_SG_008. The sequence goes on along the minus strand of NZ_JBPZSK010000005.1, from coordinate 297,989 downwards.
TGTATTTGATTATTTAAACACTGCTAAAAGAGATTATAAACTAGGCGAAAAAAGTGCAGAAGAATCCTTTAAAGTACAAAAGATTATAAAAGACCCTGTTGGAGAAGCAACAGTTATCCGTTTACAGCAAATATATGAAGGTGTACCAGTATGGGGATCTACTCAAGTAGCTCATGTTGGGAAAGATGGTGTATTAAAGGTTGTATCAGGAACAGTTGCACCTGATTTAGATAAGAAAGAGAAATTGAAGAACAAAAATAAAATTGAAGAAAAAAAAGCGATTGCAATCGCACAAAAAGATTTAGGATTTACCCCAAAATATGAAGTAGAGCCGTCTGCGGACTTATATGTATATCAAAATGGTGAGGAAACAACATATGCATATGTTGTAAAATTGAATTTCTTAGATCCAGAGCCAGGAAACTATTATTATTTCATTGAAGCTGATAGCGGTAAAGTTTTAAACAAATATAATACAATCCACAATGCAACAAATGACAATACGGCTCCAAGTAAACCTGTAACAGGTACAAGTACAGTAGGAACCGGTAAAGGGGTATTAGGCGATACAAAGTCTATTAATACAACACTCTCTGGATCTAGTTATTATTTACAAGATAATACACGCGGTGCAACAATTTACACATACAACGGGAACAACCGGACAAGATTGCCGGGAACGTTATGGGCAGATACAGATAACGTCTTTAATGCTAAATCCGATGCAGCGGCAGTGGATGCACATTATTATGCAGGTGTAACATATAATTATTACAAAAACACCTTTAACCGCAATTCTTATAACGATGCTGGTGCACCGTTAAAATCTACGGTTCACTATGGCAAAAATTATAACAATGCCTTCTGGAATGGATCGCAAATGGTCTATGGTGATGGAGATGGATCTACATTTATTGCATTTTCCGGTGGTATCGATGTTGTCGGACATGAGTTAACACATGCCGTGACAGAATATAGTTCAAACCTCATTTATCAAAATGAGTCTGGTGCGTTAAATGAAGCATTCTCTGACATCTTTGGAACATTAATAGAATACTATGATAACCGTAATCCAGATTGGGAAGTTGGTGAAGATATTTATACGCCTGGTCAAGCTGGGGATGCGCTTCGTTCTATGAGCGATCCAACAAAATATGGTGACCCAGATCATTACTCTAAACGTTATACTGGAACGAGCGATAATGGCGGCGTTCATACAAATAGCGGTATTATCAATAAAGCTGCTTACTTATTAGCAAATGGCGGTACACATTATGGTGTAACAGTGAATGGCGTTGGTAAAGATAAAGTAGGTGCAATTTACTATCGTGCAAATACAGTATACTTAACTGAATCTGCAACTTTTAGTCAAGCGCGTGCTGCCTTAGTACAAGCAGCAGCTGATTTATACGGCGCAAACTCTGCAGAAGTGGCAGCTGTGAAGCAGTCATATGATGCAGTTGGTGTAAAATAGGTTCCACTCCCCTTTATATAGTGAAAGAGGCTGTCCCAAAAGTAAAACTTTTGGGACAGCCTCTTTCACTATATAAATCGCCTTTTTCTGATATAATCAAGTCACCACAACCAAACCAATCAAAAGGAACGATTCTCTTATGTTTATAACAAAATCCCTATGTATCCTACTCTTTTATCAATAATAAAACCTTTTCTCGATTTTATTTGGTACCTTCAAATGCATAAAAAGCCGGTGTTTTATTAGTATCAGAATTTATTTTTAGCCTCTCATATAAGGATGGCATTAATTCATTTACCCTTTCACTATCTGCCCATCTTACTTCTATAATATCATTATCAGGATCATTAATGTTTATTTCACCATCAATAATCTTTGTATGAAAAGTAATGATTAAAGCATGATGACCTCTTTCTTCGAAGAACATTTCTCTAACGGAACTCAACCCGGTAACAACAACGTTAAATCCCGTTTCTTCTTTTACTTCACGGATTATAGCCTGTTCTAAAGTTTCTTCTCCCTCAACTGCTCCGCCCGGAAGACTCCAATAAAAAGAATCACCCTTTATGTTTTTTACTATTAATATATTCTCATTATCATCATAAATTAAAGCTGAAACCACGTTAACTCTTTCCAAAACCAACTCCCCCTTTTGAAATTATTTCCTACTGATAACTATATCAATTATACTAAAATCAAAGTAAAGAATGCATTAATAGACTCGATTAATTCTTTAAAAAGGAGGACTTAAAAGGAGCAAGCACATGTTACAAGATATAAAACTAGTACTCTTTGACTTGGATAATACCCTATCTTCGTTTGTCATCTATTATACGCAAGCCACCAAATATTCATTTAATGCTCATAAAGGATACCAAAACGAATAAAAAATTGTGAGTTTCAAATAAATAGCAATAATCAAAATGCAAATCCCAATAAGAATAGCCATATAATCAAGAGGCTGCATTTTCGTCCTATAGTACCATGTTCGCTTCTCCTTTTTTCCAAAACCGCGTAAATCCATAGCATTCGAAACAGTATCAATTCGATCCAATGAATGTATCACAAGCGGCCAAAAAATCGTCATTCGATTTTTAATGCGTTGAAAAAGAGTTGCTTCTCCTTTATGAAATGGAATTCCCCTTGCTTCCTGTGCATGTTTAATGAGTTCGTATTCCGTTTGTATATTCGGAATGTAGCGCAGTGCAATATTAACTGCATAAGCAATTTTATAAGGCAGTCCAATTTTGTTTAAGCTGCTTGCAAATTGACTCGGGTGTGTTGTGTAAATAAAAATAAGTGTAAACGGTAATAAGGTAAAATATTTTAATGATAGTGTCATTGCATAAAAAAGAGTTTCTAGTGTAATAGTTGCATAGCCAATATGGAGAAGTGACGTATATGTACCGGTTAGCTCCGATCCATGTGTTGGGGTAATGAGTAAAATCATGATGGAATTCAAAATACTAAATGTGAAAATAACACTAAAAATAATCAACATGCTGCGCGTTGGAATTTTTGCGATGCCTAGTAGTATGCATCCGATTAGAAATAAGCATAATAAAATACGAAAATCAAAGAATAGGAATGTGAGAATCATCCATATAATAAATAGGATTAGTTTTACAGCGCCATCCATACGATGGAAATATGATTTGCCTTCTATATATAGTGTCCCCATTTTACTCATGAATGATCCCCCTCCTTGCTTCCATATAAGATTGAACAAATAGCTGTGGAATTGGTATATTCCCATGTTTCGCTAAGCCAGTAAGTGAGCTCTCACGGAGGTTTGCCTGCTTTAAAATACGCTCGTTTGCCAACACGGTAGTTACTGCATCATCTGCAATGATTTCTCCGTTATGTAGTACAATCGCCCGATTTGCGTATTCTAGCGCTAAGTTCATGTCATGTGCAATGAATAAAAAAGCTATTCCACGTTTCGCTAATTTTTGTATAAACATCATAAACTCTTTGTAGTGAAAATAATCTTGTCCTGCAGTTGGTTCGTCTAAAATAATAAGTTTGGGATTTGTAACAAGAATTGAGGCTATCGTTAAACGCTTTTTTTGTCCATAACTTAATGCTTGTACCGGCCAATTTCGAAATGGATATAAACCACAAATTTGTAATACATTTTCTACTGTTTTCTGCATTTCTTCTGAAGCATTCTTCAGTTTTAAAGCAAATGCAGCTTCTTCCCAAACAGTTGCTTGTGTAATCATGTGATTAGGATTTTGCATCACATAAGCGATGGCCTCTCCCCGCTTCCGGATTGACCATGTTGTAATATCAGTTCCTTCTAAAAGAATTTTACCTTGATGTTTTTTTTTCATTCCCGTCATAATATGAGCAAATGTTGATTTTCCAGCACCGTTGTTTCCTAAAAGAGCGAGTACTTCACCTTTGTATATAGACATAGATACATCCTTCAATGCAAAATTACTGTTTGGATATGTAAACGCTACATTTTCTATTTTACATATACATTCTTTTTCGGACATTGCTGTATGTATTGGGTTTTGTAACATCCATTTTGATAACGTTTCATGTAATATATGAGAATTAATATTTTCTATTGGATAAACTTCTTCATTCAAGAATGGATATTCCAATGTTTTTAATGCTTCTATGTATACAGGCTCCCTTAGCCCTACTTTTTGTAAAACATTTGTCTGTAATATATCAGTCGGTGCTTCGATTGCTACGATGCGGCCATTTTCCAAAAGAATGATTTTATCTAAGTCGAGATCGAGCATTTCTTCAATGCGATGCTCAATAATGATGATCGTTTTATCCGTTTGTCTATGAATCTTTTTCATAAGTTGGATTGCTTTTTGGCTGCTTACAGAATCTAAATTCGCTAAAGGTTCATCAAATAACAAAATCTCAGTGTTTGTAGTTAGTATGCCCGCTAGAGAAACTGACTGTTTTTGTCCCCCTGATAAATCGTGAGGGCTATATGAATGAAACTTGATCATGTCTACTTCTTTAAGTGAACGTTCTACAATTTGTTTTATTTCCCTTTGCTCCGCACAATCATTTTCCATTGCAAACGCAACGTCTTCTTCAACTGTTAATCCGATAAATTGGGAATCTTGGTCTTGTAGAATCGTTCCTACGCGTTGACTTAACTCGAATATACTCGTATGTCTAGGGTCAATACCACATACAGAAAGATTTCCTGTACTTGTCCCTTCATAAGAAAAAGGAATGAGCCCATTGATACAATGAGCTAATGTAGATTTTCCTGATCCGCTTCGCCCAGCGATTAACACTTTTTCGCCAGGATAAATATGAAAGGTAATATCCTGTATCGTCGGTTCAGCTACGTTTTTATATTGGAATGTGAAATCTTCAAAAGAAATAATCGGTTTCATATGTATATTCCTACTTCTCAATCTTTAATTGAGTATTCTTTTTATTGGCTTTTGCAAGTCCTAACACAATTGGTAAACCGAGGATGAAAAACACGAGAACATCTGCGATAATCGCACCGCCTACTTGGATAACAATCTTATCGAACGGCTCGCCCATAATGAGAATGTCAAATACACCTGCAAAGACGATTCCTAAAAGAATACCAATTACACCTGTAATAGAAAGGTGGATAATATCCCCTTTACTGTACGTTCCATTTTTCACACTAAATGTAGAGCGCTTTTGGACAAATCCCATAAATAAACCAATGATTCCTGAGCTTAACACCCAGCCCCACCAAATGCCCCAGCCAGCAATGGCATCTGTGATTGTATGACCGATTAGTCCAATTAATAAAGCTGCAATTGGTCCAAAGATAGCACCGAAAATCGTTAATAAAGCCAGCGCTGGTTTAATGAAAGTATTCGGTGCAATGGAAAATCCCCATAATCCTAATACACCGTATATTGCTGAACCGATTCCAATTGCAACAACTAATTTTGTAGAAAGCGTTTTATTCATTTATACTCCCCCTCTCGTTATATAAATTTACTTGGAATAACTTCTATGATTTTCATAGACGCTATTAAATTTATATGATGCAGCAGCGTGAATTATGCTCACCTAATGTAACGTTTGAAAAAATGTGAGCCAATTCGAAATTCATATGTTCCATTTTTTATTGTACATTTTGAATCCGACGTTCTAAATCTCCTTTTTGTTCGATGAAACATGAGCATGTATAGCTATAGTTTGTTACGTGTTCAAGCTTAAAATGCGCTGAACTTCACTTTCTGGTATACATCATCTTTCGATACACTTATGATTTTCGTAGCTATTTTTAATTCATTAAAAATCAACAAATACAAAAAAATGAAAAAACCAATTCACATCGGTTTTTTCATTCAAAATAAAGCATGATAATTTATCTGACACTAGTAACAGATGTTAGGATTTTTTTCAAACACTCTCCCCTACAACCCAGCCGATCTCTGTAATCTTCTCACAATTTCAAAGAAATCTTCCTGTGATATCCCTGGGGCAAATTCTTCTGGCAATTCATCTAAGTCTGGGATTGGCGCACCTTGTGGGGGGCCATCGATAACTTGAAGCGGTTGCCCATCTTCCGGGTGCTTTCCTTTCCAAATTTTATTTAAGTCTGTGTAATCATTATCACTAAAACGGTACAGTTTTAAGTGGGCACCTTGATCTTCAAAGCGTCTTGCCACATCGAATACTTTGTTAGATAAGTTTGGAATTGGGAGCATTTTTGCCACATCAACACCTGTTGCTACTTCTAACGCTTTGGCGTATGCCAAAACATGAACGCCGCCGCGGACAAGTAAATATCCAATTGCTTCTTTCGCTGTTGGATGATCTGTCATTTCATAAACACGCATTTTGTTTGTCCGTGCTCCGCATTCTAGGAAAAAGTTATGCAATAAGTCTAGTATTAAGTTTCCGCTATTAAACACATAATCTCCGCTCCATGCTTTTCCCATTGAATCACCGACAAGGGTAGTTTGTGCGGTTGAAATAAAGTGCTGCGTATTACGTTTATCTTTCGCAGCTTTCATTGTTCCAATATCAGGATCTCCCGCATGCGTTGTTCCAGTTAAGCAAAGATTAATTGCATTTGAAATCAATTCAACATGTGCAAATTCTTCCGCTGTTATATTGGCAATTAAATCATAAAACGGTTTTAACTTTTTCTTACCGCGAAAGTTAAAAGATTGGAACATATAGGTATTTAGTGTCGACATCTCACCAAAACGGCCGCCTAACAATTCTTGCACCGCAGCCGCTGCGTTTGCATCAGCATACTTCGGGTCAGGGAGTGGGATAATCAACTTGTCAATTCGTTTTATCATCAGTATGAAGCCCCCTTATCTTCATCATTGCCATCATTACTGATGTATGAAAGATAAAGGTTGTTTCATGTGTATTATTATTCCGGCATTACCCAAACAATTTGCTGCATTCGAATAAAGAAAGGTGTATCCTTTTCTTCAATTACAATATGATCTGGTTTGACAGCTTTTAATACGCCATGCACGCTACCACGCATTGTATCCACGACAACATTTTTCCCAACAATCATTTGTAACGTTTGCACAACATACGGATCAACACTAGAAACCACTTCTCCGCTCAACTGATAACCATTTCGAAAGTCTCCATGCACATCTTCGTGTGAATAATCCATGATTATTACCTCCTCTTTCTACAATTCGCTTGTATTGTATGAGAGGGATTAGATAAATGTGCCTATCTAACAAAAAACGAGATGCCATAATTGCAGCATCTCGTTATGTATCATAAGCTAGAAAACTTATTTTTTCTAGCTTATGATTCCCATTTATACGTCCAAAATTGTTCACCTTGTAACCATTTTAATGTCGCTGGGTCTTGTTTTTTTAGCTTTGCTTCCATCTCTTCTAACATCGCTTCTGTTTGTGAGCGATGCGCACGAAGCGCTGCTAGCTTTTGCTCTAATACGTCACTTATATTGTTAATTACATCTGGCTTTCCTAATACTTCCTCACGATTTTTCGTAATCGCCACTGCATGAATAACTGGACGTTCTTCTTTTGGCATACGTTCTACCGCACGAACAGCTGCGCGTCCAAATGCGTTATGATCTGGATGTACACCGTGCTCTGGATAGAATGTGATGATTAAGGAAGGATTCACATCACGAATCACTTCTTCAATTTTATCTGCTACAAAGTCAACATCTTCAAATTCTAATGTTTTATCATGGAAGCCAAGTAAACGTAAGTCTTCAATTCCCATTGCCTGGCAAGCTTCTTCTAATTCCTGCTTTCGAATGCTTGGAATCGTTTCGCGATTTGCAAATACATTTTTCCCCATATTACGTCCCATTTGCCCAAGTGTTCCGCAAGCATACGTAACAGGTATTCCATTATTTCGATATTGACGAATTGTTCCTCCCGCTGCAAATGATTCATCATCTGGATGCGGAAATACTACAAGTACGTGTCTTTCCATAATCTCACTCCTTATGCAAATGGCGTTAAACTTAATTGCAGCGCAACTGCTAGACGCCCTTTTTCATCATGACCTGCTAATAACAGACGATTTTTTTCATCTTTTTCCCAATGTGTCACACCTTCTGCATATACCCAGCCGTGCTCCATTTTTAAACCAATACGGTATGGATTCGTTCCCGTAATTTTACCGCGTTCAAAGCGAATTACTGCATTACGCACAAATGCCCCAACTGTCATCGTTTTTTCATTTACATGCGAAGCATATGCACCGTTCGTTGTTTCTAAATGAAGGTATACATCATTATTTAGAAAACGTTCAATTTCGTTTTGTACGACAGAAGTATCTGTAATTATTTCCATCGGATTTCACCTCTTTTAATCAGTTTACGAAAAAATAATGTAAATTGCTATCTCTTATAATAGAGGACAATGATTACTTTGCCTATTTTTTTGCTTTTTATTTTTTATATTTAATACGGTATGTGAAATTACATATCTTTTTTTGTGTGTTCTGTATTTTCATTTCTTTCTGTATGCGAATTTGCTACAATGAAATTTATGCAGAGGAATGTATTTCGACAATTTTATACACAACTATGTATAGGATATTAAAAAAGAAGGTGAACACATTGGAACATTCAGCACATGAAGTTGCAAACTGGCAATATTACTTTGCCATTGCTGTATTTTTAGTAACATACGGCTTTATTATCTCAGAAAAAATTAACCGTGCTGTCATTGCTTTGCTTGGGGCTGCAATTATGGTTATTATGGGAATTGTAGACTTACATACTGCCTTTACTACACATATTCAATGGGAAACCATTACTCTATTAATTGGGATGATGATTCTCGTACATATTACAAGTCAATCTGGTGTCTTTGAATATGTGGCTATTAAAGCTGCAAAAGCAGCCGGCGGAAAACCAATTCGAATTTTACTGCTCCTATCCCTTTTAACCGCAGTTGGTTCTGCCTTTTTAGATAATGTAACAACCGTTTTATTAGTCGTACCAGTTACATTATCGATTACACGTATTTTAAAGGTAGCTCCTGTTCCATATTTAATTTCAGAAGTATTATTCTCTAACATTGGCGGAACAGCGACACTTATTGGTGATCCGCCAAACATTATGATTGGATCTGCAAATAAGCATCTTGATTTTAATGCGTTTTTACTGAATTTAGCACCGATTGTTGCCATTATTGCTGCCGTTACATTACTTATTTTATATGTTATGTATCGCAACAAATTAAAAACAACCGACGAACAAATTCAGAAACTGATGTCTTTAAATGAAAAAGACTACATTCGTGATCGCAGCTTACTCGTTAAGTCCTTATCGATTTTAGGATTAACAATACTTGGATTCATTCTTCATTCTATTATTCATGTTGATGCTGCTGTAATTGCGATGACTGGTGCTGTCCTTTTAATGCTAATCGGTGTAAAAGAACACGAGATAGAAAATGTATTTGCTCATATTGAATGGGTAACAATTTTCTTCTTTGCAGGTTTATTCGTTCTTGTCGGTGCACTTGTTGATATTGGACTTATTTCCTCACTTGCACAGAAAGTATTGGATGTAACAAATGGAGATATTGGCTATGCATCCATCTTAATTTTATGGGTATCTGGTGCTGCTTCTGCCACAATTGATAACATTCCGTTTGTAGCAACAATGATTCCGCTTATTCAAAACTTAGCAAGCGGACTTGGACTTTCACCGGATTCTCCGCAAATTGAAGTACTATGGTGGGCATTATCTCTTGGAGCTTGCTTAGGAGGAAACGGTACGCTAATTGGTGCCTCTGCCAATGTCGTTGTAGCAGGAATTGCAAAACGGGAAGGATACGGTTTCTCTTACATGGAATTCTTAAAAATCGGGTTACCATTAACCATTGTTGCCCTACTTTTATCACACGTGTATATTTATTTACGTTATTTAATGTAGAAAAGGTTTGCAGCATGAGCTGCAAACCTTTCTTCTTCACCAAAAGATACCTATAACTGCAAGAGCACCTAAAATTAAACCTCCAACTTGCCCAATCATTGCTGGCGTCCATTCAATTCCCTTTTTCATTTGTACAACTGGTCTTTCATGCCGCAGTTGCTGCACTTCTGCTTGCAGTTGATGGATGGAACCGTGCAATTCTTTCACAAGCTCTTTCAGTTCTGCTATTTCTTCTTCACCTGACTTCTTTTTTTCTAAATTCATTTTCAATACCCCTTTTAGATCAATAAATTGAATAATGTTGGATTGTGATTGATTTCCATATAACGTACGCCCTGTTCTTCCATTCGTCTAATAAGAGGCTCATAATCTTCTTTTTGCTGAAGTTCAATTCCAACTAAAGCCGGACCATTATCTTTATTGTTCTTCTTCGTGTACTCAAAACGGGTGATATCATCATTAGGCCCGAGAATGTTATCTAAAAATTCACGCAAAGCACGGGGACGCTGTGGAAAATTAATAATAAAATAATGCTTCAGTCCCTCATAAATTAACGATCTCTCTTTCGTTTCCTGCATCCGATCAATATCGTTATTGCCGCCGCTGACGATACAAACAACCGTCTTTCCACGAATTTCATCTTTATATAAATCAAGCGCTGCAATTGGCAGGGCACCAGACGGCTCTGCAACAATTGCATTTTTATTATAAAGTTCAAGTAATGTCGTACACACTTTCCCCTCTGGTACAGCGACAATGTCATCTAGTACACGTTTACAAACTTCATATGTAAGATAACCAACTTGTTTGACCGCTGTTCCGTCCACAAACGAATCAATATGCGGAAGCTTAACAACCTCTCCTTGCGCAAACGCCTCTTTCATAGAAGCAGCACCTTCTGGTTCAACCCCAACAATTTTCGTTAAAGGACTAATTCCTTTTACGTATGTTCCAACTCCAGCTGCTAAGCCTCCTCCGCCAATTCCCATAAACATGTAATCAATCGTACAATCCGTATCATGTAGAATTTCTACACCAATCGTTCCTTGTCCTGCAATCACATGTGGATCATCAAACGGATGAATAAATGTTAATCCCTGCTCTTCACAATATTTTACTGCTTCCCCATAAGAACTATCAAATGTATCTCCTTGCAGCATCACCTCTACGTAATCTCCTCCAAAAAAGCGCACTTGTGATACTTTTTGACTTGGTGTTGTATTTGGCATAAAAATCTTTGCTGGAATTTGTAATTTATGACATGTATAAGCTACACCTTGTGCATGATTACCCGCACTAGCACATACAACTCCTTTTTTCAACTCTTCCATCGGTAAATTGCTAATACAGTTATAGGCACCGCGTATTTTAAAAGAACGAACAACTTGTAAGTCCTCTCGTTTTAAATATACGTTACATTGATATTTCTCTGATAGAATAGGATCTCGCTCTAAAGATGTATTTCGAATCACATCTTTTAACGTATTATACGCAACGAGAATATCTTCAATTTTGATCATTTCTTTCACATTCTTCATATCTTTTACCGCCTCACTGTAGGATTTAAAAAGTTTTGTTTTACATTATACAGAATAATCTAAAAATTTCAAATGAAGTTCAAATAAAAAATGAATCAACACAGTGCATGTGTTGATTCATCATTTCATGATGGCGTTTCCACTTTAAATATTTGGCCTTTGACATGTACCAAATTTATTATTTTAATTTTATAAAAAAACATTAATCAACCTCTTGTCCAGAAATAGCTTTCCATCCGGTAGCTGTAACGCCTGCTTCTAAACTAAGACCATTCACTACTTTTTCAATAAAAGCTATTTTCTTAGCATCACAATGTAAAACTGCTCGAATCATTATTTTTTTACCTTCTTCAATCTCTTCACTATATAGTTCTCTTAACTCAATTCCTTCTGTATTTAGCATTTGCATTAGCAACAACCTAATATGCACTTCATCTTTATTAGAGCACGTTACAGATAACACATAATTCATTTTCTCTGGCATTTTATCAGTTGATTTTTTATTCATAAATAATGCAACTGGACGAAGGAAAATATTAGCTAATAAAACTCCAAACGCCCCTAGTATAGCTACTGTTAGAAAACCTGCTCCGACAAGAGTCCCCACAGCTGCAGAACACCATAATGTTGCAGCAGTATTTAAGCCACGAATACTAAAGCCATCTCTAATAATGACACCCCCGCCTAAAAAGCCAATTCCACTAACAACTTGAGCTGCAATCCGGGTTGGACTAGATTCCCCTGTCACAATAACTGACAATAAAACAAACAAGCATGCTCCTAATGAAACCAAAGCATTCGTTCTTAATCCTGCCATACGATGAAGCCACTGGCGTTCTGTTCCAATAAGTGCTCCTGCCAATATAGCTACAAATATACGAAGTGCCATCTCTTGCAGCATCATCTTTTTTCACCTCTATCTATGTATAAAGGAGAATTCTATATAAAATCCTCCTCCATATATTGTACCTTAATTCTCATTAACATCAATTTCATAAAGCTAGCTACTATTTATTCTTCTATAAGTTTCCTGCACATTTAACCTTACACGTACAATCAAACTAAAAAGTTCCCAATATTGTATATAAAATTTTCAATTATTTTTTCGCCTTGTTAAAATGATAAAGCTAAGCATTGCACCGATATGACAACAAACAATTGTAATTCCCATCGGTACAGCTGTCTGTTCTCCTTGAATACCAACTAAAGGTGCTACTACAGCGCCAGATATAAAAGGTAAAAGTCCTAATAAAGCTGCGGCGCTTCCTGCTGCTTTCTGCTGATTCTGCATCGCTAACGTAAATCCAGTCGTCCCAACAATCCCTACGCTAGAAACAATAATAAAGAAGCAGATTAACACTCCTATTAAAGAAGGTGCCAGCAAAATAATAAGAAGAAGGGTGATGCCTCCTAGCAATGCAAAGAGAAGTCCAGCTACTAATAAAGTACGTTCTTTAATCCGCCCTGCCAAGCGCCCTGTAACTTGAGATGCAATAATAATACCAAAACCATTAATCGCAAAAAATAAGCTATATAATTGCGGCGAAGCACCAAAAATATTCTGAATAACAAATGGTGATCCTGAAATATAAGCAAACATGGCTGCTGTGATAAACCCTTGAGAAAGTGCATATCCCATAAATACGCGATCTTGTAATAAACGTTTATAATGAGATAAACTCTCTCCCCATCCGCCTGCTGTTCTTTTCTCTTCATGTAACGTTTCTGGCAAAATAAAAATAACACTTAATAACATAAGTCCACTTAATACACCTAACACAATAAACACCCAGTGCCAAGAAGCAAAGTTTAAAATTTGTCCGCCCATAATAGGCGCAAAAATCGGGGCTGCTCCATTTACTAGCATTAAAGCAGAAAAGAATTTTGTAAGCTCAGATCCTGTGTACAAATCCCTCACAATAGCACGAGAAAGTACAATTCCTGCTGAACCGGCTGCACCTTGAATAAAGCGTAATACAATGAGCAACCATACAGACGGTGTCAACGCACATAAGAAGGAAGCAGCTGCATAAATAACAAGACCAATTACAATCGGTTTTTTCCTCCCTTGACGGTCACTCCATGCACCAACCCACAATTGACCTAACGCAATTCCCAACAAACATGCAGTTAAACTTAACTGCGTAAGTGCGCTTGTCGCATGCAAATCGTTTGTTAAGGCTGGAAAAGCCGGAAGGTACATATCAATAGAAAGCGGACCAATCGCAGATAAGCTTCCAAGAATAATCGCTAGGATGATTCGCTTATCTTTTACGACTTGTACTTTCATTTGTAATTCTGTTTGCAATCATATAACCCCCTTTTTTATCTTCCCACTAACACGCGGGATAAAGTGAAACTTCCATCAGTGGAGGGTTTTTCATCCCCCACTGATAGTTAGTTGAACCAATCGAGCTTTTACGGGCAGTAGTGATCCCCCACCTATCTTCCTCGCTTCTCTCTCAAACTTGAGGTGGGGTCTTACTGCCCGTTAATGCAGGATAAAGAAAAAACCCTATTATATAGAAGTTTCACTTTATGTTTCAAATTCCTTATACCTTGTTCAATTACTTCAATAAATAAGAGTATAGAATAACAGACGAGATGTAACTATATTAGTTACACAATTGGTTTTTGTCAACACATTTATCCGATATTTTTCCAATTCAACAATATCAAAAAGGATATCAACAAATGTCGATATCCTTTTATTTTCTAGAATTCCATTCAATTTCCCTCTACATTTGTCAGCGGCTTCTCATACGTATCACTATGACAAGTATACATTGTTGTCTTATCTTCTATTACAATGCGCTCTTTGTTAACAATAAAATTCTGCTTCACTGAAAACAACATGACCTACTTAGACAAAACACTCCTGACAATTCCTAATTCGTACTGATGCCCCGCGCTGTCCAAATACGATCAATTTCCGCGCCGTGCTGTCCTCCGTAAAGAAGAGCATCCGCTTGTTTAATCGCTCTCGCACCGTCACGGAACGTAGCGTTAGGAGTAAGGGACCAATGCGATTGCAAAATGATTTTTGTTGCAATATCGCGGCCAAAAGCTTGCGCCATATCATACTCACCTTGCGACCAAATTTCGCCGTCCGCATGAACTTCATTTACAATGTCTTTTGGATACACTTTATTATCGTCCAATCTGCGAAGACAAGTTGGGTTCGTATTTGAATAAGAAGTCGAATCCCATTCTCCGATACACGCTTTTCCATAATTTGTACTTGATACAGCATCTTCATAAGTAGCTCCCAAGAAATCCCCAAAGCCTTCTCCCATGGCTCCGCCTTCTGAAGAATTCCCAAACCCAGGAACTTGATTATCTTGAATGGAATGACCATATTCATGAGCAATAACCCCTGCATCTTCCGCATCATCAACTCCGCCGGAACCGAATGTCAGCGCCTTAGTCGAAGGGGAATAAAAAGAATTATCGGCTTTATATGTATTCACATTCGCTTTAATAGAACGATTGTTAATATTATTAAAGCCTAGCTGTTGTATATACCGTTGCAAAGTATCAATGTGATAATATGCCATAACATCTTCAAATCTATCATTTGAACGTGTGTAATTATATTGAAGAGAGGCAGAATACGTTTTTACTTTCGACGTAATCGTCACATAGTCTCCAATCAAATATCCTGATCCATTAAGTCCTTTTAAAGTGACCGTTTTTAGTTGATTATTCAATGCAGTAGAGTCTGCATCATTATTGTCAGTCAGCCCAACCAAACTTCCACTCGTTGCTACAGGATTTGGCAGGAACACTTTTCCTTGCCCTTCTGCTTTTCGGTTTAAGTCTTTTTTCTTAAGCAGCTTTCCGTTTTCCGCATCAATAAATGTTTCCCACGCACCAAACGGCTTATGAGAGTGGATAACAATCCGGTACACCGGAATTGCTACACCTTCTTCGACCATATATCCGAATTCACGCGTAGTCGGAGCCCATAGACTTGGATCGTCAGCTTCAATATACTGACTAGATTTGCCTTCTGCTTCCTTTTCACTCAATTTCTGCTTAATTTGCTTGACGCTCTGTACAGGAAGATAATCTGAAACTGCTAGTATACCTTGTCCTCCTTTATTGAGCGTAACGGTTACTTGCCTAGAAAACACAGGAGATTCATTTACTGTTTGTTGAAATCTAACATAAGATGCCACCTGTGTATCTGTCGTAGAAACATATTGCAAATCTGATAAATCCGCCTTTAAAGAATACTGAGCAGCGTTCGCTTTTAAATATTCGGTTGCCTGTACTTGAGGCGAAACTGCCTGTACCTTTACTTGTGTTTCCTCTATTGCAGAAGCAGTGGACATAATACCAAAAACCAACGGAATTGCCGTTGCAACCGCGACAACTTTTTTTAACAAAACGATCACTCTCCTCTTCTTGAGTTATTTCGAATGTACGAATAATTCTAGAAGAGATAATATTTTACCTTTCTAATTTCTATAAACCTAATGAAAGTAAGATTTTCTCAATAATTTTATATAAAACAGGGAATATTTTAAAATCTGCTATTCATAATAATAAATTGAAACAATAGTACCTATAGTATGTATTCCTTTCTTAGATCATTTTTTGATAACGTTAATAATGAGCAATAAGGCATTACTTACAATGCTTGCTACACCTATCCAAAATAGCCAATTTGTTGCGGTTTGCCAAGAAGCGGCGATGATGAGTAGCGCAATAGCAATTGATACACAATTGCCAACCCAGTTTAGTTTCTTATTGCGGTGAAATTTATGCTTGGCCTGAGAAATAGATTGCCGGACTGTATTCTTAACATAATAGGTTTTTTCTTTAATCTTATTCTCAGTATCTTTTGCTTTCTGATGAAGAATATTACTAATATAGGATTCACTCACAATTCGCACCCCCATATCGACGTTTTGAAAACTCCGCCAAAACTTTTTCCTGATAACTATCTGAGTTTAACTGTGCCTGCTCTTCAACTTCAAGATTTGCATTTTCTTCAAAACCGTCTTGTTCTTCGCCGTCGAAGCGATAGAGCTTTTGTAATAATCTCCAAAATGTTTTAATTTCGTCAGTTGTGAAATCGTGAAACATATCCGCTAAAAAATAGGTAGACTTTTCCGAACAAGCAATTAACGCTTTTTTTCCTTCAGGGGTAATCTCGATATTGATAGAACGTTTATCCATTTTACTCGGCATAGTTTTAACATAACCTTTTTTCACAAGGCTTGTAGTCAACTTGTTAGCGGTTTGCTTTGTTGTACCTAGCTTTTTAGCGATATTAATAAGTGTAGTGCTTTCACTTGGTAAATGTGCAATAGCAATCAGAGCCATGTGTTGTCGGGCAGTTAATATCTCCATGTATTCGTCCCCTCGAGTTTGAACCTTATTGACAACCGAAAACAAAGTTGCGTAACTTTGCTGCATAAAATGTAGTTCTTTCATTAAAAAGTTGATGTCCATATTTAGCTCCCCTCTACATTAGTCACCATGTTGACAATTTTAGAATACCATGTTTTCTAAAAATATGTCAACATGGTGACTAATAGGGACTACTTTAAATAATAATTTTCATTAATTGGGTAAAGGTTTTAATAAATAGCAGGAGGTAATTTTTTATATTTAAATTGTGAAGAATTTCACTTGAACTAACAGATGCTTTTCTTGAATAAGCAACGATTTTTTATTCATTTCCCTAAGTCCATTAAAATGCCAAAAATCCCCACTATTTGTTTCGGAAGTAGAGATTTCTTTTGTTTAAAGATTTTTCTTTTTTCTCAAAGCACTACACTATTTTTTAAATTTTTCATCAAAGATTGCACTAAAAACTTAACGAATGTAGTGTAGTGCTATCCTAAGGGGAAGTAAAAAATCCCTCTTGATAATAGCACTATTCTTATACCGTAAACAGTTGTTTTTTATCTCTTAAAACACTTACAGAAAATTAGTTTTTTAAGTCTTAATGCAGCATTGAAATAAAGTTGAACCGTTTATAACAAAGTTAAACCGTTTTGAAAAAATTGAAGTCTTGATATTTAAAATTTACTTAAGACCATAGCTGTATTGGAAAATACTCCCTGAGGCTATGTTAGCAACTGAAGTTTTTATATAAACTTAAATTAATAACCGAGAAGTAAGGGATTGAAAATGTCCTTAGTGATCTGCCTTCATTGTTGATTATCGCAAAGGAATTATAGTAAAAGCAAAAAGGTTGGTAACAATCTTGAAAAATAAAATGAGGTGATTCATTAATGATTAATTTCAATGGAGAAGAAGTTACCAAGGTGGACAGTAAAACCAAGGTTGTTCAATCGAATATTAAAGCGTGGTTTGCAATTGGAGCAAGTTCTATCACACTATTCGCAATTATATTGAAATCCTTTTTACCTGAAGCACCGGATTACACAATGGGATTTGCTCCAGTAGGAATTACGGTATTTGCTTCAATCTTAGGAATGATTGCACTAGTACTATCTATTAACTGGCAGCGTGAAAGTTTAACGCCACGTTTTCTTTTGCTAATTAGCACATGGGGAGCTTGTTTTATGTTAGTCTGGTCATCAGGCGGTATTGTGTTTGACATATTACGAACAGCTGCTGTACTTGGAATCCCCGGTTTGCCCCCTGTTGTGGATTGGCCAGGATTTGCAACCAGAACCATTAGCCTCATAGCTGCCATACTGCTTGCTGCAGCAACTCTCTCTTTTCAACGTATATCCCGAGGGGCATGCATTGTATGTGGTCAAGGGCCTTCAGTGAAAACCCAACCTGACCGTATTTGGTTCGGCTATGCTGCGTTTGTACTATCTTTTCCATATCCATTATTGAAACTTTATTGGTCCTTCGGTGGCACCCTAGGAGGTGGCCAAAATTTCAGTCAACATTCTGCTTATGGAGAAATGCTAGTATTTGGCGCTTGTGCATTGCTTTGTCTTGCTCTTGTACAAAAATGGGGGCGTATTTTTCCTAAGTGGGTACCGTTTGTTGCTGGGAAAAAAGTTCCTCGATTCATTCTAATCACCGGAGGTTGGGTTGCTGCATCTATGACAGTTTCAATGGGATTTTTGGCAATATTGGGATCTCTTTTGGAGGTATTAGGTCTTTCGAATGGACCAATGTCTTTCGATGACGAAGGTTTGTTGGTATCTATAGTATATGGAGGATGGTTGTTGCTGGGTATCGCGATCACTGGAGCTACCTGGAATTATCAGAAGCAAACCAGAGGTAAATGTGTAAAATGTGGGAAATTTTAAATAATGATTTATAGATATTATAAAAGGATCTTCAAATGAAGATCCTTTTTCATTGCTAATAACATTGCTTATGTTGACTACATACCCATTTGGGGCCTTCTTTAACTAAACCAGCTAATAGAAACAAGTCGTTATTTAATTAAAGGGCGATTTAATGGAGGAAAGATCATAGAAATGATCAAACTTTTTTATAAAAGAATCATTTAATTGAAAATATAATGAGCGTGCTTTAATCAATCTTTTTTCAAAAACACGCTCTTTCTTTTTGTTCGTTTATCAAGGCTATTAATTTCAATTTGATCAAACTTTATTCCAAGGCTACACCTCGATGCTTCACATCTGCGGATACGCCTCCCGCTATGGGCTATGTCCTCCTCCAAAACCAATTAACCCCTTATATAATTCCTCGGTTTTATACCCTTTCGCGTATAGTATGTAGTCTTTTCTTTTTAACTAATTTATTCTGAAAAGACTACGGAAATATAAAAAGGTACTAAATACATTTATAATAAAAAACCGTTGTATGTAATTCTCCGTTTGCCGATTCAGCATAGCGAGGAATCTTCCCCGCTTCAACAAAGCCTAATGATGTATATAGTTTATTAGAAGGGTCTCCTTCTCTTGTATCTAATACTAACAAAGATCTATTTTCTTGATTCGCTCTTTCTTCTGCTTTTTGCATCAGTGCACGTCCAATTCCATTACGCCTAAACTTAGGATGAGTCATTAATTTTCCAATTTCAGCCCGATGACTTCCGTTTTGCTTCGTACTTAAATGCAATTGTACGCTGCCTGCTACCTCCTTGTTTATCCTTGCAACAAATAGTATAACTTCAGGGCTTAACACGGTTTCCCAGTACTTTATCGCCTCTTCTTGTTTCATTGGCGGTAAAAAACCTATTGATGCCCCGTCATCTACTACTACTCTCAAAAGCTCTGAAAGCCCCTCAATATCTTCGTCAATTCTTTTCACTTCTTCTATTTCCATCTGATGAACCAATTCATAATTCCCCTTTTCATATATAACGTAACTTATTTGTTTTAACCAAAAATATTTTTAGCTACCCAGCCGACTACACCATCTTTTTTTATCAAGTTATATCCTGTACAGCTATCATCGACTACAGACACAATATCCCCTTTACTTACGCTTATTTGCGCGCAAGACACATCTGTTTTTGCAGTAAAATGCCCCGTTTCATTTTGATGAAGATATTCATTTTTAACGTAAAGCAGCTGCTTTGTTTCTAGTTGTTTACACAAAGTGAAGTGTTCACCTTTTTCAACTGGAACAACATCATATCGTGGATAAGTAATAGAACCAACCATCATAGGCTCTGCACGAAAGTCTTCTAACACTTTGCATTTTGGAAAATGATCTATATATGTATACGAAAATATATCTTTACTAGATGATTTGTGAATAATAAATGCATTTAATTGACCAGTTTCTTTGATGGCATTTCCACCGTCGATTGCAATTATTTTTTTGGTTTGATCTATAATCGGATTATCAACTGGCACATCTGAAGAATAATTAACTACTGGCCAATGTCCCACTATTACATATTTGTTCGCACGATGTGACTTATGTAAAAATGCTGGCAGTGTAATAGCAACATCTCGATCTGTATCTTTCCAATTCTCTATGTCCTCTAGCCCTGCGTGAACAAAAATATAGTTTTCTATTTCAATAGCAGTTGGTAATTCTGTAAGCCACTTCATTTCTTTTGAAAAATGACTTGTTAATATTTCCTTTACCTCTCGGATGTTTGTATCTTCGCTCACAGAATATCCTAAGTACTCAAACCATTCATTCAATATAGAATGTCGCTTCGTACATAAATAGTTTATTAACTGGGGATTTTCATTTAAAAGCTCCTCAACTAAAGTATCACAATTTCCTTCTATAACATGAACCTTTGGATTATTAGCTGAAAGTTCCATTACATAGCTTACAACACCTTTACTGTTACTGCCTTTCTCACAAAGATCACCATTTATGATCAAGTAATCCTCTATGCTAAATTTAACTTTTTCTAATAACGCTTTGAAAAGTTCTAATTCTCCATGAATATCTGAAATAACAATGACTCTTACGTTATTTGGAATTGATAATTTTTTTATTTTGTCCAATGTAAATACTCCTTTTTTAGCTACAATGTCTACTGTAATACGTATTAACTTTTTTCAATTCATTATTTTACGAAAACTCATTCGACAAAATACCTTATTATTCCTCTTTTTGTAACCAGTCTGCTCTTTAACACATAAAGTGAAACTTCCATCAGTGGGGGGTTTTTTATCCCCCACCTACCCTCCTCGTTTCTCTCTGAATCTTAAGGTGGGGGGCTTACTGCCCGTTAATACGGGATAAAAAAGACGCTACTTCTCTAGGAATTCGCGCCTTACTAAATTTCTTTTATATCACGTTAATCAAATACAAAAGATTACCACATATAGAATTAACCGGACAGATATAAAGATGAATCTTTATACTTAAAATAAAAAAGATAAGGTAGAAACCTTATCTCATAGTATATTTACTATTTTTTAGGATTATGAGAGTCCATATAATAGGAGCTTTTTTGTAATGATCTGACCCTTTACATATTCCCTTTCCAACCGTGTCCTTTTATTTAGAATCTGGAAGAGAATAGCCTTAATTCCCAATCACTTACTTGCCTAATATATTTATCCCATTCTGATCTTTTAATTTTAATAAATTCCTCCCAAATTGATCTTCCAATAGTTTCAGCCAAGATCGTGTCTTCTGCTAAATGGCCTACTGCTTGATTTAAGTTTCTCGGTCCCCAGGAAATTCCTCTTTCTTTTAATTCAAGATCATCTAACTTACTTATATCCACATCCATCGGTTCACCTGGATCCATTCTGTTTTGAATCCCATGTAGGCCTGAAGCTACTAAACAGGCTGCAAGTAAATATGGATTGCACGTTCCATCAGCACCTCGAAATTCAAATCTTCTTGCCCTTGCTTTGTCAGGGATTCTTACTAATACCGAGCGATTTCTGGCTCCATAACAGATGTGGGCTGGTGCCCAAGATCCTGACTGCATCCGTTTATACGAATTAATACTAGGGGCTCCGATTGCAATTAAAGATGCTCCATGTTTTAGAAGCCCCCCTATAAAATGGTACGCTTTTTCAGACATATCTAACCCTCTTGAATCTGTGGCATCCTGAAAGATGTTCTCACCAATTTTATCAAATATACTAATATGAACATGCAGTCCATTGCCCGGTAAGTGTTGAAACGGTTTAGGCATTAATGTGCCGACCATCCCCTTGTCCCTAGCAATCTGTTTAAATAAATGCATAAATGTTACTTGATCATCTGCCGCTTTCAAAGCAGGAGCGTATTTCAAATTTATCTCTAATTGCCCAGGGCCATACTCACTAGAAATTTGTTCTGTTTGAACACCCATCTTTTCCAAGGAACAAACAACATCTTGAACAAAGTCTTCTTGAATATCTATGCCTTCTGTAGAAAAGCAATGGCTCTTATCTGCCGGCTCAAGCTTCCCATCTATTTCTTTCAGTAAATAAGCTTCCTGTTCAAATGCCATATACATGTTTCCGCCCAAGAGTGTTTCCGCTTCCGAAAGCAGACGCTTCAATGCGCTTCTTGGACATCCCTCCCATGGCTCTCCGTTTTCGTCAACTAAATCACAAAGCATTCTTGCTGTATTTTTCCGATAAGGAAGGATAGCGAAGGTACTTGAATCAGGTACCGCAAAGAAATCTCCATCGTTTGCTCCATACGTAGGGTTGGGAATATATTCATCAAAACAATCGAAACTCATAATTGCTGTACTAAAGTTAATTCCTTTTTCCATTGCGCTGTTAAGTTGAGAGGTACGGATCGTTCTTCCTCTCGTCATACCGGCATAGTCTAAAAATTCCACTCGAATAAATTCAATATTTTCTTGTTCGACGATTTTTAAAACGTTTTCTTTTGTTAACATGTTGATTGTCCCCCTTTTAGTAATCTTCTTAGTACACTATAAGTAAAGACCTTAACGCCAACTGCAATAATCTGATCATCAAATTGAAACTCAGGATGATGTAAATCATAACAAGGCTGATCCGTTTGTCTAATACCTAATCGGAAATAGGTACTCGGAACCTTTACAGCAAATGCGCCAAAGTCATCTGCACCCATTGAGGGATCTTTCAGTACATAAACTGCATTCGCACCTAATAATTCATTTATTCCTTCTTCAATACTATGAGTTAATGATTCGTCATTTATCACCGGCGGATGGCTATATGTATATGTAACATTGGCTTTGGCTCCATACGAATTCACTATACCTTCAACCAGTTGAATAATTTGTGATTTTATCTTCTGTCTCGTTTCCATAGTTATGGTTCTTGTTGTGCCTTCTAGTACTACCTGATCAGCAACTACATTACTTGCCGTCCCGCCTTGAATTTTCCCGACATGAATCACTACCGGCTCAATAGGATTATGACTTTTCGTGACAAGAAGAGAAAGGGCCTGAAGAACATTAGCGCTAATGGCTATAGCGTCAATACCTTGGTGCGGACGTGCACTATGTCCCCCTTTTCCCACTATTTCAATCATGAAATTATCACAAGAGGCAGTAATTGCACCGTATTTGATACCAACTGTTCCGAATGGTAAATGAGGCCATAAATGAAGGGCAATCATTTCATCGATCAAAGGATTTTCCATCACGCCTTTTTGTATCATTTCTTCTGCGGCGCCATCCGCTTCTTCACCCGGTTGAAAAATACAACGGACTCGTCCACTAAATCTATGTTTGAATTGAAATAACTGATAGACTGTTCCTAATAAAATAGCGGTGTGACCATCATGCCCGCAAGCATGCATGACTCCATGATTTTGAGAAGAAAAAGAAAGACCCGTTTTTTCTTCAATCGGCAACGCATCGATGTCTGCCCGCACCCCAATATGCAATCCCTCTCCCATTTCTCCGATAATATCAACGACAATTCCTGTTTCTCCGACTTTTTCGTACGGAATCTTCCATTCTTGTAAGCACGAAATGATATACTCGCACGTAGCGTATTCCTGAAAAGAAAGTTCTGGATATTGGTGAATATGCCTTCGAATACGAGTCAACTGTTCTGTCATTTCCTTACTCAATTCTATGTCTTGTTTTTCAATGGTTTTCAATGTGTTCAGCCCCCCCTTTTTCAATTTCTATCTTCCCTGCTTTCACTTTTTGAAGCACAAACATATATATAGCCCCTATAAGAAGCCAAACAGATCCGATTTCAATCGCAAGCCGATCCATTCCATACACTACATAACTGATAATAATTAACCCAAAAAGAGGAAATACAAGGTGTTGTATAAATTTTTTTGATTTTTGACGAATGATATAATGATTAATTACTGAAATATGCAATATAAGAAAACCAATCAACGCTCCAAAATTAACAATATTCGTTAACATCCCAATGTTATTTTCAAACGCCATTCCTACAGAAAAAGAAACAATAGCCACTAGGAAAGTACTAATATATGGTGTTTGAAATCTCGGATGAACTTTTGCGAATATAGAAGGCAATTTACGATCCCGCCCCATGGAATAAAGAAGTCGGGAGATGGCTGCCTGAGATGCAAGTGCACTGGCGATTCCCCAAGAAAATACTGTCGCAATGAGTGTCAAATTCTTTAACCAAATACCCCCAGCCAATTCAGCAGCTTGATAGAAAGCTGTATCTAAATTTTCAACTTTCAATCCACGGATAAGATCACTTGCGACCCAGGTTTGAGATATAAACAATACGCCTGCAATCAACAAAGTAAGAACTGTAGCTCTACCTACAATTTTGTTACCCCCTTTTACTTCTTCGGAAAGTGTGGAAATGGCATCAAAACCTAAAAAAGATAACACCGCTATTGAAACTGCTCCCATAACCATGTGTAGATTAAATTTGCTAGAATCATATATAGGTTTAATTGTAAAGCTAGTACCGCCTACTCCTTTATATAAAGCAACCAGCCCGAATATAAGAAAAATAGCTAAAACCATAAATTGTAAAACCAAAATAATTTTATTTGCTTTTGCGGTAAATTCTACCCCGCGAATATTAATGAAGGTATTAAAGGAAATAAAGAGAACCAACCAAAACCAAACCGGCACTTCTGGTACCATTCCCGCTAATGAAACTGCGCTGACAACGTAAGTTAAAGCAGGTACAAGAATGTAATCTAGCAAGATTCCCCAACCGGCAAGAAAACCAACATACTCATTAATCCCTCTTTGTGCATAAGTGTAAACGGAACCTGCCATCGGAAAAGCTTGGGACATTTTAGCGTAGCTCAGGGCCGTAAAAATCATTCCGATCATACCAATGATATAAGTTAGGGCGACCATACCCTTCGAAGTGTCAGAGATATAGCCAAACACACCAAATGGAGCGATAGGAACCAAAAAAATCAGCCCATAAAATACAAGATCCCAAAATGTTAATGTCCTTTTTAATTCCTGTTTATAACCGAATTGTTCGATTGACATCTCTAGCTCCTCCTTCTATCAAAGATTAAATTGCAGGTTCTTTTTGTAAACCTTTTCAAAATTCCTAAACAAAACCATTTCGCCAATCCATTGGGCTGTTTCCACATTCATATAATCAGAGTCAACCCAATTATTTAAAACTTTCTCAAAACATTCCTTAAATAAATGCACTCCTAACCAATTCATTTCAGGCACAGTAAAAGCATCTGACCCATACATAACTTTATCGAAAGGAGCAAATTCAAACACTTGAGAAAGAATTCGTTGAACTCCATGACCCGCGAAAGGATTTTGCAACGAAATATCCATATAAACATTTGGGAGAATACTTACAATAAAAGCCGCTTCCTCAACCCAAGGATATCCCCCATGAACAAGGTGAACCTTAGTATCGATGTATTTTTTATCCCTAAGCATGTTTATTAAAAAACTCGGACTCGCTTTCGGCAAAACAACTTCCCCATCTCCAATACCAGTATGGATATGCATAACTTTATCTGCAGCTGTACATTCTTCCATCGCAATATGAAGGCAATAGTCACGAAAAGCTTTCACCTCTGCTCGGTCGTTCGTTTGAAATTCTCCATATTGATCCTGAGCCATTTGTTCACTCATCTCTGAGATTTCCAGTCCACTTCTATAAGCAATAATCGATTTTAAACCGATAACATCAGACTTCTGTAAAGCTTGTCTTAAATCTATACGATATCTTTCAATAAATTCCTCAAAACGGTCACATTCTTTGCATAAATGAACCATAACAGGTTCAATTCTATGAATTTCCCATATTTTTGATCCACACAGATCTGCAAACTCATCTTTACTTAACATCGGCATTGGATATCCAAAATCAGTTACAACTCCAGTAATCTTAGCGTCCTGAAACAAATTCCTTGTATATCCCCTAAAATCACCAGCATATTTATTTCTGTTATTTACTACATCCATCAAGTTAGGCTCACATGAAAAATATTTTGCAAGTCGTTGAATCAAAATCTGAACCCACATATTAATTCCCGGAAAAGGTTGATTCTTATTTTGCATATAGTTGTTTGTCGCGCGGGTAGGTATAACAGATAAAGATAGTTTCCTAACAAACTCCTCTACTGTGTAAGGTTCTTGATTACCAACAAAAGGATGAGCATGTACATCAATAGCATGAATATGTTGTAATGATACTTTATTCATAAATAACCTCCTCTGATCTTTTCAATTATTCTCTATGCAACATTCATGCCAAATAAAAATACCAATTATATTAAGGGTTTCTTCGAATTTTATAAAATATAAATATGAAAAATATTCTCCAAACGAAAAAAATTCATAGAAAAATATTTTTCTATGACCGTCAGCAAAAAATTTATACGAACCGTTTTAATCAGATCATCACCTTGGTATAATTGAAAATATTCTGATTATTTATATTTTCTCTGTTTTATTGAATATTTATAAAGGTGGTGAATGCAATGATTGATTTTTCCTTTCTTCCCCTATATAAGGTTTGGAATTCCAGTTTTGATTGTATGATTCTCACTGATGAACAAGGAGAAATTCATTCTTTAAATCGATCTGCTGCACGTTTATTTTCGTCAAGTCCAAGTAACTTAATCGGAACTTCTATCCATGAAATTTTCCCTTCAGAAGAATTTAAAAAAAGCTTTCAATTTAAAAAAGATAAAACAGGCATCTCACTTTCTATTGGTACCCGACAATTAATTGTAAATACTTCAGTTATCCAAATCGATCCTGAAACTGTCTACTATCTTCTTAATCTCAAAGACAATACCCAGCTTCAACAATTGCAATATCAACTTCAACAAATGAATGAAACCAGGCATTTATACGAAGTAATATTAGATCAACTTGAAGAAGGCATCACGGCAATCGATCAACAAGGAAAAATTATATTTTACAATCGAAAAATGGGAGAAATTGATACCGTTGAACCTGCATCAGTACGAAATAAAAGAATTGTGGATACCTGGCCAATAGAAGAAAATTCCAGCACTCTTCTTACGGCATTGAACACAGGGAAGACACTCAGCCAACGAGAAAATCATTTTACTACCAATGGAAAATCGGTCACAACTCTTTCAAAAACTGTTCCTTTATTTCTAGGAAATAAAAAAGTGGGTGCTTTAGAGATTGCAACAGATATTACAAAACAAAAACAGCTAACTGAAACCATTTTTCAATTACAAAAACAAACAAAAAGAAGTTCTGCTCCTTCCAATTCTATGTTAGCTCGAAAAAACAATACAAGATTCCAATTTGATAATATTATATTTTCAAGCAAACAATTGAGGCAGACGGCTGAACAAGCCCGAAGAGCTGCACGGTCTAATTCAAACGTCTTAATCTTCGGTGAGACTGGTACGGGAAAAGAATTATTCGCTCAAAGCATCCATAATGAAAGCCCGCGAAAAAACAAGCCCTTTATAGCTCAAAATTGTGCAGCATTACCTGAGTCATTGCTTGAAGGACTGTTATTTGGAACCAGTGTAGGGAGTTTTACCGGAGCGACAGATAGAGCAGGATTATTTGAAGAAGCGCATGGAGGAACTTTATTGCTTGATGAGATTAATTCTATGGGAACGAACCTTCAAGCAAAGTTACTTCGTGTTTTACAGGAAAGAAAACTTCAACGCTTAGGTTCATCTAAAGTTTTAGATATTGATGTTCGAGTTATTACTACGATTAATGAGGATCCTCTTGAGGCTATAGCCAATGGCAAACTACGGGAAGATCTTTATTATCGGTTAGCGGTAGTAAATATTGTAATCCCCCCATTACGAAATAGAAAAGAAGATATCCCTACTTTAATAGAGTATTTTATCAACAAACATTCGACTGCCTTAGGTGTTAATGTTACAGGGATTGATGAAGATGTTTATCAATTTTTCATGAACTACCAATGGCCAGGTAATGTCAGACAATTGGAGCATTCGTTGGAAGGAGCTTTGAACCTGATTTACGATGAAAGTGCCATTTCATTTGAACATCTTTCTCCTACTTTTAAAAACAAAATGATCCAGCAAGTCAATCAACCATCTGCTCAAGAGCATTCGATTTTTTCTAAAAGCCTGCCGGAACAAATTGAGCATCTTGAACGAGTAATGATCGAACAAGCAATACATAAGTCCCAAGGAAATATTACAAAAGCAAGTGAACAATTAGGAATTCCAAGACAAAATCTAAATTACAAAATCAAAAAATACAAAATCACCTATCTCAAAGGATCATTTCAATGAAAAAGAAACTAGCACCCTTAAAAGTTCATAATATGAAAACTCCCGCCACTTATCTCCTTCGGATCTTGAAGTGGGGGTTTCTCGTGTATCACCTTCAAGAGATGCTTAACACGAGTGGAGTTGACACAGCTGCCTGATGGCACAACCCCTCTATTCCATCGGCAAACGCCTTTGGAACTGCTTTTTTTAAGATGTTATAGGAACCATTCACATCTGCGTTCAGTAGT
Organism: Bacillus sp. GB_SG_008; assembly: GCF_052038115.1. Classification (NCBI taxonomy): domain Bacteria; kingdom Bacillati; phylum Bacillota; class Bacilli; order Caryophanales; family Bacillaceae; genus Bacillus; species Bacillus sp. GB_SG_008. The sequence continues at coordinate 269,321 of NZ_JBPZSK010000005.1, read as the reverse complement.
TTATTCTCTTTCGTGCGATACAAGCCACGTTTGATCCGTTTCCCACTGAATACAGGAATGTCTTCCTCACCGTAAGTGGGGATCGCATCATTGTCTAGAAAGGATGCTTTACTTGTATACGATTCTTCCACTACTTGTACAATAATACCTTTTCGTTTTGCTTTATAGGTGATCATTTCAATGAGTAGATTGTGTGGGATATGGCAGAAGGATTGATTCTGTCGGTTTCCCATTTCACTGTTTTGTTTCCATGATGTATTTTTTCCAATCACAATCATAGAGATTTCCTGTTGAATCGCTATCTGAACAATGTGGTAACTCATTTTGTGGAAGATATCTTTTATTTTGAGAAACCGTTTTTCATGAAGTCTCTCTAAACGCTTTGATGTGTGTGGTCCTTCTTTTGGTTCTTTCCCATGACGAAGAATACTTGTTAAATAAGCCTTTTTCTTGTTGTAGTATTGATTAATGCTTTTGATGACACTGCCCTTTACTAACACAGGATTGGCCCCTGTATTCGTTGTAATAGTTGCAATGTTATCGATTCCTAAATCAATACTCATATAGCGATTGTTGTCTACATACTCAGGTGACGGTTCGGATTGTTCTGTTACAATCTCCACCTTGAATTTCCCATAAGCAGGAGAAACACGTACCTCTTTGAAATTGCCAATCCGCCCAAACAATTTACCAATATTTAATTTTATGCTTGTTTTTGGAAAACGAATGTACTTCTCTTGGAGTTTACACACTTGATTTGTAAATACAATTTCTCTCACAGCTAATCTAATATACTTTGGAATGCGAGGTCTACCCGTAAATGTGGAAGGATGTTTTTTGTATGCACTGATGGAAGCGAAGAATGATTTCCAGTTTTGATATAACTTCTTCATAACTGCTTGATTCGTTTGCGCTGGCAAATTCATATAATCTTGTTGTTTCATTGTTTTAAACAAACAATCTAGGAAGTTATACGATAAAAACGATTTCTCTTTTGTAGGGAATGTAAACAAATTACATTTGATTTCTTTTTGTTCTTTCACAGGTTTTTCTTTCTCCCTTTGTACGCGTTTTCGATACGCACGAAGTTGATTTTCATTCATAGTTTCAATGTACATTTGTAATGTATGGAGGACTTCTTGTTGAAGTGGCTGTAATGGTTGATTAGTACGTAAGGCCGTATACACTTGGCGAATATAGAAGTTTGTTGTATTGTAAAGATTTTTTGCATTTTGACACATTTCCATGAAGTAGACGTGCAATTTATGACCTTTCTTAATCCAAATTTGATAGGTTGCATATTCTTTTTCTTTCGTCATGATTTTCACCTCCTCCTTTCCTTCATGATACTACAAAACAGTAAAAAAGAACATATATTCGGATTAATACAAAAACATTTTCACGAATGCCACGGCAATTCATCCCACCTTAAACTAGGCTATGCCCTGCATGTTTTGAAGATGAGGTTTTCTTACCAAATTTCCGATAAACGAATCGTAAAACTTCTAACTAATGTTACAGAAAAACAATGGAAGCTCCCATGTAAAACAGAAGATCAAAACATAGTAACATTGGAGTGGCTAGTTACGGATTATATTGACCATATGAACCATCATTTCAAACAAATATTTGATGAATAACCCGAATAAAAAGATGAGTACGAACAGAAAAAGATTTCAGCTTAGCACTGAAGTCTTTTTTTCTTGCTTTATAAAATGTGTACAACTCATTTTCTACTTCAAACTGTACAGAAATCCTACTCGGATCAATGACTATAAACCCACCATCTACTGCTGTTAATTTATAATTTTTCACTACATCACATAGTACAACATAACTCAAATTAAATCGCCTTGACCAGAACCTATGTTCGATTATATAATTAAATTAATTCACTTGATAAAGGAGGGATGATATGAAAAGTTGGACAGAACAAATTATAATTCACACACCTATTAACCATGTATTTTCGTATTTAAATGGTTCATTAACTCAAATGCAAAAATTAATGCCCCATGTCATAGAAAATACACCTGTAAAAGAAACAGCGGCAATTGTCGGAAGTATTTATCGTCAGAAATATAAAGAAGGCGACGAAATTCAAGAGTATGATGTTGAGACGCTTGACTATGTAAATACACCCGAACACAAAAAATTAAAAATCGGATTTACTCTTGCTAATATGTTCGATATTACCGCTACATATGAATTAGAAAAAACAGAAAAAGATCAAACAGTATTTAAATATACCGCAACAAATCAAGCATTAACTGAACAAGCTGAGTTATTTATGCAATCTGCAACAAATCAAGTTGCTATTGACTTTGTCAACCGTGTAAAAAAAATTGCTGAGTCTGAATACAACAAGTAAAAATAACTAATAAAAAAATTAAAGGAGCGTTACAAATGAAACAACAAGCCACTCCATACCTTACATTCAACGGCAATGCAAGAGAAGCATTAGAATACTATAAAGAAGTTTTTGAGGGAGAGATCGAAGGAATACAAACGTTTGGCGATGCTGATTTTCCGACTCCACCAGAAGTTGATAACAGAATTATGCACGCTCGCTTTAGAAAAGACGGTTTATTCTTCATGGTTTCAGATGCATTTTTAGGTCAAACTATTGAAGCAGGAAACCATATTTCACTTGCTCTTGAATTAGATAACGAAGATGAAATTCAAAAGATTTACAATGCGCTAATCAGAAAAGGGACTGTACTAATGGAACTACAAGATACATTCTGGGGAGCAAAATTCGCAAAAGTAAAAGATTGCTTCGGTGTAATTTGGGATTTAAACTATACAAAACCTCAATGAATTTCATAACAAAAAGGTGCTTACATAAGAAGCACCTTTTTTGTTATTCATTACAATCCGCTATTGTTCTCTTTTCAAATTCCCTCGACTCACACTTTTTTAAAGGAATGCTGTACTACATTTATCTAACAGAGCGTACCTCTGCGATTAATTTCTGACCTTCTATGTACATCACAAGCTTAACTGGAGTATCATTTGGATTTTCAAATACTAAATCTAAATAAGGATACGCAATCGTTGCATCTCTACCTTTAGGTACATAGCCTACTTGTTTGGAATGTGTTGATCTCTCTACCATTGTTAACCCTGCTTGATCTGCAGCATTAAACAGTGTAGAAGAAGTTTGACATACACCACCGCCATATCCATCTACTAATTTACCATCTATAATCTCTTTTCCTAATTGGTACCCTTTATCAGGTGTTGTATCACCTATTAAAGCATTGAAGGAAAATCTATCTCCCTTTCCTAATACAACTCCATTGACAGTGCTTGCAGACAAACGAATATTTTCTATTCTACCACCAGTAGAACCTCCTAAATTCGTTTCATATCTTCCTAAAACTGCTCCATTGCCAGTTGCATCTTCTGGTTTTGCTACAGGCTTTTTCTCTACAATCGGCAGCTGATAAGAAGAATCCCACAATCCTACATTCATCAATTGATCTATTAACTCTTTTTCCATTAATTCATAAGAGGGTTTCCCTTCTATCCATGTACCATCACTTGTCATACGAGAAGGAACCATCTTTGTATCGATACTCTTTCCAAGTTCACTAACAACCTTAGTAACTTCCTTTTTAAATTTCTTCTCATCTTCAAAATAACCTAAACTTGCTAAATCTAGTTTTTTTACTTCTGTTCCACTTCTTCCATCTACTAAACTTATACTTTTATTTACTTCTTCCTTCGCTTGTGCAACATTCTCACCTGCACCACTCACTAATGTAACCTCACTAGCCTTCGGACTACATCCGCTAACCACGCCTATACATAGTGCCCCTAACATCAAACCTCGAACCTTTTTTAACACTCTACTCTCTCCTTTTATTCTCTATCTTTTTCTATTTCTAATTCAAACAAGTCTATGTATGATCACATTATTTCACAATATTACTTTTATTACATTATCATTACATTTCCATCATACTTTAAACTACTCTTTTCTTTCTTAAATGTCTACATATATTTACTAAAAAATCTTTAACTTTGTTAAAAATTTTATCTCACCCTTTTTATCCATTATATACCAACGAGCTCATTAGAAACAATTTTTATCGATCAATATTTTACTATGTTTATAATACGTATATTTATAATAAATAATGACTCATTTTAAGGTTAACTGTTTAATAGCCATACAAAAAGAAAAGGTGACCTATCATAATAGGTGTCCGCCGTGTCAGCCATCCACTCCCGCACATACAGTATGATAAATTCAATCAATTTATAGAATGGAGGTTGTCTATGTATCCTTACAATCCATATACTCCTTATATCCCACAACAATACGATATACAACCACAATATGAACAATATATAGAACCTATGCAGCAATACGATCCATACGACCCAAATCGTCAATTTCCAATTCCCATCTCATTTCCAGGTAGTGGCAGCCGTGAGCTAGAACGCCGTGTAAATGAGCTAGAGAAAAGAGTAAACCAACTTCAACAAGTTGTAGAACGTCAATCACGCCGCTTAAATAGACTAAATCAACGTCTACGCGTTGTTGAAAACAAATTAAACCTTTCATTTACACCATACGAAGATGGATTTTAATATGTAAAACAAAAAAATATGAAAGGAAGGGCTTCCCCTTCCTTTCTTAAATTGACGAATGTTTTCTCCATCTCTATACTGAAAAGAGTTAATGAAATGAAACAAGGTGATAATCATGGATTTTGAAATCAATTTTCTTTCCTTTTACGTCGTACAAGTAGACGGACAAGGTGAACAAGCAGATAAACGTTATAAACATTTTCAAACGTTAGATGCACAAGAATATGAGGACAGTTCACTAAAAGACTTTCTAGACGGCGAATTATTAAAAATCTCAAAACGAAAAGTAGACCGTCATCCCAAAAGTGAACAAGTCCCAACAAAAATAGGCCGCTTTATCGTTGAAGTTGGGCACGAATTAGATTCGAATCCGAACTACAACCTATTTAACCGCATTCGCTTTGCAGAAACGAAAGAAACATTCAAGGATGTAAATGAACCGCTCGTTTATACATATATTGATACAAGCGCTGTACGCGGCGGTGTATTTCTCGTTGCCCAAGCAAAGCTTCGCAAATACTTCGACGATCCGTTCGTCTTTGTAATGAAATGTGACTTCGAACCAAAAGTCGCTTCTATTTCTGATGAAGCAACACTAATCCGAAACGTCGAAATGGCAATCACAACGAAAAACATGAAGTCGATTCAATATCCGTACATGCCAGAAGAAGGCATCGTGGAAGTAGGCGAACTAAAAATCCACCAAGCATCACACGCTCGCTACTTCGAAGACTTCTTAAAATTCGTAGAATACGAGCGTTCCATGCCAGAAATTATGAAAACACAAGTTATGGATATGGTATACGACCAAATTGAAGATGTATTTGAAGAAGGTACAGAAGAACGGGAACAATTCGACCAAGCGATGGAAGTATGGGCAGCGAGCCCAAAGCGTGAAATTATGGAGCATTTCACAACAGAAGAAGTAATGGAAGCTACCGCACAAATTGTGGAGCATACCCCTGAGATTGAATTAAAGCTAAAGGCAGACCATATTTCTGTGAAAGCCTTACTTGCGGATTTTGGAGACCAGATTCATATTGCGAAGATTAATGATAAATATGTACTGATGATTGAGGCGGATTCGCTTACGTTTGAAAAAGGTTTCTCCCCTATTGAGTTTTTGAAACCTGATGAGTTAGAGAAAGTAGTAGAGCGGATTGCAAGGAAGTCGTGAAATAAAGGACATTTTAGTGATACTAAAATGTCTTTTGTATTTGGCAATCTAGAAATACGCCCTTATAGTTATTAAGAATCTCAGCCTTTCTCATTCAATTACATTGTAATAGAAAAGTTGGATTTTTTAATATAGTATCTTTAAAATATACTTACCATTAGCCGAATTGACCCCGATGCCTCATGGCAAAAGCTCTCTATTCCATTAGCAAAAGTAATTATAACTAATATTTTCACATTCTTGATTCAGAATAATTCTCCTTCATAGATTGAGTCATCATCTTTCTATGAAGGCATTCAATACAGATTCTACATATCGCTCATAAAAGAGTGATAGATTTTTTCTATCTTTGAGACCATCACATCTTGAGTTAGATGTTGTCGTGAATAGGCCTGAGCCTCTCTTCCTAATCGTTCACGAAGACTCTTATTGCTTAAAAGCAATTTAAGAGCATCGGAAAGTTGTTGCACATTGCCTGGGTCACAAATGATCCCTGTTTTTCCGTTTTGAATCATTTCTGGTATGCCACCGCAATTTGTTGTAATAATAGCTTGACGAGAAAACATAGCTTCAATAACTGAAATAGGAAAATTATCGTTAATGGTAGGTAACACATAGATTACAGAAGAGGAAAGAATTTCTGGTATATCTATTCTTCTACCAAAGAACCTAATATTATCGAGACCCAGTTGTAGCACTTGGTTTTCTAATCTTTCTCTCATAACACCATCACCAACAATCCATACCTCTACATTAGACAAATCTTTTTGAATTTGCGAGAGCGCTTTCAAAAAGATGTCATGGCCTTTTCTAGGAGAAAGACGAGAAACACAGGAAATTACAAGGTTATCATTACACTTCTGTTTAGATATAGAATTTTGATGAAAAGGTATACCTGTATGAACAGTAATCAATTGTTCTGCCTTTGCCCCGTATTCTTTTAAAGGAGAATGAAAGGAATTGCTGATCGTTATGATTTGATCGGATGCTCTTATTCCCTGTTTTTCAATTTCACTAAAATACGCTTCTTCAATTGATCCTTTTTTTATTTTATCGAATTTTAATCGACTTTCTGTAAAATGCCCATGCGGTGTAAAAAAAAGAGGTTTCTTATATTCTAGATTTAGTTGTCCTAATAAAAAGACAGCAAATAAATCTTGCGCATGAAACACATCATATTGTTCTAGCTTTTTTTCCCTTAAGAAAGACTTAAACACGTTCAAAAAGCTCGTGTTTTTTATAATTTTTTCATTAGCTGTACCATATCGTTGTAACATAAAATCCCTTGCATGTTTAGCAGCCTGCGGAATGTCTTGTTCTAGATGAACTGCTGTCATTTGAGTAGGAGAGATGACATCTACGTCATGACCATACTTCTCAAAACCTGTTTTTAAGGAAGTAATATAGTTTGATAATCCCCCTGTATTGGGATATTTTAAAAATGTTACATAAAGAATTTTTAATTTTTTCGTTTTACTTGGTATACTATCTTTTTTGATTCCAAACGTCTGAAACGGTTTGATTACATAATTTTTTTTACTATCTATTTGATAATATTCATCCATAACTTTTAGCAGGCTCGCATGGAAGGGACAAATACATTCATTTTGCTCTTCCTGTGTTGTATTCAGAAGTATCTCCCCCTAACTCAGCTAATGATGAAAGTTTTATATATGTTATAAGCCTAATTCTCTTCCCCAGGCTGAAATTTTTTCAAGGTGATACGGCAATAACTCACCGCCGCGATTATCAAATATTCTTCGTAGCTGGGTATGCAGTCCTTTTTCTAATGTTCTCTGCAAATATGCCATTTTATAAAGGTCCATTGGAGCGGTTTTAAATTTAATACCCTTCTTCTTCATTTCTTTTGCATAGAATTCCACACAATGTGTACGAATTTCTTCTGCATTGCTCTGCCAATCTTTTCTAAAACCTAATAATATTTCAACTAAAACAACCATATCAAACCAGACGGGTGCATATTTAACTGACTCCCAATCAATAAATTGAATATTCCATGGTGCATTTAGTGTCACATTGTTGCTGCAAATATTTTGCATATGAAGATCACCATGCGTTATCGATGAACCATTTTTAAATAGTTCGGGGAAAAAATCCGGTCCCTTATTACATATTTTTACTAGAGATTTATAATAAGGTTTAATGATCTCCCTTAACCGGTCGTCTTTCATCGCATCATCAAGAAAATTAATCGTCTTTCCAATGTATTTTGTTCGATCATTTCTCATTTGGCTCGATTCATAAATGGGGAGCCAAGATTCCCAAACATCTTTATGCTTTTTAATCTTGTCTTCAAATGTGTGTGCGTGAAGTTTGGCAACAGTAGGGATAATGTAGTCAAAATGCTTCGGAGAGAAGGTAATCTGACCGCGTACTTGGCGTACAAATTCCATGAATATCCAAGTTTCATTTCCATTTTGTTCAATATGATATATTTTAGGAAGAAATTCTTTCAATATAGGATAAGCTCTATCATATATATTAATCTCTATTTCATTTTTGTAATCTGCTGAATTATATATTTTTAAAATGATAGGATAGTAATCAGCTTTTGTTCGAATAAATAATTTGTATATGCTACTTCTTCTTGTTGATTTTAAACACTCTATTTTATCGGAATCTATTACAACTCTCTTATCCATTGAATAAGAGAGTTTTTCTGCAATTTTTAACTTTTCAAAATGATAGGATAATGTTTTTGCCTCGTACAATGTTTTCATTCCTTTCGCTTTCGTTTCCAGGCGTTTATCAAATGAGACCATGTGCTTCTAATGAATGGCATTGGATCATCCCATGCAAACAAAGCAAACTCTTTTTTGCCTCGCAACCCTTCATAAAAATCTTTAAACGTCATTTCAGCTCTTTTTTTCTTATGGCGGAATGTTAAATAATACCGCACAAGATAGATCCATTTGACACCATCTATTTGTTTAAGTCTCGGCACTGGATTTTGCTTGGTTAAATATAAATAATACATGTAAACAAAATCGATACCGGCAGCCCCTGTCAGACTATGCGTTAACCAAAAGCGAGGGTTTATTTCAATAAACTTATAAACACCATCGCGAGGGTCCTTTTTAAACTCTGCCATAGCAATACCTTTAAGGTTAATATTTTCAAAAAAAGGTAAGCATATATCCACCAATTCTGGAACTTGTTTACTAACGATGTGAGCTCCTGTTCCAAATTCAGCTGGAAATTGATGATTTTTTTGTAAAGAAAATAACGCTAGTAACTCCATGTTGTCGTCATAAAATGTGGCAACTTTATAAAAACATTGATTGTCGCCAGGAATGAGTTCCTGAAGGATGAGTTTTCCATGCTGTCGATACAATTTATACTCATTTCTAAGTTGGTCTGGATTCTGTATGAGAATGGCCTTTTGATTTATCTTTTTTCGAAACTCATGCCCCAAAACCGGCTTTAATATACATGGGAAGTCGAGGCTCAATATTGCTTCTTCCAATTGTTCTTGCTTCTTAATCACATACGTTTTAGGACATGGAATATTATGTTTGACTGCCAGTTCATACATTTTATGTTTATTCAGTGTTTCTTCAATCAACGAATGTTCAGGGAACAAAAATAAATAGTAGTTAGACAGTTCCATTCGATATTTTGAAATGAATACCACATAATCATCCGCACCTGTATACAAAATGGGTTTCAATTTAAATTCTTTAGCCAAGTTGATTAGAAAAGTGAGTAATTCCTTTTCTTCAGATAAAGGGCTTGGGCATACTCCACATGAAGCGAGGCGTGATTTTCCTATTTTATAAGGTTTCTCTACATCAAATGCATAAACCTTGATTCCTTTTCTCGCTAAGCTTCTAATAATTCCAATTCCATTAGCGCTTAAATCTAGTACAACCGCTGCATGTTCATGATTCATAGAGTTCTTCCTCACCTAAATACTTTTTGTAGATTTTTTCGATATTTGCTGCCATTGTCTCTCTAGTTAAATGCTTCTTAGCGAACTCTCTTGCATTTTTACCCAACTGCTCTCGAGCTTTTTGATTTTCAATGGCGAATTTTAATGCGCGTGCCAGTTTATTTGTATCTCCTGCATCAACAAGGATACCTGTCTTAGAGTGGTTAATCAGTTCAGGTATACCTCCTAATGGTGTGGAAATGACACAAACCCCACTATGCATAGCCTCAATAATAGAAATAGGCAGGCTGTCATTTAAAGTTGGAAGTACAAAAATATCAGTTTTACTTAAAATGTCTGGCACATCATCTCTTGCCCCTAAAAACTCCACCATGGAAAGATTCAAATCATCGACTTGTTCTTCTAACTTGTCTCTCATCTCACCATCTCCGACAATGAGCACTTTAACGTTGTCAGTATATTTGCTTCCCATTTGTGAAAGAGCGTCAAGTAATACATTATGGCCTTTTCTTGGGCCTAATCTAGCGACACATGTAATAACGAGTTTCTTATGCGCTGATGTATTTTTTGTATGATACTTATCAGGATAATCAATGCCAGTCAACACAGTTGTCATGTTCTCTCGCTTTGCCCCCAACTGCATTAATGGACGCCGAAATGAATCACTGAGAATAATAAGGTGATTGGCAAATTCAATAGCCTTTTTTTCTAATACTGTATAATAGACTTCTTCCAGCGAACCTTTTTGAAATATGCCAAACCTCAGCCGGTTAAAAGTATACATTCCATGGGGGGTAAATAATAATTTTTTCCCATAGTACTCGTTAATTCTTCCTAATATATTAGCTGTAAACAAATCTTGCGCATGGAGGATATCATATTTTTTAAAGTTAATATTATCAAGTAACATTTTTTCATAGATATACATATTTCTTTGATTTCTAACAATTGTGCTATTATAATTTTCATAACGTGTGTTAAAAAAATTTTTTAATTCGGGAACAACCGATTCACGCATCTTTTCTACTCGGCTTTTAGAAAATTGATTAGGAGAGATAATGTCGACGTGATGTCCCTGTTGTCTTAAACCTTCACTAAGTGCCGTAATATAATTAGATAATCCTCCAGTATGAGGATAGTCCCAAAACGTAGCAATTAATATAGAAAGATTTTTCTTTTTAGACCTCTTCGACTCTGTATTTGTATAACGTTCTTGCTTTGTACTCTTCTTTTTTTGTGTTGAAAATGATCGAATTCCAAAATATTTATCCAATGATTTGATTACATAGGGATACGGAAACTCAAGTTTCATTTTCATTCCCAGACCCTCCTTACTACTTCGAACGCTTCGGCGTATGGTACACCAATCGTCATTCCCCTAACTCTTCCTAAATATTGAATTCCTTCGTATGAACGAGGATGAGGAAAATCTCTCATTTCTACATCGTAATGCTTGAGTGCCGCAATCTTTGAATCCATTTGATTTGTAATGTTGACAAAATAATTAGGTTTGAAAGATTTATCATTCGTGTGGATATTCCACTCACTAGAGGAAACGGTTTCAAATGTAATTAATTCTATCGGTTGTTGGTTTGGTAGAGGTCGAGTCGCAGTTAAAACCGCTTGAAAAGTAATATGATGGTCAATATTGAGATCTCCATAATGATGGGTGAAGATTTTGTTCGGTTTATAAATCTGTATTAAGTGTTCTATTTCTTTCGTTAATTGATGCAGTGGAATTAATTCCAATTCTAAATTAGCATTCTGGAGGAATATCACTTCTTCAATACCTATCGCCTTATTTGCACACCGACCTAGGTGCTGTATGTGATGAGCTTCCTCTTTTCTTCCTAGAGCAGTAATAATTGAAATTACCTGATGTCCTTCATCTACTAATCTTTTTAAAGTTCCGCCAGATCCTAATAACTCATCGTCAGGATGTGCGCCAATGACTAAAATACACTCTTTCATTAGTATTCTCACTCCTTGTACTTCTTAATTTATGATTAATACCGCAAAAAGAAACCGTCATTAGCGGAAAACCCGCTTTTATTTATTACTAACAAGCAATATTCAAGCCTTATAATCTATTGAGATTTATATGCTTCTGCCTTATATGATAAAGAAAATTTCCCATCACTGAAGGTTCCTTTAATCCTCGCTGATGGAAAACTCTTGCCAACCAAGCACATATTAGTAATTATTCCCCGTACCTATCCTTTAATGGCATTCTTACCAACTGAAAATTCTGAAAAACAAAAACATAGCGGTGGTTTTAATATTCAAAAACAATAATATATCATCCAAGACACTTCGTTTTACTGATAATCCCTCAATTTATTATAAATCGATGGCCGTATATTCCTCACATGCTTTAAAAAATCCTGTGCTAGTCCAATTTTTTTAAACCCCTCTAATAACTTAGTAGGAACCTTACTATTTGAAGTAAAAGCTCTCTTATGGTCAATGACCTTTAACTGACCTTCTTCATTTATTAAAACATGTCTCACTTCCGTGTCCCATCTAGTAAATCCTAGGTTTTTTAATTCATTTAACATTATTAATATTTTTCTGGCTAATTCTTCTGTGATTTTTTTTTCTTTTTTCAAGTGACGTGCAAGTGAAATTCCATGTATATACTCCATAACAATATAATTTTCTCCATATTCATAAAGTCGTGGAATAATAGGTGATGATTGTCCAATTACCAAAGCTTTCAACTCTTTTTTTTGAGTTTCTTCCAGAAAAAATATTTTCACGCATTTATCATTGGTTAATTGATATACTTCCCCATCCTTCCCATCCCCAATGAGCTTATATTTTTCCACATCACGTCTACTTACTCTTCTTTTGTTAAAGTATGCTTTCATTTTATTGTCCCTTCATTAAGATTTCGTAAATTTATATATCATCTCACATTCTATGATTCATCACTTACATATGTAACCTAGACCAATATATTATTTTTATAAATTGATTCCATTCATATATTCTTTTAGTAGATATTATTTTAAAATACATGAAAAAATAATATAGCAAAAATTAAAAAGGTCATTCATTTTAAATAAATAGGAAGATTTCTTCGCTTTCACTCCATTCATTTATTTACTGGGCCATTTTCATTATTTATTCAATTGCTGCGTTCATTGAATGGAGATTTTCTACAGTTCATAGTATGGATGAGTATTTTACAGCTTATCATTTGTGGGTTATTCTTAGATTCAAGAAGGAGCAACTTTTCATTATCGAAGATAACAATAGGAGTTGTTATCTTCACAAATTTACATTTCTATCCTTTTGTATCGATATGAAAAATCTGTATGATGGGGATGTATTAGGTTTTTCTTGTCCTTTGGTCTTAATGTGCATGTTTATCTCGCATTAACGGAGGGAAAAATTCCTTCTATAGCAAATCATAATGCCATTTCTTTTACCGTCGCCTTCACGGGAATACTATCCCAGAATTCCCGCTCTTCTTATAAATTCTATTATGTTTTATTCCCTTGATTATTATTATTCATTGCAGCCAATACTTGAAGTTGCTGTTTAGCTTTCTTCAAAGCAGTATTGAAGTAATTTTGTAACAGTAGTAAGGTCGTACGATTGAAATGATATTGATCAGATACATTCTCCCATGTCTTACTATTTATGAATGTATCCCATGTCAAGTGAGAATTTCCGTTTTTCTTTACCTCTTTAAATACCCATCTTTTCATTTTCTTTTTACCCTTATCAGTTAAAGAGCCATTTTTTACGAGTATGAGTTCCACATTTCTCTTGTATCGTTTATGAATATCCTTTTGCTTAGCCGCTGTGAGAAATATATTCGCGGTGTTCTTGGCATCCGAGAAGGCACGGTGCTGTTTTCCTTCCCATTCTAAAGCCAATTGTGCCACTGCAAGTTTCAAACTTGGTGGATTTAGGAATAATTCTTTATATGCATGAAATACAAATCTCTGTAAATCAAATCTTCTTTCCTTCCCAAGATCAAGGCATTCCACATTGTATCGTACACAATCTTCCGTTAGAAATCCGTAATCTTCTTTCCCCCACGTTACAAACATATAATCTTCTCCAACAAACTCACGAAATCTCTCAATTACCTTAGGAAATTTTTCTACACCTTTTACATCTTGCTTTGTAATTCCTGTTAATTTTGTTGTATGACGAGATATAGATGCCGATGGTTTCACTAACGAAGAGAAAAACTCGATAATGCTCATTGTACTTGCTTCAATCTTAATAGCTCCAATATCAACAATTTCCGTTGGAGCATCTGATTGGTAAGGTCTAAAATTCCGCTCAATATCAAATACAATATAATATTTTGGTTCATACATACTACATACCTCTTCCTTATCTCTTCTTAACATTATATCCCCAATCTCTAATATGTATTAACAATACAATATCGCAAATATTCTCTATTTTAGGGTACTAAAAAAAGAGAAGGGGATTCCCTTCTCTTTCATTTCGATTACTTTTTAGTTACGTTAGTAGCTTGTGGTCCACGGTTACCTTGTTCAACTTCGAAAGTAACTTCTTGACCTTCTTCTAAAGTCTTGAAGCCGTCGCCTTGGATAGCTGAGAAGTGAACGAATACGTCTTCTCCACCTTCAACTTCGATGAAACCGAAACCTTTGTCAGCGTTAAACCATTTTACTTTACCGTTTTGCATGAAAAAATCCTCCTAAAATATGTACATTCATGTACATGTCCATTTTCAACCACTTTACAAATAATAATTAGACATTAAAAAACTGCAACCCAGAGAAGATTTAACATTGCTATCCCCTCTTAAGTTACAGCTTATTTAAATCTCTATGGTATTAAAAGTAAAATGGTTTAATATCACTATACACCTTTATTAGAATAAAAGCAAATGTTTATTTCATGTTTTTTCGTAACTTCATCAATTGGCTGGTTTAATACCTTTCACTTCTTTATTTTTTCTATTGAATTATCTTACATGTCTTTGTTCCTGTTCTCCCACCACATAATGCTCATTCTTGTTATTAATGTGCCAGCCGCTCACTATTTTTTCATTCAGTCGCTATTAATCTGACCGTTTTTATCGTAATTTAACGATATACATTCATATTTACCTCTTGTCAAATTATTCATATCATTCTATTGTAAATAAACAAATCAAATAAAAAAACGAATTTCTCATACAAAAAACTAAAGAATGAATTATATAAGAGGAGTTTTCAGAATGAAAAAATATCTAACAAAAGTGATTAAGGTATCTTCCATTTTATTACTTATTTCCATTTTAATTGGTGCTGGTATTTTGTTTGGTACTCCGTATGGACATAAATTGCGTGTAATTGCTGCGGAAAGTATTCTAACTTCGCAACACCGCGATTTAGCAAAATTTACCTTTTTATCACAACAAGAACTGGATGATATTTCAAATTCCATTAATAATCCAAAGTGGAAAAACAGCCAATCTCTTGGCTTTCAGAAACTTTCAAAACAGCAATTAGAAGCGAAAAAACATATGCCGCTTCATATAAAAATCGAAACCATTCAAAAAAAATACGCGGATCATTATTTTGAAGGCAAGCTCATGACAATTAGCAATCCTCTTAATGTAAAACTTGTAACACAGCAAGGTACACAAGGTAGCGATGTTGGTGAAAAAATTTACGTGATGGCGAAGCGAAATCACGCAATTACTGCAGTAAATGCAAGTGGATTTTCAGATGAAACGGGACATGGGGGCGGAAAAGAGGGGCTAGGCATTGTTATCGAGAACGGACAAGTCATCCATACACCAAAAGATATAAATTCACCGACTATTATTACCGGCTTAACAAAATATGGACAAATGGTAACAGGTGATTACTCTGCACAGCAATTGCTGAATAAAAATGTTGTTTCTGCAGCTGGTTTTATGCCCCAACTTATCGTAAATGGCGAAAAAATGCTTACAAATGATGGAGGCTGGGGATATGGTCCACGAAGCATTATGGCTCAAAAAAAAGATGGCTCAATTATGTTTCTTATCGTAGATGGTAGACAACCTCACAGCATTGGCGCTTCTTTAAAAGATTGTCAGGATCTTTTATATGACGAGGGCGCTGAAAACGCGATGGCTATGGATGGTGGTTCTTCTGCAACTATGTATGCCTTAGGAGATATATTAAACATCCCTTCCACTTTATCTCATAAGTCTCGTTATCTTCCGAACTGCTGGGTTGTAACTGCCAATAACAATCAAAAAGTGGATGTAACAATTGATGGTCACGTAGCTGAAGCTTCAAAGATTGCGGAAGTTACAGGAACATCCGCTGTTGCTTCTAACGAAACAAAAAGCAGTTAAGTATCTTACAGATACTTAACTGCTTTTTTCTGTTTCATTCATGCTGCTATGTTTTATTTTTTGAAGATACCAAATGGCTTACCAACAGGTAATACAACTTTTCCGAAGTGCGTATTTAATACTGCAGCTGCTGATCCATAGAATGAAAGCAGTGAAATAAGCATTTCAGAAATTGCTGCTAATTTATGCATCGCATGTGGCATAACACCTAAAGTACTAAATGAAAGACCAATAAATAAGAAATCAATAAGTACAAAAATCATAAATAATACTTTATGTGTTTCCATTGCGCCAATTGTCATAAATAAGCTGAAAATTAAGTAACCAACAAATGCTACTCCAAGTTGCTTTGGATCCACAGTTGCTGCTAATTTTTCACCAAATACTCCAAGTTGAATTAACCATGAAGTCCCAACGCCAAACCAAAACAATGCAAATCCACCAAACGCAGTTGTACCGAATGTATTGTTATGCTTTGCATCGTTAATGCATGCAAATAATTGAGCAAAACCTCCTAAAAAGATTGCCCATGGCACTACAAATGAGATGCCACTTGTTAAGCCCAGTTTTTGTGAGGACGCAACAAGTGTAACCATTGCAAGTCCAAATAAGCCAAGTGCAGACGGATCTGCTGTTGTCATTTTCACATGATGTGTAGTTTGCTTTTCCATAAAACCCTCCTGATTTAAACACATACTTGAATACAATACTGAAATCAGAAGGTACTGTCAATCTTTTTATTGATACACATAAATTATGAATTTTCATAGATGTATTTTTACGAATGCGATGGCAAGAAAAAAACTAGACAAAATTGTCTAGTATCCTTAAGTTATGATAAAGAAGATAATAAAAAACCAAAGCGCATTGCATGCTCTATTTCATCTGTCATCGCCCGAAAGAAAACATCTCGAACGGCTAAGTTTTGCGTTAATAAATAAGCATTTCGATAATCTTCATACGCTTCTAGTTCATCTTCATATGCACGTTCTAATCCTTCTTTATAAGAAGAATATTGAGTTTGCACCACTTGATACGTTGGCTGCTGTCCAGTTAGTGTTGTAAACAATTGTATAAATTGTTGTAAATGTACTTTTTCGTCTTCTAATGCGTGTAAAATATCTTTTTTATGTCTTGCATTTGGTGCTTCCTTTACAAGCCGACTATAAAAATCAATCGCAGCAGCTTCGCCTTTAATAGCTTCTAAAATAGCTTGTGATACTTGGTTATACGTTCCCTCATATACCCGATATAAATGATTATATGAGTTAGGGGTTGCATAGTACATACCTACTCCTCCTCGAAATAATACATTATTACTCTATTGTATGTAGACGCATTAATTCCGTTCAGTTTAGTTTATCCCGCATTAACGAGCAGTAAGACCCCCACTGATGGAAGCTTCACTTTATTTTCGCGTATTAAAAAAGAATATCTTATACTATTACATATATAATGAAAGGAGATTTAGATATATGCGTTATGTAATATTAACAGGAACTTCCCGAGGATTAGGTGAAGCAATTGCTACACAATTATTAGAACAAGAAACGAAACTCATCTCTATATCACGTAAACAAAACGAACAACTTATTGAACAAGCACAACCTCTTAATATTCCGTTTGATTTTTATTCGTTTGATCTACAAGAGATTCATCAAATTGAATCATTGATGGCAAGTATCTTTTCGAACATTGATGTAAAAACCGTTTCTTCTATTCACCTTATTAATAACGCCGGTATGTTAGCACCAATGAAACCAATTGAGCGTTCAGAAAGTGAGCAATTAATTGCAAATGTCCATGTAAATTTAGTAGCTCCCATGTTACTTTCTTCAGCCTTTATGAAACATACGAAAGACTGGAATATAGACAAACGTATCATTAACATCTCTTCTGGTGCTGGACAAAAACCATACTTTGGCTGGGGAGCATACTGCACCGCCAAAGCTGGTATTAATATGTTCACAAAATGTATTGCAGCAGAAGAAACCGATAAAGGATATCCTGTAAAAATTATTTCTTTTGCGCCAGGTGTTGTAGATACAGAGATGCAAACAGAAATTAGACAAACATCAAAAGAAGACTTTATTAATGTAGACCGTTTCTTAGCCTTGAAAGAAGATGACCATTTACTTTCACCAAATTATGTAGCAAAAGCCGTTATTGATTTATTAGAAACAGATAACTTTCAGCAAGGCGGCATTGTACGCATTGATGAAAATTAAAAAACTCGCTAGTAGCGAGTTTTTCTATTGTTTAGATTTTAAAAATAATAGAACTGACTCCATAATTAGTTCATAACCAATTTCTTGATAGATTTTGTTAGATGTAGGATTAGCTAGATCAGTATATAATGAGGTCGTCGCATACCCATTGTCTAACATATATTGACTGAGTGCTGATACACAGTTTAAAGCATAACCTTTTTTCCGTTCTATCTTCGGAGTATATACAAAATTAATTGTGACATTACGTTTCGTCGGTCTTGTAATAGCTGCCATCGAAACTAACTGTCCTTTCATTTCCCATCCGAACAAGCGCTGACTTTCAATTAATTCAGCAGCAGTATGCACCGCTTCTTCCCTTGTAATTGCTAAATTTACTTCTTCACAAAAACAATATATCCAATCTTCAATCAAACCTTGTTCTTTTAATTCTATTCGACGGAAAACCCCATTATTTCCGGCTCTCTTCTTTACATACTTTAACCCATATACCCCTTGCTTCATTTTGATTTGAATCGATTTATTTTGAAAATCCGCAAGTTGTTCTGCTAAACACTCTACCATCTGTTTTTCTCCAATTAATCCGGGCACATCAGGATATGCAATCGCTAGTTGTTGTGCAATTTCTCTTATATCATCCTTTTCTAAAGGCGCAGACTTTGCTACAATGGCTTGCTGATGATGCGTTTGAAGCATAACGAATACAAGCTCTCCCTCTTTTGTAGCCGTTGCCATAAATAAGGGAAGCTGCGAGGACCGTAACACACCTAATATTAAATTATTCTCTTGCTCATACGTTTCTAAAAAAGGTAGAATATCATTTTTAAATTGTACAAAATTCGTATATACATTTAGTCGTATCACTATAATCTCTTCTTTCTTTCGAAATATATAGTGATATATTAGCGATTTATAAGTTAAATCCTTCTTTATTTTATGAATGAATGATAGTTGCAACAAGTTTATTGACTTGTTTTTCAGCTTCAGCAAGTTGTTCCTTCACATTCTCTAGCCGCTCTTCCTGCTTTGAAACATTTTCTTTTCTCTCTTTAATCATTCGCTGCATTTGCTGCAGGCTCGGTCCACCGTATACATTTCGCTTTGCAACAAACGAATGCGGTGAAATTATTTCACTCCACTCCTCTTTTGTTAATACAACCTGTAATTCCTTTTGTAAATACATATTAATGTCGACAATATTTAGTTCGTGTAAATCTTTTTTCTGTTCTTCTGAAAGTTTAGCTATATAGCTTGCTGTATAATGAGCACGGCGAAATGGAACATCATACTGCCGAGTTAATGTATCAGCTAATTCAGTTATCGTAATTGCATGCTTTTTTGCACGACTTTGTAATATTTCCTTTTCAACTGTCATCGTACGCACTACTGCATTCATTACACAAATAACTCGAAGCGCTTTCTCAAATCCTTCATATAAATGGGGCTGTAAATCATCTTCTGTATCGACAATATCTCCAAACGGTGTATTATGAATCATTTGAAAAACAGTAAATGCTTCTCCCCAAGCGCTACTCGCAAGAGACCTTGCATGTTCAATTGATACTGGATTGCGTTTTTGCGGCATAATACTACTAATTTGCACATAGGGATTTGCAATTGTAATACCGTTGTACTCTTTCGTAGCTAATAATAAAAAGTCTTGAAGCCATCTACTTATATTTGTCATCATTATCATAAGCGCGCCGCTTGTTTCTAATAAATAATCTGTACTTGCAATCGCGTCGTATGAATTTTCAATTACCTTCGAAAAACCAAGAAGATCCGCAACGCGCTTTCGATTAATTGGAAAACTAGTTGTAGCAAGCGCCGCTGCTCCTAAAGGAGATTGATTTACAATATGATAAGCGTTCCATAATCGCTCCGCATCACGTTGCATCACATCATAAATAGCAAGCAGATAATGACCAAATGTTGTTGGCTGCGCTGGTTGTGTATGTGTATATGCTGGCATAATCGTTTCCATGTGCTCCTCAGCTCGCTCTAGAATACTCTCTTGCAGTAGCATAAAATGCTCGATGTATTGTAGGAGATAACGTCGTAAGCTCATACGATACATCGCCACCCCCATATCATTTCGGCTTCGCCCAATGTGCATATTGCTAACAATATCACTGTCTGCTTCTTGTTGAATCAGATGCTCAACTAAAAAAAAGAGATCTTCATACTCTTTGCTGTATACTAGCTCGTCTAATGGGACAGTTTTTACTTTTTCTACCGCCGCTACAATCTGCTTAGCATTTTGTTTTTGTAGCAAACCTTCCTCCTGCAACATAATGACATGTGCATGGTGAATACGAAACATGTCATCCAATAAATAATTCCGCTGAAAACAGAATATATGTTGTAATATATAATCAGCATATGTTCTCCCTGGAAAGACTACACCTTCTCGCTGTAAAAACTCCTCGCTTCCCTCCCGCATTTCAAATAGCTCCTCTCGCTTATTGATTATTAATCATCATACCCAGCTACTAAAAAAATGTGTTTATCCAAAGAAAAAAACCGATGCATACACATCGGTTTTACTTAATAACAGTTGCTTTATATTTATCACTTTGCAATATTTGAAAATGCAAATTAAGTAAATGTTTACGTAATTCAGCACTGTCTTCCTCATTTACATTATTCGCCAAAAAGACAATTTCTGTGCAGTTTCCATGTTTGTCTGTTGCATATACAGCTTTAGACAAAGACCATGGTGTATACCCATTTTTTTGACCTGCATGTCGAAAATGTTGACGATACTTTTTCCCTTGCATATCTGATTCCACAAGTTGTGACCATTCTTTTTCTTCCTCTTTTGTGAAACCTTTTTGATGGTTTGCTTTCTCTAATAAAATCATATAGTCATTTGCAGAAGCAGCCGGGAGTCTATCTGACCAAATTTTGTCGTACTTTTCTCCCAAGAAAAGCGGAATTTCATTTTGCAGCTGCAGACCTTTTTGTTTTAAACGCTCATGTATTAACATCGCATAACGACAATATTCTTCTTGCGGCATCGTTCTTAACGTATGCGCTAATTGTTGCTTTGGAACATGTAATTCTTTGTATAAATAGCCTGGAATATATAAAGATGAAACAATTGGGAATAATGGCTGGTGTGATGGTAATCCTAATTTATTTATATTTTCATTAATATTCTCTATACCAAGGCGCTCCATTAAATATTCTGTATTTGCATTTGAGCTAAATTTCATCATTCCCCTTGCTACTTGTTCTAACGTAACTGCATTTTCTTCAATAAGTCCTTTTTTCATTAAAACATTTTGCCATCTCTCATGAGCACCGCCATCCGTCTTTGGAACGTAATAACGATTAATATCGTCCATCGACACAAGCTCATTTGGATCAATTTTCCCTTCCCCTACTTGTTTTGTAAACTCCAACGCTACAATGAGCTTCATCGTACTCGCTACAGGTAATACAACATTAGGGTTTATAGAATATACCAATTTATCATTTCGTTTCACTAGCAATGCGCTGTTTTTTTGATCTTTATTTTCTTCTACAAATGACGCAACATATTGTGCATCATCATAGTTTGAACTCCATACTTTTTTCACAAAAAAATTACCTGAGATAATAAATACGAATAAACAAAGTATTGCTATACATAATCCTATTTTCCTCAAATGGAATTCCTCTCCTAAACTTTGTCTTGTAATCTATTATATATAATTCATTCGCAAAACAATAGAGGCGATCTATGAAAAGATCGCCTCTATTGTAACTTGTAAACTTGCATACTGTCTACGTCATAACCCGAATAAAATCTTCAAGAAATTTTTTATAATGTAACTTCCAGCCAATCCTCACCCATTTTTTCATCGCTTCTGCCCTTGGCTGTGGTCTAAAGTCGGCAATACTTTCACCTTTTGCAAGACCATCAATATCAACTTGAACACGACGATATACATATTCTATCAAGGAAGGATTAACAACAGCCATCATTGTTACAACATCATGAATTGGACTTCCAGCTATGTTCGGATTTAATTTTTTATAGGCTTTATAGTAATAATTAAAAATTGGTTCGATTAATTTATTAAAATTTATTTTTGTATTCTTTGTAATATATGTAACAGTATCAGGAGTAATGACTGCTCCATTTGTTACGTTCAGCGGAATTAATGAAACGTTCTCAGCATATTGCATTACTAAATTTGAAGCAATCGCATCTCCGTGAAAATTTGCTTCTGCAACAGGGGTAACATTTCCTGGAACAAGAAATGCCCCACCCATTATGTAATACTCTTTTACGCTTTTCATCAATTCTTTCTCTAAAATAAAAGCCGTTGCTAAGCTTGTCGAACGGCCCGCATCAACAATAATAAGCTCTCCTTTATATCTTTTAATAATCTCAAATATCTCACAAAACGGTTTCACATTCGCTTTAATCGTTTCAGGTGGACGAATAGGACCTAAGCCTTCTGGTCCATGTATTTCTGGATAGTATGTTATAAATTCTCCTGATAAAGGAATTTTTGCCCCATTAATAATTGGAATATCTTCTCTTCCAGCTATTTGCAATAAATAAGCCGCATTACTCGTCGCCTGCTCCTGAGTAACATTTCCATATCCTGTTACAACACCAACAATATCAATATCAGGATGTAATAACCCATACATGATTGCTAATGAATCATCAATACCAGGATCTCCGAGAAACAGCACTTTTTTCAAGGCGTTCAACTCCATCCTATCAATTGCTATTACTATATGACTGAAAAAAAGTGTACAGAAGTAAAATATAAACGATTTTTTATCCCATACGAAAAAGGGCATGAACAAAATATGATTTTTTTAACAAAATTTATTTTAGTAGCAGGTTATAACAACGTTGGACATATTATGCCAGACGATTATTTTTCCCAAAAACTATTTCATGAAAAAGAACGTGAGATGGACGATAACTACAAAGTTGCCATCATTGCATTAAGATGTTGGAAGGCGAAAACAAGCAGTTGCGAGAACAATTAAAGGTGGGTTACGCAGACGTTTATAGGCACATATAATATAAAGTGCCAAATGTTATTTTAGTGTTATTTCTTCAACTAACACATATTATTTTATCAAGTGGAAAGGCTACCTGATGAAATAAGGAGGTAGCCTAATAGTATGAAATACAGTTTCATCGCCTTTATGATAACATCGTCAGTTTTGGGATTAATCTTACCGAATCAAGGAAGCACTGAAACCGAGAAAATCAGTGTCGGAGAAAAACATACTGATTTTTATGATGCTTTTTTAGTATTGTTAGACCCTTATGCCAGAGAAGCGATTAATAAAAAATTCCCAAATCGTAGTTATGGATTATGGAATGCAGAAATATTAGAGGTTACACGAAGAAAAGGTGGATTTTCTCAATTTGATTTTATAGTGAAAGTTAAATACGACACTTATACAGGTCCACATAATCCACCAGAAGGTCCTGTTACTATAACTTTTGATGTAAATATTGAAGGAATTACTGTAACTGAAATCAAAGGTTAATTTCTGAGTTTATTATTCAATGTAGTGTAGTGTTTGCAAAATAAACTATAATCATTAAAATACCAATAATTCCTGATTTCGATCAAAAAGCAGGTTTTTTTGGAATTTTAATGGATTTAGGGAAATGAATAACCTATTGTTGCTTATTCAAGAAAGGCCCCCGTTTGATTAAGTACAATTATTTACATTCTTGTTTTTATATAAAAGCTGTAAAAGTAACTTACTTTCTTACATTAGTACCCAAATGAAAAAAGGATAATACCTAATCATAGTATTCTTGTTTGTTACTTTCCAACCTGCCCCATTAGCACAAAAAAAAGCTGTCAATTGATAGCTTTGATTTACAACTATGCACTAATTTTTTATTTTTTTTGAGTTTTAATTGTGAAAAATACACCAGTAACTTGATGATGTAGGTCTCTCTCTTCCATATCGTCTTATTTTCTGCCTCCTTCGTCTATTTGATAACTACCGTCCAAAAAATCATCCTTTATTTTCTATTCCACCAAATATAGTGAATCCAATAGAATCAAAGAACAGCTAAACCTTGCGATCCGAAATAAGGAAAGTTAGTCCAAGCAGCAACCTGCAATCTAACAAGACTACCATCATCTTGGATATGAAATACTGAGACTGTACCCTGATTCCCGTTCAGTGTGTAAAAATGGCGGCCATCTTTACTCACTCCAGCATCTATCGGCAGACCTGTAGCTGTACCTGCTGGTGTACTGGTAATATGCCTTACCACCGACAGTGCTCCATTGGGATCGATTCGGTAGGTGGAAATGGTGCCGCTTAAGGTGTTGGTAGTGTATGCAAAACGTTCATCCCTCGTTGTTACAACCCAACAAGCGGTCTTATATCCGTTTGGTACAGAGCCGCTGATCACATGAAGGATACCATCGTTAGTCAATGAATAAGAGGACAGCGCATTTGAAACTGCTTCTGTAACTAAGAGGATTCCAGACGATAGAAAATAGGCTCCCAATGGTCCTTGACCATAAGAATCATTAACGATTGGTCCTGTAATCGTACCATTTTTATTTACATGGAATATACTAAGATGGTTTGATGTAAGCTCGGAGACAAGAATTTTACTGCCATCTGGAGTGAAGAGAACCTGCGCCGGCTGAGCATTGAAGGTACTAAGAGAATGGCTTGATCCGGGAATAGGAGTAAGGCGTCCGTTATCATCTATACGAAAACCAGTGATATTGGATGCAAAATTGTTAGCGGCATTACCTACATTGGAAACATAGAGAAGATTACCAAATACAGCTACGCTATTGGGCTGAGCACCTCCTGATGGCTTCACATCCACGAGAACGGGTGCTCCGCTGTCGGTGATGATGAAACTACTAATACTATTGCTGCCTGCGTTAACTGCAAGTAGGAAACGTCCATCACGGGACAGAGTCAGGGAACCTTGTGACGCAAGGGGATCGACGCCATCGTTTGCTGTTGCAGTGGAGACTTCCTTTGTACCAGTACCTCTGCCATAAGTCGGGTAGGAACCCACAAAGGTGAGCATACCATTCATGTCCCTGTAAAAGGCAATGATTTGATTCATTACTTCATTATTGGTCATAATATAAACCATACTCACACGAAAATTTTTATTCATTATCTGCATTTTATGACTCTCCTCCTTTCATAACTTTATATGGTTCTTTTGCCATTTCAATTCCCAGAATTGATGTACATCGGTTTAAAAGATAGGTGAATTTTCATCTCCCACTAACCTGCTCCGTTAGTTCAATAACACAGGTTCTTGTTTTCCTTCTAATTTATATGCTTCATCCCACTCTATTCCACAAGCAGCAGCATATAATTGAGGATCGTATTTCTGACCACTTTTAAAAAGTGTATAAAATAAATTTGCAATTCTAAAACAAAGATGACCAATTTCCTGTTTCTTTATCATTCCTTCTTCTACTTTACGATCATGGTATGCTTTAAAGACAGTAGGCTTACGTTTCCCATTTGCTGACATCATCTCTTTAAGGACTACAGAAACTAACGGGTGCTTTAATTTAATAAAAAGGACAATACATATTAGTTATATAAAATATGTATTGTCCTTTATTTATCGTTTTGTTAATTTAGGTCTTGATAAGACACAACTCTTGCTCTTTTTATGTAAAGATTTTAAATTTGTTGTAGCTTACGTGAAAACAACGTGCTTCCTATAATATAAGCAATAAATGCTAAACATACTGGAAATACGACTGTATGAACACCAAAAGGATTAGGGAGAAACAGATGAAATCCCATATAAGAGCCAACTCCAACAACAATAGAAGCAAGTGCCCCGGCAGCATTCCCCTTTCTCCAATACAACCCAAGCACAAGCGGCCAAATGAACGCTGCCTCTAAACCACCAAAGGAAAATAAATTTAACCAAATTAAAAAATCAGGCGGTTTAATCGCTGCAGCATAAACAAGTAATCCAACAATCGCTGTAATCCATAGCGTTCCTCTTTTTACTGTTTGAGCAGCAGCATTTTCGTTTATGTAATTTACATAAATATCTTTAATGATGGAAGAACTCACAAGCAATAACAATGCGTTAACTGTCGACATAATAGCTGCCATTGGTGCTGCTAAGAAAACACCAGCAAGCCAAGGAGGCAATACTTTCATCGCAAGCAATGGCATTACTTTATCAGGCACACTCACTCCCGGTAAAACAACACGGGCAAATACACCGGTTAAATGCATACCAATCATAATTGTACCGACGACAACAGTACCGATAATTAAAGCTTGATGCATCGCTTTTGAATTTTTATAAGACATGGCACGTACACTAATTTGCGGTAACCCTACCACTCCAACGCCAATCAAGATCCAATATGAAGACACATATACCTTTGTCAAACTCCCATCTGCTCCAAATGGCGTAATTAAATTCGAATTGATCTGTACAAGTTCTTGTATAATATTTGAAATACCACCACCTGCAATAATCGTACCAATTAAAATAATTGTCGTACCGAGCAGCATAATAAGACCCAGTATTGTATCTGAAAGCGCAACAGCACGAAATCCGCCAATCAAAACATAAACAAGTACAAAAAACGTAAAAAGAAATAAAGACGTTGTATAAGAAAGACCTGTTAACGATTCAATTAATCTTCCACCGCCAACCCACTGCGCAACAGTTGCCGAAAACAAGAAAATAATAATACATAATGCTGATAAAATAACAACAGCTTTATTGTTATATCTTCCTTTCAAGTAATCAATTAACGTAATAGCTTCCATTTTTCTTGCAGTAATCGCAAATTTCTTTCCAAGTACAGTTAGTACAATGTAACCCGTTACAACTTGAATAGCCGACAACAATACCCAGCCAAGCCCCATGTTGTATGCAATTCCAGGCCCACCGATAAAGCTACTTGCGCTACCATACGTCGCAATCATCGTCATCGCTAATAACAATCCACCAAGTTCGCGTCCGCCCAGAAAATATTCTTGCAAAAATTTGTTATGCGCGGTCGTTTGAACACGTCTCGACGCATATATACCAATCAAAAACACAACAATAAAACATAAAATCATTGGAATAATTACATACCAGTTCATTTTCATTCCTCACTCTTCTCTTCCTCATCAAACGAAACATCTTGAAATACGAAACGGACAACAAATACAATAAGTAAAACCATTACAATAAATCCTACTATACAACTATAAAAGAACCAGGCTGGAAACCCTAGTACATATGTATATTCTTTTGGATTGCCACTACCTAATCCATATGCGAAACCGTACCATAATAGAAAGTTGATAACAGCAAGTCCAATTCCGATCCACGCTTCACGATGTGCGATGCGAAAACGCGGATCATCATGATGTTGATTCATTTCTTCCCCCTCCTTTCACGATGTATTATTGTACCATTGTTTGTATCGTTTTTCCTATAAAAAAAGCAAAATGAATATCTCTTGTGCATAATATTAAACTTACATCACAAAATTACATATTTTTAACAATTGTAACATAAATAAGATTGAAATTTCTGATTTTTTAAGTTACGATTGAAATTGGATGTCCTTCACCTAGTTTATCCCGCACTAACGGGCAGTAAAACTCCCATCTCAAGATTTTGAGAGAACAAAAAAGATAGATGGGAGATAACTACTGGCATGTGCCCGATTGGTGAGAGCTTTCCATCAGTGGGAAATAAAGAAAAACCTCTACTGATAGAAGCTTCGCTTTATCCGGCAACTCCTCTTTTATTTGGAATAAATGCAGTATTTTACTGCGTTTACATTATATATTTTTAAGGGGGTTATATAATGAGCCAACTAGCTGTGAATCTCCATGAAAAAGTAGAGAAATTTTTACAAGGAACAAAGAAACTATATGTAAATGGGGCCTTTATTGAAAGCGCTTCCGGAAAAACATTTAAAACACCAAATCCAGCAACTGGTGATACGTTAGCTGTTGTATATGAAGGCGGACGTGAAGATATTCATAAAGCTGTCGTAGCAGCACGTCAAGCGTTTGATGAAGGACCATGGTCACGCATGAGCGGTGCTGAACGTAGCCGTTTCATGTACAAGCTTGCTGATTTAATGGAAAAACATAAAGATGAGCTTGCACAACTTGAAACATTAGACAACGGAAAACCAATTCAAGAAACAACAACTGCAGATATTCCTCTTGCAATTGAACATATGCGTTATTATGCTGGATGGGCAACAAAATTAGTCGGTCAAACAATTCCTGTTTCAGGAGATTATTTTAATTATACACGCCATGAACCCGTTGGTGTTGTTGGTCAAATTATCCCATGGAACTTCCCGCTTTTAATGGCGATGTGGAAGCTGGGAGCAGCACTAGCAACTGGATGTACCGTCGTACTAAAACCAGCAGAACAAACTCCTCTTTCCGCACTATATTTAGCTGAACTGATAGAAGAAGCTGGATTCCCAAAAGGTGTTATTAACATTATACCTGGATACGGTGAAACGGCTGGTCAAGCTCTTGTCAGTCATCCTCTCGTTGATAAAATTGCTTTCACAGGCTCAACTGAAGTTGGGAAACACATTATGAAAGAAGCATCCCAATCATTAAAACGCGTAACATTAGAGCTTGGTGGTAAATCACCAAATATTATTCTACCTGATGCCGATTTATCTCGTGCAATTCCAGCAGCACTTTCTGGTGTTATGTTTAACCAAGGACAAGTATGTTGTGCTGGATCTCGCTTGTTCATACCAAAGAAAATGTATGATAATGTTGTCGCAGATCTTGCCTTATATTCAAAGAGCTTAACGCAAGGATCTGGATTAGATCCACAAACAAACATTGGTCCCCTCGTATCAGAAGAACAACAAAATCGAGTGATGGGCTATATTGAAAAGGGAAAAAATGAAGGAGCAGAAATATTAGTTGGCGGAAATAAACCTTACGAACACGGTTATTATGTTGCTCCAACAATTTTCGCAGCTGTACAAGATGAAATGACGATTGCGAAAGAAGAAATTTTTGGTCCTGTCGTTGCTGCAATGCCATTTGATGACATTGATGAGGTTATTGAACGCGCTAACAAATCAGCATATGGATTAGCTGCCGGTTTGTGGACAGAAAACTTGAAGAATGCGCATTATGTTGCAAGTAAATTACGAGCTGGAACAGTATGGATAAACTGTTATAACGTCTTTGATGCAGCCTCTCCGTTTGGAGGTTATAAACAGTCAGGTCTTGGACGTGAAATGGGCTCTTACGCGTTAAATAACTATACAGAAGTAAAAAGCGTTTGGATTAACTTAAACTAAAAAAAGGTCTTGCCAATTGGCAAGACCTTTTCCTTGTTCTAACAAACTGACAGCCTTACTCCTTTTTATACTTGTAACCCCCCACTTACATTTAGCACTTCCCCAGTAATGTAAGAAGCAAAATCTGATGCTAGAAAGGCAGCTGCATGTGCAATATCTTGCGGTGCTCCGATTCGCCCTGCTGGAATGGCTGCAATCATCTTTTCCTTTACTTTATCCGGTATGGCTTGCGTCATATCGGTGTCCATAAATCCAGGACAAATTGCATTACATGTAACACCAAATCCAGCTGCTTCTTTTGATGCTGTTTTTGTAAGCCCAATTACACCCGCTTTAGCAGCAGCATAGTTTGCTTGACCAATATTTCCTTGCCAGCTAATTGAAGAAATATTAATAATACGTCCATATTGTTGTTTACGCATGTACAAAAGTGCTGGTTGCATACAGTTAAATACACCCGTTACATTTACTTGCAATACTTGCTCCCATGCTGTTTTTTCCATTTTATGCAACATTGCATCTCGTGTAATTCCAGCATTATTTACTAAAATATGCAATGCACCGTATGTTTGAATCGCATACTCAATTAGCGATTTTGCATCCGTATGGCTGCTTACATCACAAACATACGCCCTTACATCATATCCTTCTTGCAATAACTGTGTTGTCGTACTGTTTAAAGCTTCTTGATTAATATCACTTAGTAATACTTTCGCTCCTAAAGTGCCAAATACACGTGCAATTTCTTTTCCAATCCCTTGTGCTGCACCTGTAACAACAGCTGTTTTCCCCTCTAAAAAATTCATCCTTCTCCCTCGCTTTTTCTATGTATTTTCTATATATTTCGTCTTATGTATTTCATTCTCCTTTTTTGCATAAAAAAGTCTATTTGTGTCACACTATAATTGAAACTTAGCATAACACAAGGAGATTGTGTGAGATGAAAAAAAAGAATTTACAGCAAAACAAAGTGTCCGATGGAATTGATGTTGAGTTTTCTCAAGAACTCGCTGACCAAGATGACTTAGAAGCTCAAGCTCGTGCAGATGCTGCAGATGCACGTCAAAAACACCAACCAAACAAAAAATAAACCGAGGACATATTCTCGGTTTATTTTTTGTATTTTTTCACATAATGCGCAAAGGTAAGTAAGGGAAATAAGCGATGATAACTATGATAACGAATATAAAATTCCCCAGGCAATCCTGCTCCAGTTGGATATTCAATATGTTCTAAAGAATGCTCTAGCAAATAATTGATTCCCTTTTGAATATATGTTGTTTCCGTATCATGTACAGCGATTAGGGCATCTAAAGCCCATGCCGTTTGAGAAGGTGTACTAAAAGGTATTGAAATAAACCGCTTTTCTTTACTACTTTTACACGATTCTCCCCATCCGCCATCATGATGTTGAATCTCCTCTAACCATCGCACTGCTTTTTCTAATACTGGATGATTCGCTGGCAATCCGTTTGCTCGCAGTCCTGTTACAGCAGCCCATGTACCATATATGTAACAAACTCCCCATTTTCCATACCAAGAACCATTTTGTTCTTGATTACGGAGGAGCCATTGCATTGCCCGTTGCAAATCATATGCACTTATTTTATTTGGCGCATAAGTTCCAAAAAACTCAAGCACCCTCCCTGTTAAATCTGCTGTAGACGGATCAAGAATCATATCTTCTGCACTATCGAGAGGAACATGCGCAAACATATGCTTATCAACATCCTTCTCAAACGCTCCCCAGCCTCCATCTTTATTCTGCATTCCAAGAATCCACTGTATCCCCTTATTCCAAGCTTGTTTTACTTTCTTATCTTTCTTCGCAATGTAAGTAAGTGAACGTAGCGCCGCTGTTGTATCATCACAATCTGGCGCAATGGTATTCGAATCGGTAAATCCCCATCCGCCAGGAGGTAAAGAAGGTGCATGAACATGCCAATCCCCATAAGAAGTATGCTGTTTCTTTAATAAATAGCGATTTGCTCGTTCAATCATCGCATCATCTTCTGACACATTTGCTTCTTGCAAAGCATAACTCAAAAGAGCAGTATCCCACACTGTTGAAGGTGAGTTTTGCAAATGGGCACCATTTTTTGTATTCCATATGTACGACTGTATCCCTGATACACCTTTCTCAATAATAGGAGAATGTCTAGAATGACCGAGAGCAAGGAGAGCGTAAATCATATAAAAAGTAGCGCTCGCATAAGTGTAAAGTGTTCCATTTCCTTCTATACGTTCTAGCATAAAACGTTCCGCTGCTTTATATCCTTTTTGATGAAGAGAATATGGATACGAAATGAGCGTTTTCCCTTCTGATAAAATTGTTTGCAAAACAGAAGAGCGTTTATTATGAAACCAATTTGATTTATTCGCACCCACTATGTAACTAAGATTAGGAATAATATTTTCTTCTATTACAAATTTCTTATTCATACAAATGAGCGTAGGAACGAAATGAATACGTGCAGAATTACTCAATTCATACATATTAAACGGGGAATGATCCGGTAGAAAGAAAAAAGTCATGGGAAAATGAAACAATGCAGGGTAATCGTATTGCCCATGTAAGGCTAACATAAACTTCGTCATAAAATGAGCGTTTGTAATGCCACCTTGTTCAAGAATAAATTGTTCTGCACGGCGCAGCATATAGTCTTCTTTCTTAAATTTCCTAGAAGCTAACAATGCAGTATACACTTGAATTGTAGCTGAAAGATTTCCATTCAGCTCATCTTCATACAATTTCCATGTCCCTTCATTTGCTTGTAAAGAAATTAGTCTTGTCACAAATGGCTCTATTTCTTTTTCTCTTCGTAACGTACGTAATAATAAAATCATATGACAATCAGTTAATGGGGATCCCTCAAAGCAAAAACGCCATGTTCCATCTCTTTGCTGCATCGTACGTAACGCTGTAATTTGTCTCTCCATTTCCTGTTTTACTTTGTCATACAGCAGCATAGATGTCCCCCCTCTTTATTGAATCCATATACAATATTCAATAACATACGTAAATATGTGTAAAACAAAAAAGCAAAGTGAAGTTGATTCCTCACTTTGCTTACGAACAATACCAAATCGCAACAACAATTCCTAAAATTGCCCCGACAATGACTTGATATGGCGTATGACCGACAAGTTCATTCAATTTTTTATACTCTGTTTGTCTTCCATGAAAAAAGTCATTTAAAATTTTTGCTTGTTTACTTACAGCAAGTCTTACTCCTGATGCGTCATACATGACAATAATCGCAAAAATCGTCGCAATTGCAAATACAGAGCTCGTAATTCCTTCTTCAATCCCAATTGCTATTGCTAACGCTGTGACAGTGGAAGAATGAGAACTCGGCATTCCACCAGAGGCAAAAAACTGTGCAAAATCAAATTCTCTCTTTTTTACTAAAGTGATTATAACTTTTGTAAGTTGTGCTAAGAACCAAGCAATCACTGCAGACATTAATGGGTTGTTATGTAAAATTGTCTCCATAATTCGCACCTCACCGCTTATAATGGAATATCCTTACTTACATTATAAAGAAAACGGCATACATAATACTATGCCGTTTTACGAAACTTTTGCAGATTTATTTTTTATAAATTTCGGCTGCTTATTTAACATAAATTTCGTTTTCGCTATCGAAAATGTAAATAACGCAATCCAAATAAAGAAAAATGCTATCATATGAGTCCCTGTAAAATGTTCATGAAAGACAAAAATTCCCAATACAAGACTGATTGTCGGTGCAATATATTGCAAAAATCCGACCATTGATAACGGAATAAGCTTTGTACCTTTTGCAAAATATAAAAGCGGTAATGCAGTAACAATACCAGCACCAGCTAAAAGTAACGTCGACGTAATCGAAACTGATCCAAACGAACCAATTCCTTGAACACCTAACATTCCTAAATATACAAGAGCAATCGGCATTACAAGCATCGTTTCCATCGTAAGCCCAATCATTGAATCATAATCTAATAATTTCTTTGATAAACCATATAAACCAAATGTACATGCTAACGAAATCGCAATCCACGGAATGGATCCATAGTGAACTGTTAAAATTGCAACCCCAAATGCCGCTAACCCTACGGCAACATATTGCCAAAAATTGAGTTTTTCTTTTAAAACGAGCGTGCCAAGTAAAATACTAACAAGCGGATTAATATAATAACCTAGACTTGCTTCAATCACATGATTATGATTAACAGCCCATATGTACACAAACCAGTTCCCGCTAATTAATATAGAAGCAACAGTTAATGACATGAATAATTTAGGACGTTTAAAAAGTTGCACAAGCTCACTCGTAAATTGACCAAAACGTTTGCAAATCAATAAAACAAGTAACATAAAAGCGAATGCCCAAACGATACGATGAGCTAAAATTTCTTCTGCAGGAACTTCATCTATCAGTTTCCAATAAAGCGGTAGAACTCCCCACATCATATATGCACTTGCCGCATATATAATCCCCTTTTTTTGCGCTTCCATTTGACTCCCCTCTTTTCTTTTTTCTTCATTATAAAGTGTCCTTCTACCTTTTTACAATTTTCCGCTACATAACTTTTTCACACGGACCACCTTACTATAATATCCAAAAGATATATGCTCCCGCAGCCGCAAGGAATGGAATACCAAACACAAACTTATTTTTATGTGTCTTATGATGAAACATATACATCCCAATCCAAGCTCCAATTCCTCCCCCTGCTGCTGCGACTAAAAACAACGTACTCTCCGGCGTACGCCACTGCTTCTTCTTTGCTTTTCTTTTATCTAGTCCCATCATCATAAAAGCGAGAACATTAATAATTACAAAATAACCCCATTTCAGCATATTATTAAACCTCTTTCATACATTTTTCCAATCAATTATTTATCCCGTATTAACGGGCAGTAAGCCTCCACTGATAGGAGGTTCAATTTATTATACACTCATTTTATTTTTTAGTTTTATAAATATGTAACAATGATTTTATCTAATCAAACAAAAAATATTGACTATGATAATTATTTTGTGATATTATAAATAATTTTACTTATCATCTTATATATGATAAACTTAGAAAGGTTACCATATGGAGGTGGATTATTTGTTTCAAATTGGCGATAAAATTGTGTATCCAATGCACGGAGCAGGTGTGATTGAAGCCATAGAAGAAAAAGAAATCCTAGGAGAAAAACAAAAATATTATGTAATAAGAATACCAATTAGTAATATGGAAGTAATGATTCCGATGAAAAAAATGATACAATTACGTATACGATTAATTGCCGATAAGCTTACATTAGAAAATGTATTACTTATTTTGCAGTACGGCGAATCAGATGATTCACTCTCATGGAAGCAAAGATATACCCAAAACATGGAGAAAATGAAGACGGGTGAAATACAAGAAGGTGCTGAAGTAGTTCGCGACTTAATACGTAGGAATAAAGTAAGGGCACTTAATACAAGTGAAAAACAAATGTTAGACAACGCACAAAAAATTTTAATTAGTGAATTAAGTTTAATTAAAGGAATTACTGAAAATCAGGCAATTGATTTGTTAAATACGAAAGTCGGCTAGGTAAAGAAATCCTTTTAAAACCGTTTTGAACTTGATTTTAAATTATATAAGATACCTAAAACGACAAAATAGCCTACATCTATTTTGTTTTTTTTTTTTGCTTTATGTACCTCAATATGATATGATTGCAAATACGATTTGATTATAGGAACATTACCCTCTAAGAAAAAATTCTTTTTCCTCTAAATGAATTATTCTCACCACTTTTTATTCTCATACTTCTAAGTATACGATGAGGTTCATTTATCCAAGCATTGTTTTTGGATATCCCGATTCATACTGGCACGGTCATCGGAGCCGTAAGGACGAAAGAGAGGTAGGGCTTTCGTTGTTTTGAGGTTTCAAAAACGATAATGAACATTTACTGTTCTTATCTTCCATTTTAACGTAAAAACGATAACAGATTTAAATATATGCTTATATTTGCTCGGTTCATATAAATTGGAAACACATCTTTAGTAATATTATAAAAGTTTTTTATATGAAAACAATCAAGACAGTAAAATGGTTTAATAGTGAAAAAGGATTTGAATGTACGAAGTACAAAATGATAGTAATGTTACAGTAAATTGCATTCAAACAAGTTAACAGAGGTCAAAACCTAAGAATGTTGTAAAACTATAAGAAAACGAAAAGAACATGCAACAGTTTGCTGCATGTTCTTTATTATTCTTCTCCAGTTTCTCTCTCATCTCCACTGATACATTCATGAATTGATTGACTCTCTTTCTCCTCCATACAAATCATCGCACGATAAATTTCTGAATATAGACCAAACACTTGATACACACTTCCAAGAAACGGCATCAGAATCCCTCTTTTCCAAATAATAAATTCCAAAGTTAAGGATTCCCTATCTTTTCTTAAACATTCGCATTTGTATCTTCCTCTTCTATTTGAACGTTAAGAAGATGTAACCATTTTTTATACGGTGCACTGTTTGGATCTACAAATTCTTTTGCATATGAGCGATTCCAAAGTTGCTTTACAAATAAAGTCGCTTCTTTTTTTGCTGCTACTTCCGCTCCAGTCCCGTAATAAGCTTTAAAATATTGTTCAATTTCATCAACAAGTAATCGTAACAGTTCATCAGATGTTTCTTCTAACGTCGGATCATATTTCGCTTCCTTATCGTACATCAAGATAACATCTAAGATATTATGAACATGTTCTTTTCGAAGCCATCTTATATCTTGCGCACCTAATACAAATGAATGTGTATATAAATGTCCTCCGTGCTGCAATGCTTTTCCCTGTTCTTCTTCAAAACGAGAAATAATATTTTCATATATAAATGGATTATGAAGCAATGCACGGTGCAATTTATATCCTTCATTTGTTACATTTTTCCCCATCGATTGAATAAGAGAACTTCGGCCCACTCCGTTATATTGGTAAACGAACTGACCATCCACAGCAGCAAGACTAATCCAACGATATATATATGCATACAATAAAGCACGATTACACTTATCATAATCCAGCTTCGTTTGTGTTACATTTAAGTCTGGCATAAAAGCAGGTAAGTGCCAATACTTATCAAGATGCGGTGTTAAATTCGATTTACGAACGTTTAATTTATTTACGCGGCGATAATAAGACTGAAAGTAATCTCCCTTCTCGTTCACATAACCGTTTGCAATATGCCCAGACGATAATTTCGGAAAATCTTGCAGCGACAATCCGTAATGCGCACGGTAACATACAATTTCATACGGTGAAAAAGCTTCATCAACTGTTTCTTTTTCCTGGAACATCTCTTGTAGCGTCTCTTCATTTAACTCTTGATGAATAAGCGGATGAATACCCCAATATTGCAATTCACGATGATGCGCAACTTTCGGTATAAATGGACTTGCAAGATGCAGCAAATCTTCAATTTTCTCACTTACATACTCTGTCATATCACGCTTTTGAATAGCCGCTTCTTTTCGCAGTGCTTCAATAATATTTAATTCTAATTTATCTCGGTAGCGATCTTGCAATTCCTGCTCACAATACGTTAAAATATGTTTCCGATAAAAATCTTCTACTTTTTGTGATTGTCCTTCCTCAGCCTGCGCTCCTCTGCAATATTCACGATATAAACTCATATAAATTTCAGCAGATATCTCTTTTGGCAGCACACCATTGTTTACATGGTGATGAATATCGTTCCACATTTCTTCCTGCATTCGCTCATCTGCTAATACGTATACATTTGTTGGATTTGTTTTTCCCTCAAATTCTTTACTACGTTTTTGAATGTCTAATAATAAATTTTCACGAGTTTCTTGTAAATTATCAAAGAAACGCTCCCAATATTGAATCATTTTATCTACAGCCTGATATAAAGATTGATAAACAAGCTCTAATAACATTTCTTTTCGATATTCATTTAACTTGTGTACATATTGGGTCGCAATATCTTGAAATTCTTTTCGAAATAAACGCTGTTCATTATGAAACATTTTTCCAAACCAACCTTGTTGCTGCGTCAGTTCAACACGTCTAACAGCTGTTACCGTTCCTTCAATATTGCTCACATTAAATTTTTTATCATAATTTTGGATAAGACTGCGTTTCTGTTCATTATTTTCATGCAGACGATTCATTTTTTCGGTTAACAATTTACGAATTTCATATAACATGTAACGTGCAGCGACAGGATGAACAGGATCTGTTTTCTTTAAAAACCATGTATTCAACTGATATGACTGACCTTCTGAACCACTTGGTGTAAATCGATCAGTTTCAACCATATCATATATCAATGTTGTTACATGCTCATGTACACGGCTTGGTATCGCATACGCATATAAGCGTACAGCATGGTCCACCCGTGCCACTTCACCTTTCATTTGTTCAGCAATTTTCAGTTTTGCAGCTGAAATTTTACACTCTCGCTGCAAGCGATTTAACTCTTCATCTTTTTGTACCGTACGCTGCACATAATTTTCTACCGCTTCTAAAAATAATTTTGATTTTGATATACCAATTTTTCCGCCTTCTGCTCCTTCGCGCGTTTCATAATACATTTGCTTATAAAACACATGCGCCTGTTCTGGACGAGTCGCCAAATGTTCTAAATCTTCTAAGAAACTTTTTCCTCGCTCGGGCTTTTCACGCTGCATACCGCGGCGAACGTCTTGCTCATACCGGCTTTTCTTATCTTGAAAAAGTCGATCTAAATGAAGCCACGATTCATCTAGCCCTTGCACTGCCCATTTTAAAGCGCAGTAACGAAGAACATTTTCGTATGGATAAATAAGTTTTGCAGCTCCTGCTCCGCAATAACGAGCTTTACCATTTGAATCAGCAAGTTGTTGAATTTGATTATCTTCTTGTGCAAAATGACTCGTTGACATCGGACTAAATAATTGTAAATAAATTGTATTTGTCATTTGTTCCATATAATCAGACAAACTATGCAGATGGTGACCATGTAAATTTTCATAATCATATAAGAAGCAATAATTGTATGGTAAATGATGCTGCATAATGGTGTGATTTGTGCGTCCGTCTTCATCTACTTGATCCGGACGATATTCTAACTCAATTGTAACGCCCCCGCGGCGTGATAATTCTCCTGTAGATCCTAAAGTAATTGCGTGTAATTCTTTTAATGATGCATATCCATTTGCCTGCACCGTTTCAAATTCTTTTCCGCTTATTGTGCGTGTTTTGACGAGAACATCAGGAAGTAAAAAAGCACCGCGAATTAAAATGTTGTGATGTTGCAACTTTTTCCGAAGCATTTCTCGTAAATATAGAGCGATTTGCAAAAACATACCGGAACCTGTGCCACCTGCTAATGACGTAACAATAATAACGCGAACACCGTATTCTGTTGTATCACTTGTTACCGGAAAAATCTTCTCAATTTCTTGCCAAAAAGCTGTTAATTTATCTTCCTTCATCGCTGCGCGAAGTGCTAGGCGAGAAATAACCCGAAGTTGACCAGCACCTTCTGTTAATGGTTTATCTAGTACAGTCGGGTCAATCGGAAACCAATCTGGAATCGTTGGATCTTCCGCCATATATTCGCGCGGTGTTTTACTAGAGCTCGTTTGTGTCACAAATTTACGAATATGCTGAAAGTGACTTAACGTATTAATATCTGTATCAAATACGTGCATCGCTACTTTTTTACGCCGTTCTTTCGGTAGCTTTCGGTAAATATCATGCGTAACTGTACTTCCAATTCCCCCGAGTCCAATTAAAATTGTTGGCACTTGAAAATCCATGTGAACCACCTTCCTATTTATTCACATTCATATCTATATACTTCTTTTCCATAACCGCGATCAATAACAACCATTTCGTTCGGATATAACGTTTTATACTCGCGTCCTGCTTCTTCATCAGTTAGGACCATACCATCAATCACCATGCCTGGTACTTGAGAATCTTTCGTAACAAATATAGATTTTGAGCCCTTTTTTGCAATAAACGTAACAGATTGCACTGTTTTCCGCTCCGCTCGAAATGGAATACCAAAATAATGATTCCACCATTTCGTTCGCAGTGGCTCTGGTTCAGATTTATATAACCAATCTTCCGCAATAGATTGGTCCCATTCATAATACATAAGCGCTTTCCTATGAAAACGCGGGCGAACTATCCATCCAACAATAAGAATTGTAATAATGAATAAGATTATACTAAATGGTAAAACGAACTGAAAAATAGTCGCATAACGCTCTAAAAAAGGAACGTCAATAATAGACAACGAAATTTGTTTACTAACTTTTTGCGATTGTGAATCTCGTAATGTGATGGTAGCTTCTATGATGCCGGTGTCTGTAAAATTAAATGTGTTGGAGTAATAAGGACGAGGATATACATATATTTGATTTCTATTTTGCTTTAACTCATAGTTGATAGATTTATGAAATGTAATTGTTACTGTTTTCAACAATTCCCTTACTTCTGCTTCTGACATTGATTCTTCATTTAATAGTGGCTGTATAATAAATGGTGCGCTATGCTCTAAATTTGTTACTTTTTCTTTATAATTCGTTGTAACAACTTTTAATGATAGTTTTGGTTTTGGAACGGATTGAATGCGAAATTCTTTCGTTTGGCGATAAAACCCTTTTATATTCATGTGCACATTTCCATGCACAGCGTCTCTCCCTATCTTCGTTTCATAGTAGAAGACTTTTCGTTTCCCATCCCATTGCATCGAATACATTTGACCATTTATTTCTATTTGAGCATTAAAATATGAAGCATCTACCGGTACATTTGTTGGTTTTGCTTCTATAATTGCTGTTTGATTTTCATAGATTTGTTCTATTTCTTTTTTCGGGTCCTTTCCTTTTTCATATATGGAAACGGTATAATCTAACGCTGGTTCTACTAGTACTTTCATATTTTCCTTTGTCACTGCTTGATCAATTTCTACCATATATGTTCCTGGTTCCATTACAGCATTGTTTTTAGGCATAATATGAGTAATTCCACCATATAATCCCATTCCCGCCGGTGCTTGAATCGAAAATCTTGATTGTAAATTGAGTGATCCTTGTATATTTTGGACACGATACGGTATGTTTTGAGAAGATTGACCAACAAGCGTAATTCGTTTTAACGGAAATGGTGTTTTAACTTCAATCTTGTTTCCTACTATATTTGTTTTTACCGCTTCTTCTACTGATGAAAATGGATCACGATTCGCTATTAAAGCAGCGGCTTGGTTGACGCTGTGGATAACACCATCTTCTCCACTTGTTGGGAATACGATTCCATTTATCTGGTGTTTCCAAATATCTTTAAAGACGTTCATTTGTGCTTGTTCTTGCGCCCCTAAATTTTCTTCCATTGTAATTAATACTGCATGTAAAGAAATGTTTTTTGCTTCCATTTCTTTTTTAAAAGTACTGAGCGTTTCTGAAATCCTTTTTTTTCCACTATCATCTTGTTTTTCTAGCTCATTAAACGCTCCATCTGTTAGAATAATAAGCCAAAATTCACGATTGGCATTTTCCTGAGTTTGCCTCTTAATAGATTGCATAGCTGTTTCCACTGATTGAAAAGGTGTGTTAACATGTTCATTCCATGTTTGAATCTTTTCAATTTCCTCTTGCCGTTTGTTATTCGCTAGAGAAACTGTTATTTCTTGCGATGGATGACTCATTGGTACATAAGAAAACGTATCTTTTTCATCTAACAATGCAATCAAACTTTGCAATGCATAATTTGCATACTTCCAGCGATCATTATTACGCATACTACCAGAATCATCATACACAAGTGAAACAACACGCTGCCTCGCTTCTTCTCCTTTCGCTAAACTAGAAAAAGGACAAATACATATGAGTAGTAAAAACAAAATAGATGTGGCTATGATTCGAATATGCATGTTGAAGCTTCGCCACCTTTGTAGACAAATTCCTATGTTTAAACTTATGAGAAGAAATACAAGATATGACTTGTATTTCGAAAAACGAACGAGAATATAATATTATTATGTAAACAATCATTTAATAAAAAACTGCTCATTTTCAGTTTTTTATTTTCTTCTAATTTTCATCATAATTTACTTTCTCACCCAATATTTTTGCCACTTCTCATTAAAGTACATTTCAACTTCCTATGCCATATATATCCGGTTTTAATTATATCGGTTTCTATAGAGTAATAAAAAAACTGACATTTATACTTTAGAGTTTGTATGTAATAGTAATAACCAAAGCTCCGCTCTATAATTTATATTAGTTTACATAATTAAATTATTTTAACCTTAGTATGTTTTTTAGATTTTCATAAGATATCGCCTCTAATTTTCTTTTTCCTCTACCTTCTATCGTTTCTGCCATACATAAAGCATTCCAAATTGCCTCTTCTACGGCTTCAATTGTCATTGCAAATAAATGAGAAATTTCTTTCCCATCTTCACGCAAAAATTGATACTGCAATGATTCTGTAGTTGGCGTATGAGAAATACGATGTGCTGTTGAAAAGGCAATAACAATATCCCCGCTCCCATGCGCTCCGTAAGAACCCGCCTTTGCAAGTCCAAAAGTTGCTCGCTTTGCTATGCGATGTAATTGTCTATCACTTAACGGCGCATCGGTTGCGATAACAATCATGATAGAGCCATCCGGCAAAGTTTCTTCGTTCTCTTTTTGAATATATAAATCTTCTTTTCTCCCAAAATTCGTAACAACTAAAACACCCACCGTATACGTATCTTTTGTAAAAGTTATTATGCGTGAGCTTGTACCAATTCCGCCTTTATATCCAAAACAAGCCATCCCTGTACCAGCTCCCACGCATCCTTCTTCCACTGGACCATTTTTTGCGTTTGTAATGGCCTCAATTGCATGCTTGGGTCTTACATAAAGCGTTCGAATGTCATGTAAATATCCATCATTACACTCTCCAACAACAATATTTACAGTTCCAGTTGTATCACCAATTTCCTCATTCCGCTCTAGCAAA
Organism: Bacillus sp. GB_SG_008; assembly: GCF_052038115.1. NCBI lineage: Bacteria > Bacillati > Bacillota > Bacilli > Caryophanales > Bacillaceae > Bacillus > Bacillus sp. GB_SG_008. The sequence goes on along the minus strand of NZ_JBPZSK010000005.1, from coordinate 226,759 downwards.
TATCGTAATGTCCCTTCTAATACTGGAGCAACTGCAAATGTATTGGACAGCATAATCGGACTTTCAAGTACACCTAGTTCTTGTATTTGAATCGTCCCAATCGTTTTTCCAAAGCCATTAATAACATAAGAACTAGCGAATACTTTTTCACGAAATATATTTCCATCATGCGGTAAAATCGCCGTGACACCAGTACGAATATGCATTTCTTCCTTCAAAGTAACATGCCCCACTAAGACACCTTCAACATCAGTAATAGCATTCCATTTTCCCACATCATATTTTCCAATTTTCACTCCTAGTTCACGTAACTGCACTCGCTTCATAATTTCACCTTTTTTCTTAATTTTCTATCTTTTATTATAACAAAGATGAGAGTGCAATCTACAAGCACTCTCATTGTTTTACGTATACTTCTACAACTGGATTTTCTTTGTGATCAGCATGAAGACGAATGTTACTTTCTTTTACATTGTAGATATCCGCCAATAGTAATACTGTTAATATGTTAGGAAATTTGCTATCTGTGCCATATTTTCGTTCAAGTGCTTCCTTATATTCAAACGCAAGATCTCCTTGTATATATGTATACACTTCAAAGCCATCTTGTAAATCACAGACAATGGTATCAATAATATCAGCTCCTACTTGACGTGTCATCTCTTTTCGAAGTGCATCCGTTAATGCATTCCATGACACTTCATACGTTTGAAATGTATCTGAATGACTCATTTTTTTCTCTCCTTTTTATCTCACTCTAACAGGGAGTAACATTTTTCATTACTAGAAAACAATCTTTCCTTATCATTCCCGTTTTTCACTGCAATTATGATGGAATAGACAAACGTACAAGCCGCTCTTGTCCCTTTATCATATCGTAATATTGGAAAGAGAAAGGGGCAAAATTATATGAGTTCTCATAAACATTTTCATACATGTCGGCGTTATTATGGGCGAGTCGTACGTATTGAAGATTATAAAGGCAATATCCATATTGGAAGAATTGTTGATCTAACAGATGAATCAGTATGGATTGAACCCGTTCATCGCAAACGATTTGACCACGGGTTTGGCTTTGGTGGTAGCTTCGGCTGTGATTTCTGCGGTGGTTTAGGTGAATGTAACCATTGTGGATTTGGATTTGATGACTGTAGATCTGGTAGATCTCGTAGATCTGGTAGATCTCGTAGATGTGGTAGATGTGGATTTGATGAATGTAGATGTGGGTTTGGTGGGTTTGGTGGGTTTGGTGGATTTGGTGGATTTGGAGCCGTTGAACTTGGTCTTGGATTTATTTTCGGTGTTTCATTAGCTGCTTTATTTTTCATTTAAAGAAAAGCCAACATATTGTTGGCTTTTTTTAATAAAATGAAACTTCCATCAGTGGAGGGTTCTTCATCCACCACTGATGGAAAGCCCGCCCAATCGGGCTTTTACGGAGAATGAAGTCCACCATTAATCAAAATTCCACTTTATTTTTGACAAATAAAAATCCGGTGCCCTAATATATGCTTGTATTGATGTAAAATATGTTCATGCGCAATCCATGCATTATACAAATCTTGTGAAATAAAATCTGATATATCCCACTCTGGCTCTTCTACATGTGCAGAAATCGTTGTTGCAATGGTTCCGCCTCCAAGTACACGTACTGTTTTAAAATTTGCCTGTTTAAAGAGTATAACCCATTCTTGTGCTGTTAACAGTTGTTCCATTCCATATAAAGTTACTATATTTTTTTCCTCATGTACTGGTAAATGTTGCTCAATTACCAATTCAATAACAAGCAGCGTCCCGCCACATTGTAATACACGGTAACATTCATCTATCGCTTTCCTTTTATTTGTAAACGCAAGAACGGATTCTCCTAATACAATATGAAACATTTCATCACGACACGGTAGTGCCTCTACACTCCCTGCAATGAGCTCAATATTTACTCCATCCTTATACCATCTTTTTTTTGCTTTTTCAATCATCGTTTCATTTATTTCAACTGCACTTACAGCAGAGCCATACTGTTTCGCAATATAGGAAGCTGTCCTGCCTGTTCCACAACCAATCTCTAATAATTTTGTATGCTGGTCTAATGAAAGCTGTGCTAATAATTGCTTTGTTAACGTAAAACCTCCTGGATGTGCACTGCCAATACCAAACGCTGCTAGGAAATCTAAATAAGAATATTGTTTCATATACATCTCCTTCTATCTCACATTTAACGGGCATATTCAGAAAAACAAAGGATATAGATAGAAGATTTCTGCCCGGAAAAACTTAATTAGTCGGATTGACTATCATAAATGACAACATTCATTAATGAATGTTTTTATTTATTGTAGTACTGCATATGTATTCATTACACTTCAAAATGTGCACATAGAGAAAGAGGATACGTTACCGCATCCTCTTTTTAAATAATTATTTATCTTCTTTTTCAGTGATATATGTCCACTTGTAGCTGAAATCACCACCAACATTATGCTTAACAATGTTGTGTACAGTTGGACGTTGTAAATAAGAAGTTCCACGTTGGTACAGCGGTGCAATTGCAGCATCATCAAGTAACATCTTCTCAGCTTTCGCAAGTTGTTCCCAACGAGTTTTCTCTTGTGTTAATAAATCTGTTTTACCTTTTTTAACAATGTCATCATACTCTTTATTTGAGTAACTCATTTGGTTATGAGAGTTTGTTGTTTCAAACATATCGATGTATGTCATTGGATCTGCATAGTCAGGACCCCAACCAGCGTAAGAGATATCAAAGTCTTGATCTGTTTCTAGTTTTAGTTTTTGCTTAAATGGTTGGTTTTTCAAGTTAATTTTTAAGCCTGGTAAGTTTTTCTCTAATTGCTCTTTTAAGTACTCACCAATTTTCTTCGCATTATCAGTATCGTAGTTTAATAATTCAAGTGTGATTTCGTCTTTACCTAACTCTTTCTTCGCTTCATCCCAAAGTTTTTTCGCTTCTTTCGGATCATATGATACAGATTTTACATTTCCATTAATTGTACGGAAATCTTTATCATCTGGACCTTTTACGAAGTCAGCTGGTACAAGATAGTCAGCTGGTTTAGAACCATCATTTAAGATTACGTTCGCCAACGCTTTCTTATCGTATGATTTTGCGATTGCTTGACGAAGTTTCTCATTTTTAAGCGGCGTGTCTTGTTGTTTCAGACGTTTTTCGTTTAATCGTAAGAAGAATGTAGATGGCTCTAAATAGCTTCCAAATTCATCTTTCTTCGATTTATATTTATCAACATATTCAGCACTTAAAGCAACGCGATCAGCTTCGCCGCTTTCATATAAGTTAACACGAGTAGATAATTCTTTTACAACGTTAAAGTTGATTTCTTCTAACTTAACTGTGCTCTTGTCCCAATATTGATCATTTTTCTTCAGCTTCCAACCTTGTTCATGTTTCCATTCTGTCATAGCAAATGGACCGTTGTATACTAAGTTCTCTGCTTCTAAACCGTATTTATCGCCTTTTTCTTTTACAACCTTTTCATTTAACGGATAGAAAGAACCGAATGTTGTTAATTCAATAAAATATGGCACTGGGTTGTCTAATTGCACTTCTAATGTATTGTCATCAACAGCTTTTACACCTAAAGAATCAACTGGTGCTTTGCCTTCGTTGATTGCCTGTGCATTTTTCACATCATACATAATAAATGCGTATTCAGCAGCTGTTTTTGGATCTAATAAACGTTGCCATGCAAATACGAAATCTTTCGCTGTTACAGGATCACCATTTGACCATTTCGCATCTTTGCGAAGCTTAAACGTATATGTTTTGCCATCATCGCTCTTTTTATACGATTCCGCCATACCTGGAGTTGGTTTTTGGTCTTTATCCAGACGATATAATCCTTCCATTACGTTATTTAAAGCAAGGAAAGATACTGCATCTGTTGCTTTAGAAGAGTCCATAGACGGAATTTCTTGCGTTTCTAGTAAGTTTAACACTTGTTTTGATGCTAACTTACCTTCTGTTTTTTTCTCTTCATTTTTTGGCTCTGTGCTTGCTTTTTTGTCCCCTGATCCCGAACATGCTGTTAAAGCCACGCTCATTGCTAACACTGGCACTACTACAGCTGAGATTTTTTTAATCTTTTTCATTTTGTACCCTCCCTAATTTTATGTACGATACTACTTGTGAGAAACTTTTTTGATAACTTTATGTTTCTATATAGTTATCAGAAAATTTCTATTAATTAATATTCTACTAATTTTTTTGATTTTGTAAAGTGGTATTATTAAAAAAATTTAAAAAATTATTTTATTACAGTAATATTTATAATCATTCTGTAAAATAACTCAAGAAAAAAGGCATCCCCTTACTGTATGGATGCTTAAATCCTTTTATTTATTACTATTTATTACTATTTTTTTAAAAAAACATATAAAACAATGATTTACAATATATTGCATTCTTATACATATCCTCTTTATGATTCTTTCATTTTATTCTCTTGTATTTCCAGCAAAACTTTCTCATGTTTTGTCTGACAATTTTATTTTTACTCTTCGTAACAATAGCAACACTCTTATTATTTCTTACACTATATAATTACGGACTTCTAATATAAAGTGAAACTTCCATCAGTGGAGGTTTTCTTCATCCCCCACTGATGGTTAGTTGAACCAATCGGGCTTTTACGGGATAAAGCGATCGATACTAAACAAAAACGCTAATCCTTTTTACAAAATAACTTCCAGTGTGGAAAATCCATCGCCATTAACTGTTACTGCATCTTTTCATTTTCTTTATTAAAATTTTGGCTTTGTTAAAGAACATTATTGATTTTTCTTATTGAACAAACGAAGCAGGATAGTTAGAAGAAGGATTAGGACATTAAGTATGGAATAATTTTTTTAAACACCAAATAAAGGAGCGTATGTAATGCATAAAAACGAATATGAATGGGTCAAACAGACTCGATCCGTACTTCTTGACTTTTGTAAAGAACTAGAACCAAATGACTTTACTCGCCAAATGGGGTTCGGTTGGCAAAGCGTGCGAGATACAATGGTACACATAGCAGACTGTTATAACGCTTGGCTTGGCTCATTTGTTTTATTAAAAACGAAGAAACCGCTCACTTCAAAGGAAGACCTGCAACAACTCAGTTTGATCGAAATAAAAGTACGCTTTGAACATATAGATTCTCTTGTAAATGAGGTATTTGAAGTACTTGCCCATCACATGGATGAGCCGATTCAGAGGGAGATCCCTTGGAGAGAAGAAGGAGAAACGTTATCAATTACACCTGGTAAATTGATAACGCATGCAATCACTCACGAATTCCATCACAAGGGACAGATTTCAGCCATGATACGTCAGATGGGGTATGAACCTCCAAACACAGATGTATTAGGAACTAGTGATTAGGGAGAATACGTTTGGTGCCGTTTGTTGAAAACAGAAAGTAAAAAGCATGGTACCAACATATGTGAGGCTGTTTTTAAGCAGCCTTTTTTGTTTGTGGTACAACAGAGAGCGAATTCATTCGTCCCTCCCAGCGAATCTGAAGTGAAGATATTGGAATTAGAATGTATCCACCATAATAACAATTGGTTGTTTTTACAAATGAGTTAGACTGTGCCTAACCGAAATTCATCCCCACCTTACCGCTAGGCTACTGCCTGTTACGTGCTTGAAGATGGGGACTTCTTTCTGAAATACGTTAAATAAAGCGGTAAGGTTTCTTAATTGCTGTTTCATAATATTCACCTAAAAGGGATAATACCAGTCCACCACATCAGATAAACTCTTTTACTGTCTACCTAAAAAAGCCAATTCACCTCTTCTTTTTATTAGATCATCATAAAGGCAAATCTCTTCTCTTAAAAACAATAACAGAAATTATAAAAAGAATAATAGCTGCTATAAGTAAACCAATACTTGGCGGCCATATATTATAGCTTCCATCAACAATTTCTTGCGGTCGATACAAGTTAAATATAGATAAATTTCTCATCCATTCCAATTTCTCGCTCAACTTCCCTAACATATCAAATCCATAAAACAATACTGTTATACCTGTAGAAATACTTAACGCTTTCTTTTCATCATCAAATAAACAGGAAAAGAAAAATGAATATGCACAAATAACAAGAAATACAAGTCCACCAAGAAGATTGAGTTTAAAAAATAATACTTTATCAAGGGATACCTTTTCAATTAGCCATTCTGCCCCGACTAAACCGCCAAGATAAGTAGCTATAACGATCGTAAATAGCCCTATAATTAAGACAGATGCTTGTGTCAAAATTACCTTTGTACGCGAAACAGATGTAGATAATAAATAAGCCATTGATCCTCTATCAACTAGATGAGCAACTAGTTGTGTTGATGCTAAAATACTATATATCATCAACAATAAAACAAAGATTAAACCATAATATTCTCCAGCTAAAAAATCATTCAATTGTTCAATCCCTTTTTCAAATCCCACTGCTTTTAATACCCCTTGAGGCATCGCTTTCAGTATTTCATCTAATCCCTTTACAGATGAGAATGATGGAAAGATCCAAATTAGTAACCATAAATAAAGAACTGAACCAATAGCATAGTTCAAAATCATTTTGGCATTTGCTTTTAAACTAGCAACAAATAGCGCTTTACTCATAACCGATCTGCTCCTTCCTCATCATAGTAATGCATAAAGACATTTTCTAAATCCATTGTTCTCATCTGAAAACCAATTACATCATGTTGCGCTAAAGTTTGAAGAAGTTCATTATAGTTTCCCTGTACAATAATCGAAGCTGTATTCCCTTGCACACTAGCAATTTGTAGTGCCGTTTTCTGTAATTCTTGCAATTGTTCTTGTGAAGATACTGTCACATCAAGAACTTGCCGTTGTTTTGCTCTCAAATCATGAATATTTTCTACTGTAAGTAACTTTCCGTCTTTAATAATCCCTACACGATCGCATGTCCGTTCAATTTCTGTAAAAATATGAGACGACATAAAAATTGTTTTTCCTCTTTGTTTTTCTTCTAATATAAGATCAACAAATAACTGCTGCATAAGCGGATCTAAACCTGAAGTTGGTTCATCTAAAATGAGCACTTCTGGATCGTGCATAAAGGCTGCTACAATCCCTACTTTTTGCTTCATTCCTTTAGACATTTTTCGAATGGGTGTTTTCACATCAAACTGAAAGCGCTCAATTAATTCATCACGTCGGCCATTACTTTTCATACCACGCATTCCTTGCATAAGTTGCAAAAATCCCAATCCATTCATTCCTTCTATAAAAGAAATCTCTCCTGGTAAATATCCAACCCTTTTTTGAATATCAGCCGCATCCTTCCAGCAATCCAATCCAAACATCGTCGCTGTTCCAGAAGTAGGTTGTATAAATCCCATTAAATTACGAATTGTTGTTGATTTCCCTGCTCCGTTTGGTCCTAAATAACCAAATACTTCCCCTTCTTTTACTTGAAATGAAACATCGAATAAGCCTTTTCCGTTTGAAAATTGTTTCGTGACGTTTTGAACAATTAACATAAGATCACCTCTTTTTGAAATATTTTATATACCATATTTCAAAAATATTATACTCCTCTGTTATAAGAGAATCAACATTTTTTGAAATTTTATAAAGCCTATATTTCAAAAATATTGTTTCCTTTCTTATCATCTTGTATATTTAAGTGGAGGTGATTCATATGAACGGTTTTGAAAAGGTGAAAGAGAAGAAAAAGCAGGCTATTAAAGCCGCTGCACTAGAACTGTTTTCTAAATTCGGATTTAAAGATGTAAAAATAGAAGATATTGCAAAACAAGCAAGCGTTTCACAAGTTACAATATATAATCACTTCGGAAGTAAAGATGCTTTATTTCGCGAACTCATTCAAGAGTTTACCATTCAAGAGGTTCATTATTATGAAGAACTGTTAACGAGCGACTTATCTTTTCAAGAAAAAATACATCGTATTATGACTCGAAAATTACAAAGTGTGAACCGTTTACATCCTGAAATGATTGAACAAGCAATGCAAACAGATGAAGAATTGCGTAATTTTCTATTTACATATCAAAAAGATAAAGCGCTTCCCCTTTTTCTTCACTTTATAGAAGAAGCACAACAGAAAAAAGAAATTAACCCCAATCTTTCAAAAGATATGATTTTGTTATATATCAATACGTTTTCTAAAATGAGTGATCAATTCGTTGCACACTTAGTTGGTGAACATCGTGAACAACAAACAAAAGAAATCCTCACAATGTTTTTTTATGGACTTTCTAATCCAAACTAAAAAAACCCGGCCTCTGCCGGGTTTTTTTTCATTATTTGCTTACTTCTCCGTCTTGTCTTCCTGGATATTTCGCACCCTCATACTTATAAATATAAACTTTTGCAAATTTGTTATCACCTTTATCATCGAAAGCTACTTTCGTAATAACGCCATCATATTCTTTTATAGTACGAACTGCATCGCGTACTTGTTCACGCGTTGGATATTTACCATCATTTTTCTTAATGGCATCTTTAATTCCTTGTAAAATAACACCAGCTGAATCATATCCATATGCAGAGTATGCCTCCACATCTTTTTTGAACTTCTCTTTATATTCTGTCACAAATGCTTTCCCTTTCTCTGTTACCGTTGGTGCTGTCGCTACTGTTGTATAATACGTATCTTTTAATCCATCTTTTGCAACTTCTGCCATTGTTGGAGAATCGATACCGTCACCACCCATAATTGGTGCTGTAACCCCTTTTTCACGTGCTTGTTTTACTAAAACGGAGCCTTCTGAATACATACCACCAAAATAAACAAGATCTGGCTTTTTCGCGACAACTTGGTTTAACACACCACTAAAATCTTTCTCACCAACTGTAATCCCTTCATAACCGACAATTTTTGCTCCTAGCTTTTCTGCTTCTTTTTTAAATGCATCAGCTAACCCTGTACCGTAAGCTGTTTTATCTTGAATTACAAAAATATTTTTTGCCTTTACTGTTTCAAGCGCATATTTCGCTGCCGCCGGACCTTGGAAATCATCTCTTGCAACAAGGCGTGCAACAGTCTTTAATCCACGTTCTGTTAATTCAACTGCCGTACTCGATGGCGATACCATAACAAGATTTGCTTTCTCATATGTTTCAGAAGCGGCAATAGATACACCTGACATTAAATGTCCTACAACGCCCAATACTTCTTTATCAGCTGCGACAGACTGAGCATTAGCAACCCCTTTTTTCGGGTCACCTTGATCATCTTGCGGAACAAATTGCAATTCAAAACCTAGTTTTTTAAACTCCTCTTTTTGTTTATCTACTGCAAGCTGCGTTCCAAGCTTAATGGCTTCTCCAAAAGCAGCTGATCCACCAGAAAGAGGGGATTCAGAAGCAATTTTAATTACTTTACTTTCCTTTGTTTCAGTTTTAGTAGAAGCTGAATTCGCATTACATCCCGCCATCATTCCCGCTAATAAAACACCTGATAACAAAAGCGATATCTTTTTCTTCACAGTACTCCCCCTAAATTTATAATATTTCTAATATTTAAAATATTAATCTATACATAAAGGTTGTACAATAAAAATCGTTAGCGTTTTCTCGTAAAATTCCGACATGATTTGCTAACATACAAAAAGAGTCAGCGCATGCACTGACTCTACCATTTCACTATCATTCCTTGCTGACTACTTTGTAAACAAGCTGTAATAACACGAATCACATTTAGGGCTTCCTCAGCAGTAACAGGTGGCATTTCTTGTTTCATTATCGCATCTCGGACACCTTTATAATAGTTCTCATAACACCCTATTTCTGTTGGAACACGAATTTCTTGTTCCTCTGTAGAAAGAATAGCATACATATGCATAGCATCTTCTCCATAGCCTACATCACCAGGTTTCTTACCAGTCTTTAATTGCTCCTCTTGGGAATCCATTCCATATTTAACAATCGAGCCTTTTTCACCGTGAATGCTAAAATGAGGACCTGCATATTTAACGTGACTACTGCTATGAAGAATAACACGCATTTCTTCATAATGAAGAATAATATGAAAATAATCATCTATTTGCGACCCTGGGCGCTGATTGATAACATCTGCATAAACTGCTTCCGGCATACCAAATAGATGTAACGCTTGATCAATAAGATGTGAGCCTAAATCAAATAACATCCCTGATCCTGGTAATTTATGTTCACGCCAACGATCGCGAACATGCGGACGAAATCTATCAAAATGAGCTTCATACGTATAAACTTTACCAATTTTATCATCTTGTAATAGTTTTTGAATCGTTCTGAAATCGTTATCCAAGCGGCGGTTATGATATACACTTAACACAATACCATACTGCTTCGCTAGTGCTATTAACTCTTCCCCTTCTTCAACAGTAACAACAAAAGGCTTTTCAACAACAACATGTTTACCGTGAAGAATTGCCTTTTTTACATATTCAAAGTGCGTTGTATTAGGAGATGTAATAATGATAAGATCTATGCTCTCTTGCATAACAAGCTCATCGATTGTTGTCACAACTTCTACATGTGGAAATGATGCTTTTACTTTCTCTTCTTGTGAAGAAACAACCGCACGAATTTCGTAGTCTTCAATTGTTTGTAGCAATGGAATATGGAAGGTTGTACTAGAAAAACCGTAACCTACAATACCAACACCTATTTTGTTCATAAAACCCCTCCCAATTATGTATGGAATATGATGAACTTTTATTATATCAACTTATCTTTTTTCTACATAATATTTTGCTTTTTTACAAATTACGCTTTAGTAATAACGGTAACATAGATTAACATGACAAAGAGCCACCCTACTTAGGGTAGCCCTCATATTATGCTAAATACGCTTCTTTCACAAATTCATTATGCATCAATGATTTTCCTTCTCCTACCATTTTAATTTCCCCTGTCTGAATCACATATCCACGATGTGCAATTTGCAACGCTTGATACGCATTTTGTTCAACAAGTAGAATCGTCATTCCTTCTTTATTAAGCTCTGAAATAATTTCAAAGATTTGCTCAACAATAATTGGCGCTAGTCCCATTGAAGGTTCATCTAACATAAGTATGTGAGGCTGGCTCATGAGCGCACGTCCAATTGCAAGCATTTGCTGTTCACCACCACTCATCGTACCGCCCTTTTGTTCTAGCCGTTCTTTTAACTTTGGAAAATAGTGAAAGGTACGCTCCATCCGTTCCTTCACTATTCTTTTATCCTTTACTGAAAATGCTCCCATCTCTAGGTTCTCTTTTACTGTTAGACGTGAAAAAATACGTCTCCCCTCTGGTACATGAGCGATTCCAGATAAAGCTGTTACGTGCGGGGATTGTTTCGTAATTTGTTTCCCCTCAAATGAAATTTCTCCTGACTTCGGTATAACAAGACCACTAATCGTCTTTAATGTCGTTGATTTTCCAGCTCCGTTGCATCCAATAAGCGTTACAATTTCGCCTTTTCCTACAGAAATATTAATTCCTTTTAACGCGTGAATGCCACCATAATACGCATTAATATTTGTAAGCTCTAGCAAAATACTTCCCTCCTTTTTATTTTTTTCAAGCGATTTTGTAGCATGCTCTTTGCTTTGTCCCGCATTAACGGGCAGTAAGGCCCCCACTGATGGAAGTTTCACTTTATCCCGCATTACTTCTCTAACACTGCGCTTTTCCCTAAATACGCTTCAATAACTTTTGGATTGTTACGAATATCTTCCGGTCTTCCTTCTGCAATTTTTTCACCATGATCTAGCACAATGATATGCTCAGATATCTCCATGACAAGTTTCATATCGTGTTCAATTAATACAATTGTTACGTCCAGCTCTTCACGCATACGATAAATAAGTGCTGTTAACTCCTTCGTTTCCTTTGGATTCATCCCAGCTGCTGGCTCATCCAATAATAAGACTTGCGGTTTTGCCGCGAGCGCCCTAGCAATTTCAAGGCGCCGCTGTGCACCGTACGATAAATTTTGCGCTTCTTCATTTAACAAATGAGCTAACCCAACATATTCTAAAAGCTCATACGCTTTTTGCTGCGCTTGTTCTTCTTCTCTCTTTACTCCTGGAAAATGTAACAAAATTCCCAAAAGATTACTTTTCAAATGATTGTGAAGCCCTACCATCACATTTTCAAGTACCGTCATATTGTTAAAAAGACGAATATTTTGAAACGTACGAGCAATACCATGCTTTGAAATATCATGCGGCTTCAAACCAGTTATCTTTTTTTCACCAAGTAGAATGTCCCCTTCATCGGGCTTATACACGCCTGTTACCATATTAAAGAACGTCGTTTTCCCTGCTCCGTTCGGTCCAATTACAGCTGTAATCGATCCTTTTTTTACTTTCATATCAACACTTTTCACTGCAACAAGCCCGTCAAACCGTTTTGTAATATTTTGAACTGTTAAAATCGTCATATTCTCACCCCTAGGCTCCAAATACGTTCTCTTTTTGTGTTTGCGATTCGATTTGTTCTGTCCTACCTTTTTTCAGCTGCTCTTCATTAAATTTCCGATTTTTTGCAGGTATGAGTCCTTGCGGGCGATACAAAGCAAATAAGATTAAAATTCCCCCAAAGATGAAGCGCTGCATCTTTGCTGGAGAAAGTGCATCTGGGATCGCAATCGTTCCACTTAAGTTCAATTGATTTAGCCAGTTTGTTACTTCAGTAAGTACTTGTAAATTTAAAATCGTCATAACTGCTGCGCCTAAAATAACTCCTGGTACACTCCCCATACCACCAAGTAATACCATAACAAGAATCGTAATCGACTCTAGTAACGTAAAACTTGTTGGATCGACGAAAGTTTGTTTTGCTGCAAAGACAACACCCATCATTCCAGAAAATGACGCACCAATTGCAAACGCTAGCAGCTTTGTTTTCACAAGCGGAATTCCCATCGCTTGAGCGGCAATTTCATTTTCACGAACTGCCTTCCAAGAACGGCCTATTTTCGAAAACTCTAGTCGTTTTACAATAAAAATCACGAGTAGTAAAATACCGAGCACAATATAATACACTTGACTCGATTGCAAAAATGTAAACCCAAATAAAGAAGGTGGCTTTACAGAAGATAAACCCATTGCACCGTTTGTAATATTGATTGGTTTATCTAAATTATTAAAAATAATACGAATAATCTCTCCAAATCCAAGTGTCACAATCGCTAAATAATCGCCTTTCACACGTAAAACCGGGATACCGAGTAAAACTCCAAATACTGCTGCAATAAAACCGCCTAGTAAAATAAAAATCCAAAAGCTTTCTCCTGACAATGGATATTGACCAAATGGCATAAAGTTATTTGCTTGAGCTGTTGCAAAAATACCGTATGTGTAAGCTCCGATTGCAAAAAAAGCGACAAATCCTAAATCTAGCAATCCCGCAAAGCCGACAACAATATTTAATCCTAGCGCCATTGCTATATAAATCCCAACTAATGTCGCTACTTCCATATAAGACTGATAGGCTGGCCCGCCGCTTGCTGTGAATGGAAGCAATATGACTAATACAAATAACCCTATCAACCATTTCCATTTACCGTGCAAATTTGTGTAATACAATAATAAAAGAGACAATAATAATAGTAAAAATGCCGTTACTGACTTTTGTGCAAAATATAAACTTGCAGCCGTTATACCAATATAAAGGACTAATAATATAAGTTGCAGCTTCGTATTTTTCCTTATCATTTCTAACCACTTTGTCATTATGATCACCTACACTTTCTCGGCAACTGCTTTGCCGAAAATGCCTTCTGGTTTAAAAATTAAAACGAGAATTAAAATTCCAAAGGCAAATACATCCTTATATTCAGCTCCCAATATTCCAGAAGATAAAATGGATAAATTTGCAGCCGCGAACATTTCTAGAAGTCCAAGCAATATACCGCCAACCATTGCACCTCGAATATTACCAATTCCCCCTAAAACAGCTGCTGTAAAAGCTTTTAACCCTAAAATAAAGCCAATGTACGGATCTATTGTTCCATATTGCACAGCAAACAGTACACCTGTTGCTCCGCCAAGTGCGGAACCAATAAAAAACGTAAGGGAAATCACTTTATTCACATTTACTGACATTAATGAAGCAGTATCACGATCTTGCGCAACAGCACGCATCGCCATTCCCCACTTTGTTTTATTAATGAAAAAGTCTAAAGAGAGCATCATAATAACTGCAAGAACGAGTAGAATAAGTGAAGATGTTTTAAGTTGAGCATTATTAAAAGAAGACATAATCGCTGAAGTCTGTACTGTAATTTGATCGTTGAATAAAGTAGGACCTGTTATAATGTAATTTCCTTTTTTTAATTCAGCAATAAAACGAACGATATCTTGTAGCAGAAAAGAAACACCAATTGCTGTGATTAACGTAATAAGTTTTGGTGCTTTTCGAAGCGGTCGATACGCAACCCTTTCAATCCCCATCCCAAGAAAACCCGTTATAAGAGATGTTGCGACTAAAACAAGTAACAATGCTAGCAGAGCAGGCATAACCGTCATCCAACCAAATCCCATAAAAACAAGAAAAATTGTTGTGCCAATAAAAGCACCAGTCATAAAAATTTCTCCATGAGCAAAATTGATAAGTTCTAATATCCCATATACCATCGTATATCCTAACGCAACAACTGCGTACACTGCACCAAGTGTTAATCCGTCAATTAGCACTTGAGGAAGTGTATGCATTATTTCACCGAACATAGAAATTCCTCCCTTTTTATTTTTCTCTAAAAAAGGTACGGAACATAAGCACCGTACCCATATCACCTTACTTTTTCTCTACTTCGCCTTCTTGTCTTCCTGGATATTTTTGCTCTGCAAATTTATAAATATATACTTTTGCAAATTTATTATCCCCCTTGCCATCAAACCCTACGTTTGTTACCGCTCCTTCAAAATTATTTGTTTTCCGAACAGTATCGCGTACTTGTTCTCGAGTTGGCATTTTGTTGTTATTTGCTTTAATCGCATCTTTCACTCCTTGCAGGAGTACACCCGCAGCATCATACCCATAAGCCGAATATCCTTCTACCTCTTTATTAAATTTACTCTTATAATCATCCGCAAATTTCTTTCCTTTTTCCGTTGTTTTCGGGTCAGCAGCGATAGAAGTGTAATACGTGTTCTCAATATAGTTACCTGCAATTTCTACCATCGTTGCTGAATCCATACCATCACCGCCCATAAACGGGATTGTAAGGCCTTTTTCACGTGCTTGCTTCACTAACAGTCCACCTTCTGCATATAGACCACCAAAGTAAATTAAATCAGGTTTTTTCGCGAGTACTTTATTTAACACACCGTTAAAATCTTTTTCTCCGACCGTAATAGATTCATAACCTGCAATTGTTCCACCTAATTTTTCAACTTCTGTTTTAAATGCTTTAGCTAAACCTGTTCCATAAGCTGTTTTATCATCAATAATAAAAACGTTTTTTGCCTTCAGTGTTTTCAACGCAAACTCTGCCCCGGCAGGGCCTTGAAAATCATCTCTTGTACATATACGATTTACTACTTTCAAATTACGATCCGTTACTTCAATAGCAGTATTTGTAGGTGATACCATAACAACATTGTTTTTCTCATACACTTCAGAAGATGGAATTGCAACTCCTGAATTCATATGTCCAACGACACCAAGTATTTCTTTATCCGCACCAATAATCTGTGCGTTCGCAACACCTTTTTTCGGATCAGCTTGATCATCATATGGCACAAATTTTAGTTCATATCCTAATTTTTTAAACTCTTCTTTTTGTTCTTCTATTTTCAGTTGTGCACCAAGTTTAATTGCTTCCCCTTGCGTTGCAGAACCACCAGAGAGCGGTGATTGAGTCGCAATTTTTATTACCTTTCCACCCCCACCTCCCGTACTTGCTGTATCAGCATTACCATTTGTTTTATCACTGCATCCTGTTAATAAGCCAAACATACACACTGCAGAAAGAACAAAAGCAAAATTTTTCTTTTTTATCACCCATATACCCCCATTTTAGTTTTTTCTAAATATTTAAAATATTTAGTTAAATAATAATGGAAGTGTTTTATTTGTACAACTACTATTCTTCAGACAAATTTAGACAAAAACACCCGACTCATATAATGAGTCGGGCATTTTCTTACTTTTCTTTTTTCTGTGGCCATGTTTCCACAACAAGACCAACATCACTTACATCTATTAATAAACTTCCGTTACTGTAACGATCCTTATTACGAAGTGTATTCGGATCAATTTCTTCTATTATCTGCTTTTCTGTTCGCATACAAACAACTTCATCTTCACGAACAACTTCTACACCGACGATGCGATATGGATTCTTTTTCAATTCTTTAAAGATCACAAGACCCCGTTTTGCTCTCGTCGATTTTTCAATTTCTGTCGCTTTTAATCGTTTTACTGCACCTCTTTGCGTAATGAGAACGAGCTGATCTTTTTCAGAATTGATAGGAAGACCGCATACAACGTAGTCATCTTCCTTCACATTCATTCCTTTTACACCAGCTGCCCGTACGCCAACTGGACTCACTTCTTCTTCATTGAAAACAAGTGCATATGCGCCGTGCGTTGCAAGAAGAATATCTTGTGTTCCATCTGTAACAAAAACATCGACGACTTCATCATCTTTCTTTAAATTAGTCGCGACAAATGCACGTGAATAACGCTGCACTTTATATTGATTTAATTCTGTTTTCTTAATCATTCCGTTTCTAGTAACAAACGTAATAAATCGCTTCTCTTCATCAAAATTCGGAACAACAGTTGCAAAGACGAGTGTTTCATCTCGGTCAAGCGACACAATATTCGCAACGTGCTGACCTAGATCTTTCCAACGAATATCTGGCATTTCGTATACCGGAAGATAAATATAGTTTCCTTTACTTGTAAATAAAAGAATTGTCGCGGTTGTATTTGTATCGAAGCGTTCGAGTAAGATGTCGCCCTCTTTCATACCGAAGTCTTTTCCGTTCGATGCATTATGCGAGCGCCAACCAGTTCGCTTTACATATCCTTCTTTCGTTACAGTAACGATGACATCTTCATGTGGAATCATCACTTCCACATCAATTTTAATTTCTTCAATCTCTTCTTCAATTACAGCACGACGATTATCACTATACGTTTTCTTTACTCTCTTTAAGTCCGATTTAATCACTTGAAGAAGTCTTTTTTCACTTTGTAAAATCGCTTGTAATTCTGTAATTTTCGTTTGTAGCTCTTCGGCCTCTTTTTCTAATGCTGTAATATCTGTATTTGTTAAACGGTACAATTGCAGTGATACAATTGCTTCTGATTGTGCTTCTGTAAAGGAGAATCTTGCACTTAAATTATTTTTCGCATCACGTTTATCTTTAGAAGCACGAATTGTTTCAATGACTTTATCTAAGATTGATAAAGCTTTCATCAAACCTTCCACGATATGCTGACGATTTTCCGCTTTTCGCAATTCATATTGCGAACGACGTGTTACAACTTCTTTTTGATGCCCAATATATGCATCTAAAATCTTTGGTAATGTCATTAATGTAGGGCGGCGATTATGAATTGCTACCATATTGAAGTTATATGGTATTTGTAAATCTGTATTTTTATATAAATAATTTAAAATACCTTCTGCATTTGCATCTTTTTTCAATTCGACAACAATACGAAGACCTGTACGATCCGTTTCATCACGAACTTCAGCAATTCCATCTAATTTTTTATCTAAACGTAGCTCATCCATTTTCTTAACAAGATTTGCTTTGTTTACTTCGTAAGGAATTTCTGTAATTACGATTTGCTGCTTCCCACCACGAATCGTCTCAACTTCCGCTTTTCCGCGGATGATAATTTTCCCTTTTCCTGTTTCATACGCCTTCTTAATCCCATCAAGCCCTTGGATAATCCCCCCTGTCGGGAAGTCTGGCCCTTTAATCAGCGTTAATAAATCATCTACAGTACTGTTTGGTTTATCAATTCGCAACATTGTTGCATCGATAACTTCTCCAAGATGATGTGGTGGAATTTCTGTTGCATAACCAGCTGAAATTCCCGTAGATCCGTTCACTAAAAGATTCGGAAACATAGCTGGTAATACAACTGGCTCTTCACTTGTATCATCAAAGTTTGAAACAAATTCTACTGTTTCTTTATCAATGTCACGTAATAACTCAGAAGCAATTGGTGATAAACGAGCCTCTGTATAACGCATCGCCGCTGCCGGATCACCATCGACACTACCATTATTTCCATGCATTTCAACTAATACATTTCGTACTTTCCAATCTTGACTTAAACGTACCATCGCTTCATACACGGACGAATCACCATGCGGATGATAGTTACCAATTACGTTACCAACTGTTTTGGCAGACTTACGAAATGGCTTATCATTTATATTTCCTTCTACATACATAGAATATAAAATACGACGTTGTACTGGTTTTAAACCGTCTCGTGCATCTGGAAGTGCACGGTCTTGAATAATATATTTACTATAACGTGCAAAGCGGTCACCAAGCACATCTTCAAGCGGGAGGTCATGAAACT
Organism: Bacillus sp. GB_SG_008; assembly: GCF_052038115.1. Taxonomy (NCBI): domain Bacteria; kingdom Bacillati; phylum Bacillota; class Bacilli; order Caryophanales; family Bacillaceae; genus Bacillus; species Bacillus sp. GB_SG_008. The sequence continues at coordinate 208,217 of NZ_JBPZSK010000005.1, read as the reverse complement.
TCTCTGCTTGCATGTTATTCCACCTCCGTTGCTATAATCATTTCATTTTCTAAAATATTTCCTTCTTCTTGCATACCAAATTGAACATTGCGCTCAATCCATTTACGGCGCGGTTCTACTTTATCCCCCATCAATGTAGCAACCCGGCGATCTGCTCGTGAAGCATCATCAATTTTAACGCGAATTAACGTGCGCGTCTCTGGATTCATCGTTGTTTCCCATAATTGGTCCGCATTCATTTCACCAAGACCTTTATAACGCTGTAGAATATAACCTTTTCCGACCTTTTTCGTGACACCATCAAGCTCTTCATCAGACCAAGCGTATTCAATGACTTCACTTTTCCCCTTTCCTTTACTCACTTTATATAAAGGAGGAAGTGCAATAAATACTTTACCTGCCTCAATTAGCGGCTTCATATAACGATAGAAGAATGTCAATAGCAGTACTTGAATATGCGCACCATCTGTATCGGCATCCGTCATAATAATAATTTTGTCATAATTGATATCTTCAACCGAGAATTCCGCTCCAACACCGCCGCCAATCGCATAAATAATCGTGTTAATTTCTTCATTTTTAAAAATGTCAGCAAGCTTTGCCTTTTCTGTATTAATAACTTTACCACGCAGTGGAAGAACAGCCTGGAAGCGACGATCACGGCCTTGCTTTGCAGAACCGCCTGCAGAATCACCCTCTACTAAATATAGCTCGTTCTTTTGTGGATTACGTGATTGCGCTGGTGTCAGCTTTCCGCTCAATGTTCCTTCTGAACGTTTTTTCTTTTTGCCGCTGCGTGCTTCTTCACGCGCCTTTCGCGCTGCCTCGCGGGCTTGCGCTGCTTTAATTGCTTTTTTCACAAGAAGCGTTGCCACATCCGGATTTTCCTCTAAAAAATACTCTAAATGCTCTGACACAACAGCATCAACAGCTGAACGCCCTTCACTTGTTCCAAGCTTTCCTTTCGTTTGTCCTTCAAATTGAAGCAATTCTTCTGGAACACGAATGGAAACAATTGCAGCTAATCCTTCACGAATATCCGTTCCTTCTAAATTTTTATCTTTCTCTTTTAACAAAGAAACTTTACGTGCATATTCGTTAAATACGCGTGTCATCGCTGTTTTAAATCCAGCTTCGTGCGTACCGCCATCTTTCGTACGTACATTATTCACAAAGGAAAGAATGTTCTCAGAATACCCATCATTAAATTGAAAAGCTAATTCTGCTTCAATTCCGTTTTGCTCTCCAGTAAAATATACAACTGGGTGTAAAGAGTCTTTCTCTTCATTTAAATATGAAACAAACGCTTCAATCCCCGTTTCATAATGAAAAACATCTTCCAAATCGTTACGTTTATCCTGAAGTACAATTTTCATACCTTTTAATAAAAATGCTGATTCACGTAATCTCTCGCATAACGTTTCATAATTATAGTTCGTTGTGCTAAAAATCGTTCGATCCGGTTTAAAATGAATCGTTGTTCCATTATCTTTTGCTTTTCCGATTTTCTCAAGTGTCGTAACCGGAACACCACCATTTTCAAATCGTTGTTCATATACGTAACCATCTCGTTTAATTGTAACAACAAGCCATTCGGACAACGCGTTTACAACTGATGCGCCAACACCGTGCAAACCACCACTTGTTTTATAACCGCCTTGTCCAAATTTACCACCAGCATGGAGTACAGTTAATATGACTTCTGGTGTCGGTTTTCCAAGCTTATGCATTCCTATCGGCATACCGCGCCCTTTATCTACTACACTTATACTGTTATCTTTATGTATTACGACTTTAATTTCATCGCCAAATCCCGCCAATGCTTCATCAACGGAGTTATCTACGATCTCATATACTAAATGATGCAATCCGCGGCTATCCGTACTCCCGATATACATACCCGGGCGTTTCCGAACGGCTTCAAGACCCTCTAGCACTTGAATTGCATTTTCATCATATTGAAACTGACGCTTAGCCAAACTCCTTGCCCCTTTCCTACCCAAAAAATCAGAACATATGTTTTCTATTATAGAATAACGCCTTTTACTCACTTTTGGCAAGTTACGTTATTTCTTTTATATACTATTTTCATAAGAAAAATCCTTGCTTGTCACAAGGATTCCTCTACGCTACTATTTCAGAAAAGTAATCGTTTGTCAACGAAACATGGATATGTATTCCAAAAACAACTACATACTCCACCATTTTATAATCAACAAAATGATAATAATCCAAAATGGAGTGACAAGCAACAATCCCCAAAAACAACCTTTAAAAAACTTCACGATGAACACCTCGTCCATCTGCTCCTCCCTAATGAATAGGAGCTCAATAAACTTCACAAATACGATCTATCCCGCTATTCTTGAGCAGTATCCCCCGAAGCGAGGAAGATAGGCGGGGAATAACTCCCCGTAAAAGCCCGATTGGTGAGAGCTTTCCATCATTGGGAAGCGAACCGCCCCCAATGATGGAAGTTTCACTTTATCTTGTCATTGCATGTTCAACTTTAATGCAACGATCCATAATGACAGTATAGCCTTTTTCTTTCAAAAAACGATACGTTTCTTCGTCTTGTATACCTAATTGTGCCCAAAATATATCCGCTTCAATCTCAGCAAACTCTTTGGCAACATCCATTAAAAACTCAGAACGACGGAATACATTGACGATATCAACATGCTCTTTTATTTCAGCCAATGATTTTACCGCTTTTTCTCCTAATACTTCACTAACCTTTGGATTAACAGGAATAATACGGTACCCTGCATCTTGCATCGCTTTTGACACCATGTAAGAAGTACGATCTGGATTATCAGATAATCCGACAACTGCAATAGTCTTACTATTCTTTAAAATCTCTCCAATTTCCGCACGAGTTGGATTTTCAATTGTCATATGTAATCCCTCCTGTTAATTTAGTATAGCCGATAAAGAAAGTCTCTTTCAACATGAAAGAGACTTTCTTTATTAATTCGTTCCACTTTTATCAGCTAATGTTACTGTTTTCTTGATTTTCTCACCATTTCGATATGCTGTCACTTCTATTTTATCGCCAACTTTTTTCTTCTCGTATAAATATTTACGGAATTCAACTGCATTATCTATTTTTTGGTCATCCAAGCCAACAACAACATCATATTGCTGCAATCCTGCTTTTTCTGCCGGTGATGCTGGATCAACTTGTCTTAACAGAACTCCATTTGTTACATCTTTTGGTAATTTAAATTGTAATAATGCATAACTTGGGATTTCATCAAGACTCATTACTTGAACACCCATAACAGGTCGTTTTACCTCACCATATTTTTCAAGAGAGTCAAGTACTGGTTTTGCTACATTAATTGGAATCGCAAAGCCAATTCCTTCTACTTCTTGCTGTGCAATTTTACTAGAGTTAATACCGATTACTTCACCATTTTCATTGAATAATGCACCACCGCTATTCCCTGGGTTAATCGCAGCATCCGTTTGAATAACTTGTGCTTGCCAATCAGCACGGTTGTCCCCGTTAATATCAACTGGGATTTCACGATTTTTGCTACTGATAATACCTTCTGTTACACTTCCATCGAAGCCAAGCGGATTACCAATTGCAATCGCAGGTTCTCCCGCACGAATTTTATCTGAATCTCCAAGAGTTGCAACTTTATTAATATTCTTTCCATCAATCTCAACGACAGCTAAATCTAACCATGGATCTTTTCCTACTAGCCTTGCGTCAACCTTCGTTCCATCACTTAACTTCACTTCTAATTTATTTGCACCCTCTACAACGTGGTTATTCGTTACAATAAGTGCTTTATCTCCAACTTTTTTATAAATAACACCTGATCCTGAACCTGCTTCAGCTTCTTGTCCGCCTGCTTGAGGCGAAAATGGATCTACATTTTTTTGGAAATTAATTACACCTACAACTACATCTTTTGCTCCTTCAACCATACCTGCAAGGTCTGTTTCACCCTTTGCTTTATTAGAAACAGGAACTGCTGTTCCCTCTATTTTTGATTGTGAAACCACGCTGTTATTTATCCAAGGCATATACGGTACTGCAAAACTAATCGTAACTGCACCAATAACAGCACCGACAACTCCTGTAAAAAAGTATCCTTTTTTGCTGCGTGATTTTACTGTTTCTGTATAGGCTTCATTCATCTCTTTTTGATCATAGTATCCCATATTCTACTTATCCCCTCTCTGCTTAAATCGTATTTTTAGTATAATCACGGTTTGTGTTCTTTCTGTGAACTTATCGTGAAATCCAAACAAAAAAATACTATTATATTTCATAATTGTCAAGTACATAAAAATTGTACATGCAATTATAAAGATGTATAAATAGAAGCAAATATTTACTCTTCAAATTTGTATCCTACACGAATAACTGTACCAATATGAGTTGCTTTATCTCCTAATTTATTACGAAGTTTCTTAATATGAGTGTCTACTGTACGATCATCTCCGTAGTAATCATATCCCCAAAGCTGATCTAATAAATGTTGACGAGATAATACAATCCCTTTATTCTCCATTAAATAAACAAGCAGCTCAAATTCTTTATGCGTTAACGTAATCTCTTCATCGTCTACCATTACAGTACGCGACAAACGATTCACATCGATACCTGCAAGGGAAAGTATATTCTCCTCAGCTTGACCTAACGCACCGTCCGCACGTTTTAATAATGTTTTGGCACGTGCAACTAAAATTTTTGGACTAAACGGTTTTGTTACATATTCGTCTGCTCCTAATTCAAAACCAAGTAAAGTATCATCCTCATCAGAACGAGCTGTTAACATAATGATCGGTACCGCTGATTCTTTTCTTACACGTCTACATACAGACCAGCCGTCAATTTCTGGTAGCATAATATCTAATATAATTAAATCCACTGTATGCTCAGCAAAACGTTCTAATGCTTGCTTTCCATCTTCAGCTTCAATCACTTCAAAGCCCTCATTACGAAAATAATCACTAACAATTTCTCGCAATCTTCTTTCATCTTCAACAAGTAAAACTGTTTTATTCAATTCTATCCCGTCCTTTTACTCCTTCAATCGAATAATACGTTGATTTGAACTTCCGCGAAACGGTAGTGTAAGATCTCGTTTCTCTAGCTCAAACCTTCCATCTACTAATACATCTGCATACTGTAACAACTCTATCATATCATTATTTCGTGAATTTTGTATCTCCTCTAATGTATAGCCTGTATAAATCCATAAATTTTTTTTCATTTTTTTTACCGCTTTTGCTATTACTTTTACTTCAGCAGCTTGAAAAAATGGATCTCCACCTGAAAATGTTACATCCGTAAGAGGATTTTTTTCAATCTCTTTTATTATTTCCTCTTTTGTAACCTCAGTTCCATTATTAATATTCCAAGACTGTGGATTATGGCAGCCAAAACAACGATGCGGACAGCCCGCAAAAAATACGACTGTCCGCAATCCTTCCCCATCTACAATACTATCATGAATGATATTCATTACTCTCATTTATGTTTCACCCGATCCGCTTCTTCACTACGCTTCGCACTGTTCCACTTTGACATATCTCCTACAAGGTATCCTGTAATGCGGCGAATTCTTTCCAAGTCACGTTCATTTTCATTCCCACAGCTTGGACATTCATTCCCAATTATCCCGTGATAACCGCAACATTTACAGCGATCGACTGGGTGATTAATAGATCCATATCCTACACCATACTGTGCCATTGCTTTCACAATTTGCTGTAATGCTTTTTGATTATGAACAGCCGCTCCGTCCAATTCAATATACGTAATATGTCCACCATTACAAAGCGCGTGAAACGGTCCTTCTAAACGAATTTTATCAATGGCTTGAATAGGATAATAAACAGGAATATGAAATGAATTTGTATAATAGTTATGATCTGTTACACCTGTAATTGTTCCAAATTCAGCTCGATCTTTCTTAATAAATTTCCCTGATAATCCTTCTGCAGGAGTTGCAATTAATGAAAAATTCAACTGATGTTCTTCCGTTGCTTGATCCATCTTCTTTCTCATACATTCAATAATTTCATATCCGAGCTTCCATGATTTTTCATCTTCCCCATGATGTTTTCCCGTTAAAGCAACTAAACATTCTGCAAGACCAATAAAACCAATACTTAATGTACCTTGCTTTAAAATTTCAGCAACAGAATCCTCAGGCTGAAGTTTTTCACCACCACGCCATACTCCTTGTGAATATAAGAATTGGAAATCTCTTGCCTTTTTCGTTGATTGATAAGAGAATCTTTCCAATAATTGACGAATACCAAGGTCAACATAGTAATTTAAAGCTTCAAAAAATGCTTCTTTTGATCCACTCATACACGCTAATTTCACTAAGTTAATAGATGTAAACGATAAATTCCCTCTTCCAATCGCTGTTTCTTCCCCATGAATATTGGACATAACACGAGTACGGCATCCCATATAACACACTTCACTTTCAGGACGACCATCATAATGTATAGCATTAAATGGGGCATCTAAAAATGAAAAGTTGGGAAACAGTCGTTTTGCTGTTGTTTCTAATGCTAGTTCAAATAAATCATAGTTCGGATCTTTTTCTTCAAAATTCACACCTTTTTTTAATTTAAATATTTGGATAGGAAAAATGGGCGTTTCTCCTTTTCCTAATCCAGCTTGCGTCGCTCGTAACAATTGTTTAATTAATAATCTTCCTTCTTTTGATGTATCCGTTCCGTAATTAATTGAAATAAATGGAACTTGTCCACCGCCCCTGCTATGCATGCTATTCGAATTATGAATAAATGCTTCACATGCTTGATACGTATCATTTTCTGTTTCTTTCCACGCAAACTCTTCTACTTGCTTAACTGTTAATGGATATGTAGCTAAACGTTTTTTATTTCTTTCAAACGTTTTTCTCACATACGGTGCTAAATCTATATCAAACAGCGCAAATGATTGACCACCATGCTGCATATTTTGATTCGCTTGAAAAATAATAGAAGAAAGTGCCAACGCACTTTTAATATCTTGCGGCTGTCGCATATATCCGTGCCCTGTATGAAACCCATTTTCAAGCATTTGAGCTAATGGGATTTGCGAACAAGTTGTCGTACCTGTTGCATAAAAATCTAAATCATGCGGATATAAAATATTTTGATTAATTGCTTTTTTCACTTCTTCAGAAAGTAATTGTTCGACCGCGTAATACTTTGCACTCTCAGATGCAAATTTCCCCATCACTCCCATCGGAGACCGACCGTCAACATTCGCATTTTCTTGCATTAAATCTTGTTCATTTGCATAAACAATTTTCGTAAAAATATCCTTTAGATTCTCTTCATATTCATTGTTCTTTTCCATTACTTGCTTCATTTCTTAACCCCCAACAACATCTTGTTAATTCACTATCCAAATGATACTACATATAGTAAGGGCGGGTATGTGAAAAATGTAACATTCTGTGAAAATTTTTTAAACATTCATCGAACCTTTTTTATTTATCCCTCAACTTATGAATAAATAAGAGCTTCATTAGTGAATGCTTTCTATCAGTGAAAAATGAGAAACCCACTATTAATAGAAATTTCACTTTATAAAAAAGAAATGTGCTCTTTACAAATGTATGGTACAATATACGGGAAAAACTCTTTTTACCCTTTATCAACACATTTGAATAAAGGAGACTGAACTTATGCTTACATATCTTTTATTGATCGTTGCCTATTTACTTGGCTCGATTCCATCTGGGCTTGTCGTTGGAAAGATTGGTTATGGAATCGATATTCGCGAGCATGGCAGCGGAAATTTAGGAGGAACGAATACATTTCGTACGTTAGGGAAAAAAGCGGGTTTCATTGTTACAATTGCTGATATTCTAAAAGGAACATTGGCTACAGCTCTACCGATAATTTTCGGTTTACATATCCATCCTCTATGGTTCGGATTAGCTGCAGTACTTGGTCATGTATACCCAATCTTCGCAAAGTTCCGCGGTGGAAAAGCAGTTGCTACTTCTGCTGGCGTACTATTATGCTACGCGCCAATTACCTTTGTGGTACTAGCTGTTATCTTTTTCACCCTACTATTTACGACGAGATACGTTTCACTTTCTTCTATGTTAACAGCTGTTGCCGCTGTTGTTGCAGCAATTATAAACGGGAATAAGATCTTCATTGTTGCGATGTGTTTATTAGCTGGTATGGTTATTTATCGACACCGTGCAAATATTGGACGAATTATAAATAAAACAGAACCAAAAGCAAAATTAACAAAGAAACAACAAAAACAAAAGTAAGATTGTAACCCACATAACGCAAAAAGAAAACGCAAAGCATATAAATGGCGTCTTTTTGCGTTATTTTTTATACTAAAAGAAAAAGTGATTATGTTGGAGGAACACTAGATGAACATTTCAGTATCAAAAGAAGCAGTAAGCTGGTACAAAAACGAACTTGGTTTACAAACAGGCGATGCCATTCGCTTTTTCGTACAATATGGTGGATGTAGCACTGTTCAAAAAGGTCTTTCATTAGGAATTCGTAAAGATGAGCCAGCTACTCCTGCTGTACAAATTCAAGAAGATGGTATTACTTTCTTTATTGAAGGCGATGATGAATGGTTCTTTGACGGACATGATTTATCTGTTACATTCAGTAATGATGATGATTTCCCACAATTTCATTATGAAAAATAAAAACGTGGCCTAAGCCACGTTTTTTCATTGTTTCTTTATCTTCTCGTATGTTTCATACCACTCTGGATACAATTTTTTAAAGGATACCGGACGAAATCCTTCTTTTTTTGCACAAATATTTGTTGTAGATGCTGTAATACAACGTTCGCCGTTTTCATTATAAATTTCATAGCCGTAAACAACACGTAGTGGACTCACAGACTCCACCCACGTTTTCACAATTGCTTTTTCTCCATAACGCATTGCTTTTCGATATGTAATTTGCAAATCAAGTACAGGAGATACAATCCCATCATTCTCCATTTCAACATATGAAAATCCTAAATCTTGAATTAATTTCGTACGCCCAAGTTCTAGCCATACTAAATAATTCGCATGGTACACGACACCCATTTGATCCGTCTCTGCATAACGAATGTCAATTTCGTGTTCTGCTACAAACATAGTTTTGTCTCCTTCTCGCTTGCATTTCTTTCTACACCTTTAATCATAATACAGAGAAACTGAAAATAAAATAGAAGCGGCGGATCTTTTTCCTTAAAGGAGTGAGCATATGCTACAAATTATAACTGTACAAAGCGGTGATAACGTATATAAATTAGCACAGAAGTACGGAACCACACCAGAAACAATTGTAAAAGATAATGGACTAAATCCAGCTCAAACACTCGTCATCGGGCAAGCATTGATCGTGAATACGGAAGGAAATACTTATTATGTACAGCCTGGCGATAGCTTATATAAAATTGCCTTAACTTACAATGTACCTCTCGCCAGTTTAGCAAAAGTGAATCATTTATCATTAAAATCCGCACTCCAAGTCGGACAGCAGCTATATGTACCAAAAGGGACAAAAAAAATTATTGAATCTATTGCCTACTTACAGCCATCTACAATTCCGATTAAAGAAAGCTTAGTTACTTCCACCAAAGCTATCAATCCATATTTAACCTACTTGGCCTACTTTAGCTTTGAGGCAAAGCGTGACGGAACACTGAAAGAACCTACACAAGTATCTGAAATCGTCACAATTGCAAAACAAGGGCAAACGATTCCGATGCTTGTTATTACAAATCTTGAAAATGGAAGTTTCAGCCCTGAATTAGCAAGCATTTTTTTACGCAATGAGACAATTCAAAATACGCTCATTACAAATATTTTACAAACAGCACAAAAATATGGAATGCGTGACATTCATTTTGATTTTGAGAACCTTGCACCAGGAGACCGCGAAGTATATAATCAATTTTTACGCAAAGTAAAAACACGTCTACCAAAAGGATATACGCTCAGTACAACTCTCCCCCCAAAAACAAGTTCAACTCAAAAAGGTGCAGCTGCAGCTCAGGACTATAAGGCACAAGGTGAAATTGTTGATTTCGTTATCATTATGACATACGACTGGGGATGGCAAGGTGGACCGCCCCTTGCAGTTTCTCCAATTGGTCCTGTAAAACAAGTCATTCAATACGCAAAATCGCAAATGCCGCCACGTAAAATTATGATGGGACAAAACTTATACGGATTTGATTGGATTCTTCCATTCAAAGAAGGAAATCCTCCTGCAAAAGCAGTTAGCTCTGTTGCTGCTGTTGCACTTGCCCGGAAATATAATGTCCCAATTCAATACGATTTCACTTCCCAAGCTCCGCATTTCAATTATTACGATGAAAACGGAGTGAAGCATGAAGTATGGTTTGAAGATGCTAGGTCTGTTCAAAGTAAGTTTAATTTAATAAAAGAACAAGGAATTCGCGGTATCAGTTATTGGAAAATCGGCTTACCTTTCCCGCAAAATTGGCGACTCCTTTCAGAAAACTTTTCCATTACAAAAAAAGGCTGACAATTGTCAGCCTTTTCTTACTTATTACGATATGCAGCTTCCTCTTTAATTTCTTTTCGCATTCCTTCAATACTTTCCATGCGGCGCTCATTTTTCGCTTCGATTGCTGCGCGATCTTGCGCATTAGAAAACTCAGCAGCTTCCCTTGCTTCGTTCATATTTTCAATTGTGTTATATACCGCCTCTTGCAATTTCTCAACGTTATCGCTACGATCATCTGGATTTGCTTTGTTTTGTTCTGGCATCATGTCTTCCTCCTTTATTGAAAATACATACAACATTAGTTTGTAAAAAATATCTTTAATTATGTATGCAAAAAAAGAAGGAGAATGCTTCCATTCTCCCTCTCTTTAACCGTTATCAACAATCGGTTGTTTCCCTGATTTGTCTTGCATTTGTTTTCCTTTATTACCACCAGCTGCTCTCGATTGTGTTCCAATCTGGTTTGGAGCAAAATCTTGTGGATGTTTCTTTGGATTACCCATAATATCGCCTCCTTACAACTAGTATCATACTAGCTATAAGAATTATTCAGCCTGTTTGAAAATACGCGTTTCAAATCGCTTCTCTAATTTTTCTTCAATCCGTTCAATTGCATCACGATCATTAAGTAGCTGCCGCTTATTTTCCATCACAAGTTCTTCAAACGTTCTTCGTCGATTTCTTCTCATACTGTTCACCCTTTCTCTTTCGTGTTACTAGTATGAACAGTTAAAAAACTCCCTAATCAGATTTATGAGAAAATTTTATTTTTTAGCATAGTTAATCCATTTAATTACAATACAAACTTCCGCAAGTGTGGAATTCCCACACTTGCGGAAGTTTCACTTTATGAGTGCTGCAAAGTTTGCAATCCCTCCTCATACGCGGCAAGAATGAGGACTTCAAAAGCAATCAAATCCTCAGGCTGATCAATCATGATTCTTGTAACACCCAATTCACTTTTCGTAGCAGGTTCACATGTAACAGTCGGATACACAGCTACTATCTCCTCTTGTCCTTTATTCGTTAATACGTATTTTTTTCTTCCCTTTAGCTTAATTCTTACAAATGAATAAAGTGCTTTGATATCCAGATAATTGCCAACACAAACATGACGAATAACCGTTGTATCTTTGTTATGCTTTTCCAATATTTCTTTTACGATCTCATAGGCTCTTCCTTCTTCCTTTGTTAGACTTTGAGAAGTCACCTTCTTCTCTTTTCCGTTCTTCTCTTCTACACATTTTTGATATACGGCCGCACAAGTGAAACAATCATCTAATGCATTGTGAGAGCGTACTTGAATATGTAAAAATCGTTTCAGTGTTTCTAATTTATGGTTTGGTACATGTTTTATATATCGTTTTGCTAAACTAAGTGTATCCAGCACTATATTTTTTGGTGTACCGAGTCCTAATCGTTCCATATTACTCTTTAAAAACCTCATATCAAAAGAAGCATTATGAGCAATGATCGTATCTTCTCCAATAAATGCAATAAATTCCGGTAATACTATATCAATTGTCGGAGCACTTGCAACATCAAAATTCTGAATACCTGTCAACATTGTAATGCGGCTCGGAATCATCTTTTCTGGATTTACATACGAAACAAATTGATCGGTACATATATGATTTCGATACCGAATCGCAGCCATTTGAATAATATTATCTTGATAAGGATTAAATCCTGTTGTTTCAAAATCGATTACAACATAATTACCTGTGAAATTCCCCATAATCTTCTCCTTAACTTTTTATTTACATTATAACTTAACATAATGAAAGAAGCTCAATTAGCCTTTAAATAGAAAATAGGAATGGCACATATACCATTCCTATTTTCATCTTTTATCCCCACGGATGGAAATTTCACTTTATTTTAATTTCGCGACTCTTTTCTCCATTTCCTTCACCGTCATCGGTCCGATAAATTTATCCTGGATAACTCCTTTTGTATCAATAAAATATGATGTTGGAATTGTAATGACTTTATAAGTAGTCGTTACTTTTATATCTGTATCAAGAAGAATCGGAAAAGTAAGCCCTTTCTCTTCTGCAAATTTCCGTACTTTCTCTTTTCCTTCAGCCCCTTCTGACACTGTATAATTCACCGCTAAAACTTCTACATCTTTCTGATACTTATCATAAAATGCTTGTATATCTGGCATTTCTTGCTGACATGGACCACACCACGTTGCCCAAAAGTTCACAATAACTTTCTTGCCTTTTAAATCAGAAAGCTTCACCTTTGTACCATCAAGCTTGGACAATTCAAAATCAGGCGCTATTTTTCCAATTTCAATACCATTTTGTGCAATTGCTTCTTTTACATCCTCTGTACTTTGCTTTTGATTATCTGCTACTTGTACTTTCTCTTTTCCAAACTGCTCATAAATTGCATAACCAGCTAAACATAATAACACAACAACAATCGATATTTTTCGCCACATATGCACCATTCCTTATATTTTATCTTTGTCTCCATGGTTCTCACTGATGAAAGTTTTACTTTATTTTAGCTTATACGGACAAAGATGGAAATATTCTCTATGGAAAAGAAAGTATATTATACAAAAAAATTAAGATTACAATCCTCACAATAAGAAAAAGCAGATGTTTTCTAGTTCTACTCAATCAAATACCGCACTTCATTACATACGAATACTTATTTCTAAAACAATGTCATACATATTAATAAATCTAGAAAGTATGAGGAGTGAACCATATGGAAGAGCATCCAATTACTAAAGAATTACGAATGATAAGGGTATGTCTTGTTATACTCATCATCATTACATTATTTTCGGGTGGAGTCAAAGTGATTAAGACTTCTTCAAACCATCAAGACGTTCCACCTACAAATAATGAAGTATATGACAGAAACAATATGATCCAAATTGGAGAGAATACATTCGTTGTTAGAAACACCGATCCTAAAAGCGGCGGTTACAATACGGTTAAAATTTTTACATATAATCCAAAAACAAACAAAATAACCCAAGTAAAAGAATTCAACTTTGAAAACTCCTTCAAATATGTATATCAATTAAGTCAAAGTGAATAGAAGTATAAAAAAGAGATCGAGTAAGGATCTCTTTTTTTAAAGACGTAAATCTAAGATAAATATTACAAGCTACGACTCACTTACATCCTTCCCAATGAAATGAGCACTAGCTAAAATAAAAACAACAGATAACGTCCAACCAATAATCCCTGAATAAGGAAGGATGCCTTTTAATAAGAAACTACTTAGTGCCGCACAGCTGCTCAGCAATAAACAACTTACACCAATTTTTCTATTTGTCGACATACCGCTTTCTCCCTCTCCCGTTTATAAAATTATGTACTTGCTCCCTTTTAAAGCAAGTTCTATAATCTATCAAAAACAGATTCGTTTTACCCTAATTCATTAAAAATCTTTCCTAACATTGTTTCCCTTCCCTTTTGGCACATGCAATTGTATTTTAAGACAATTAAATATAGTAATCTCATGTTTATTCCAAAGAGTGAATGAAAGCTTTCATTTTACTTAACGCAAGTTCATCTTGCAAATGAGCATAATGTCCACCATCTAATTCTTGAATAACAATACTAGGGTGCTTTTTCTTAACATGCGCAATATTCCTCTTAATCTTATTTTGTAAATTCACAGGCTCTTGACTTCGATTTCCATAAAGCAATATACTCGGAACCTGTACAGTGGTTAACATTTTAGGAAGATTTGCTCGATATAGTGCTAACAGTAAACTAATACCCTTTGTATTAGCTGGTTGTTGATTTTTTATCGCTTGTCTTATGTACTCATTATCTGGAAATCCATGTTTTTCTATTTGGGCTTTTATTCTCTCTTCTGTCTTCTCTTGACGTTGCATCTTCTTCTTTCCCTAATACCTTATTACCAAAATGCCTATGTAAAAAACTAATAAACGGAACCATAAATCCTAATTTCCCAAACATCTCCACAGGAAACAGCGGTATTTTATCATACCCTATGTCTAATAACATAAGTCCCTCTACTAGAGATGGATAATGAGAAGCATAAGCCAAACAGATGGCTCCTCCCAATGAATGTCCAATTACAATAACTTTTTCCATATTCAGCTTAGTAATATAACGATGTAACCATGCAGCAGCATCTTCTAGTTTTATAACTCCATCCAAACCTTGACTTTGTCCAATACCAGGCAAATCAATCATATGCACTTGGTAAAAATCTTTTACAGAATCAGCTATATGCAATCCTATATCACCTGACCAACCTGTTCCTGGCAGAAAGATAATTGGTTGACCATTTCCCACAACCCTTACAAAATGTTCATGCATCATAATTTTCTCCCTTAGCAGTTCTATATTACAAATTATACAATATATTACCATAAATGAGTGAATATTCATTCTATTCTTTCGTATTTACTCATATTTCAATACATGATTAGAGCAGGAAAAATTATCCCATCTATCGAATACATTTTTTGTAAAATGAGAGTCACTTTCAAGAAACATGTACAAATTACTTCGAACCATGATGTTCATTAATGCAATAGCAATCGTTACATATGTGACATATACCCAAAAGGAGTGATTCCCATTTCAGAAATCACACAAATACTGATTACTTGGGCTGGATTCTTCGCTCTTATATTTCTCGTAATAAGAACTGTAAGAGTTTTACAATATCGCAACTGGAGAACATTTATAACAGTACATTTCGGAAAAGATTTTATTATTACTATAAATACATGAATTATCTTACTTTGGATTTTTTACGCAAACTTTCCAGGCCAATTTACTTACATATTAGATTTCTACTACAGAGACTCCATTCTATTTGTAGCCCTGGAATCATTGTTTATCGGAATGATTTGCGGAGCGGCTATTTAATACGGCAGTATTCTTTTAAGCGTACCATTTAGTGCATTGTACCTTTTTTATTATGTATCATTACTCATTTCACATCTTCTTAATAGTTATTGAAATAAGCATGCAATATCTTTTTATCAATTGGATTGAAAAGAACTACAAATAAGTAAATTAGGCTTTAGGATTCCCATACTAAAGAAACTATGGAGATGATGAGCATAGAAAATAATAGTATGGTTCAAGATTTACTTACTTGCTATTGGAGGGATTTCCCTAATGGTTGATAATATTCAACAACTTATTCAAGAGCATAGACAATTTTTCCATAATGATTATACAAGAAGTCTTCAATTCCGTCTTGAACAGTTAGAAAAATTAAAAAATTCTATTCAAAAATATGAAAATCAAGTGCTGAGCGCATTATATCAAGATTTACACAAAAGCGAGTTTGAAGCATATGCTGCAGAAATTGGTTTCGCATTTAACAGTATCAATTTTATTATGAAATACCTAAAACAATGGATGAAACCTCAAAAAGTAAAAACACCTATTCATTTTGCGCCTTCCAAAAGTTACATAATAAAAGAGCCATATGGTACAGTGCTAATTATTGGACCTTTTAATTATCCATTCCAATCATTAATGGAACCTCTTATTGGGGCAATTGCGGCAGGAAATTGTGTAGTCCTCAAACCTTCAGAAAATGCGCCAAACGTTTCAGCTGTAATTAACAAAATAATAAGTGAAACGTTTGATAAGCAATATATTCGTGTAATTGAAGGAGACATCGAAACAACTTCTTTATTAATTCATGCACCATTTGACTATATCTTTTTTACTGGTAGCGTTCCAGTTGGAAAAATTGTCATGGAAGCTGCGGCGAAAAATCTTATACCAGTAACATTAGAACTTGGTGGAAAAGGACCAGCTATTGTCGATAAAACAGCTAACCTCGATATAGCAGCCAAACGTATTATCTGGGGAAAATTCATAAATGCTGGGCAATCCTGTATTGCACCTGATTATGTTATTGCACACAAATCTATCAAGGGAAAACTGATTTCAAAAATGAAAGAAATCATCACAAGCTTTTATGGATCAGATGTATCAAAAAGCAATGATTATGGTCGAATTGTCAATGAGAGACAATTCGATAGACTTATTTCTATAGTAGAACAAGACCAAAATAATATAGTATTTGGTGGAAATTCATCTAGAAGTCATTTATATATTGAACCAACACTTCTTGAAGTAAAGTCATGGGATGATGCAGCTATGAAAGAAGAAATTTTCGGACCAATTTTACCAATTATCGAGTACAATGATTTAGATGAGGTCATTCATATGGTTAACAACCATCCCAAACCGTTAGCCTTGTATGTGTTTACTGAAAATAAAAATGTTGAAAAACAGGTATTAGGACGAATTTCTTTTGGGGGAGGATGCGTCAATGATACAATGTCACATATGGCGAATCTCCACTTGCCTTTTGGTGGAGTAGGAAATGCAGGGTTCGGTGCTTATCATGGAAAACATAGTTTTGATACTTTTACACATCGTAAAAGCATTTTAAAGAAAAGCTCAAAGATAGACTTAGGGCTTGTATTTCCACCGTATAAGAACAAAATTAAAATTTTGCGGAAGATTTTTAAATAATAAGAAAGAAACTGCTTACTGAACATAGGGTATGGCAACCAAAAGTAAAATAGGAGTGGAATACCTAATTTAACTATTGCCATTATTATTTATGAAATCTGTCCCCACATTCTTAATACTAAAAAGGCATCCACTGAGAAACAGCAGATGCCTTTTGTGGTTTTAGCGTATTCGATTTTTTATGTAGGTTTTTTAATAACTTCTTCATTGTCCTAATGTTTGTCCTCATTCGTTGTTGATTTACTTTATTAAACTATTTGGAAGTTTTGTTGAACAAGTTGTAAATTTAACATTTTAAAGTAAGAGCATTTCTTTGTAATGAGAAATGCTTTTTATTTTTGTCAAAATTAAAAGGATATTTCAATAACAATAATAATATAATAAGAAACAATATTAATTTATTGTAAAACGACAAATCATATGCTAAAATCATGTTGTCATTAAATAAGTGAGGTGTTTTAAATGAATGTTAAACGAAGTTCAACGACTTTCTTAAAAGTCATTATTTTTATTATAGGACTACCGGTTCTTGCTTTATGTATATTTTTAGTGCCCCATATGGCGAATTTCGCAGCAAAATCGTATCCAAATATTGCCCCAATGAAATATCTCGTTTTCATCGTGATGTATGGAGCGGCTGTGCCTTTTTACTTTGCTCTCTATCAGGCTTTCAATCTTTTACGGTACATTGACGAGAACACAGCGTTCTCGGAATTATCTGTAAAGGCGTTAAAGAACATAAAGTGCTGTGCGATTACAATCAGTGGTTTGTATGTATTAGGTTTGCCACTCTTTCATTTTATAGCGAAGAAAGTTGACCCTCCTATTGCATTAATGGGACTCATCATCATTTTTGCTTCGTTGGTTATCGCCGTTTTTGCTGCTATCCTCCAACGGCTTCTACAAGAAGCGATTAACATAAAATCAGAAAATGATTTGACGGTCTGAGGTGGAGGATATGACAATTATTATTAATATTGATGTGATGTTAGCAAAACGAAAAATGAGCGTAACGGAGCTTTCGGAGAGGGTTGGAATTACTATGGCGAATCTTTCCATTCTGAAAAATGGGAAAGCAAAAGCGGTTCGTTTTTCAACATTAGAAGCGATATGTAAGACTTTGAATTGTCAGCCGGGTGATATTTTGGAGTACAAAAGCGACGAAGATACTCTATAAAAACAGACAACAAAACTACCGGGAGTCGACAGTGAAATTAAGGGATAGCTTAATGTCTATCCCTTCTTTGCGTTTATTGATGTTATTTACTCAGAGAATTCCATTGAGAATTGCATTGATATTAGTGACAAAAAATGTGATGTGATTTGCAATGTTTGCACCTCAAAAGGGAACCCATTATGAACATTTGGTCTCTCTTTTTTGTTAACTAAACAAATATCAAAATATTTCTATTATAGGACACAAAAAGACAATATGGTATGAAAAATCCAATTCCGTACCATATTTTTAAACAACTTTATTATTCGTTAACATCTACAACTATTTTTTAACAGTCTATTACTTTATTCTTTAGTCTAAAACTTTTTTTGAATGAAACATATATTAGTCAATAACTCACTCGTTTGTCTAGATAGCTGATTATTTTTACTTAATTTATAATCCTTTGTTTAGTTGATTATTCTTATTTTTAAGATCCTCGATGCTTCACATCTGCGGATACGCCTCCCGCTATGGGCTATGTCCTCCTCCAAAACCAATTAACCCCTTATATAATTCCTCTGTTTTATACTCTTTCGCGTATAGTATGTAGTCTTTTCTTTTTAACTAATTTATTCTGAAAAGACTACGGAAATTCTTATTGAACTAAAGCACCCGTTACTCTATTTAGTTAGATAAGTTATTTATTAGAAAGATTGTCAATCACTTGAATAGCTAGTTTCAATGCTTTTATTCTTCTTTCTAAAAGCGTTCTTTGGGGACTACCAGCCTTTGACTTAACATAAATGTTCTCAATTGATGGAAGCAAACCAGTAAGAACATTGCGAGCTTCTGTTAAATCTTCCTGGGTGTAATGATGGGGTCTTTGATTCCAGACGTTTTCTAGCATTGCTAAGCCGATGCAAACAGCTTTGAGTCGTTTCTTTACTAAGGTAGTATTTGCGCCTTTCTGAGTCATCTGTGACAAGGCATTTTCGAGTTTACTGATTGTTGATTGTAAAGATTTTATTGACTCCAATTTATCTACATTTGATATGTTTTCCATGTTAGTACTGTCCCTTCTTCGTTTCTGAATTATTTTGCTTGATACTTGATAAAATCGTTAAGAACCTGATTTCACTCGCAATATTTTAACATAAATAACCAACTCTCTTTGAGCGAGATTCTCAACAAACTGGCCCAATTGTTGAACACAAGTTAACTAACACTCTTCAACTAACCTGCCTGTTAGTCTAATAGGAATTAAACAACTTTATTATTTTTTAAGCGACTTTATTGTAAATTAAACAACTTTTTGTCACTTAACATAATGTTCCTTATTCCACTAACGCACCATCTCAAATTGCTATTTTTTCCACAATTAGTTATTCAAGAATTTGTCCCGATACATAAAGAATAAGCACAATTCTCGCTACAGAATTGCGCCCGAGTGCGGAAGTTACTTTTTTTTAGGAGGAATTGTTTAACCCCTTAAGCTCATCGAAATCTGCCGGTCTACAAACCCAAATTCTAAATATAATTTCCAATCACACCTCATGAACTGACCTAGGTTCTCCAATCAGCTAGTTTTCTTTACCTGCTTGGTGAAAGCTGCTCTCCAGGAATCTCCTGTAATTTTTCAGTATGAACGAACATATTCGCTGCTGGCATTTGTACTTGATTCTCATGGAATATAGACATTAGTTCAAACCTTACTTGCCTGGAGGTTTCAAAATACTCCTCAGGTTTAACCAAACCTACAATACAAAATTCATACCCAACATATTTAAGATTTGGATTTAAGTCTGTAACACCAACATATTGAAATGATTCAACAGCCTCGTCCTCTATCCTATATAGGCTTTGTTCCAATTTTTCATTGCAGATAACACATACTTTTTCTAACAATTCCTTTATTCTTGTAGGATCTTCCTGATAACTTACCGTAATCCGTTCAAGAACCCGCATCCAGCCTTTGTTAAAATTTTGTATCGTTCTAATCTCTCCATGTGGGATGGTAAGGAGTTTTCCCGACCATTCACGAATTTGCATAAAGCGAATACCAATTTCCTCAATGGTACCTGAACTTGTTCCGTTAAAAGTAACAAAATCGCCGACACGAAACTCTTTGTCCGTTAATCTTGCGAACCCTAATATAACATCTTTTAGCATCTGTTGTGCAGCAAAACCGATGACAACTCCGGCAATCCCTGCACCTGCAAGAATACCTTTTATATCTACAAATTGACTAATTAGATAAAAAACAAGACTGATTAAAATTCCATACCTTAAAATTGAACGAATTACACTTTGAATCGTCTGTTCTACTTCTTCATCAAAAAAGCTTGACTTCCTAAAGAACCAATCAATAATACGGTTTATGACAAAGGACAAAGTCATGAGGACCAAAGCAAATAGTATAAATCTTAAAAGTAAAAACTCCCTTACATAATTAAAAAATTCCTCAGTAACAGTTAATAAATTCATCCATCCACTTCCTTAACTATGTATTTTGATTTTTATTCACAGTTCATCTTCAACAATATGAACCTTTAACGAAACAACTTATTGTCACTCAACAGTTCCTTAATCGATCTTTCAATTCCAGATGTTCTTTTCCTTTTTACTATAAATATACCCCTTTAGATTATCTAAAGGGGTATAAAGGTGCAATTTTTTATAAACGGTACGACTTTATTTCAAATCCACATAAGTAATATTTACTCGTGTTAGATATCTAATTAAATCTATTAGTAACAAGGAATCAACAAAAAACGAGGACACTTTAATAATTCATATAGGATAAAACAAGGTTTACAATCCATACGAAAACAATTAGCCAAATGATAATGATAAGAAATCCTGTTATCCAATTCTTAGGTTTATTCATAGATGATTGTCCTTCTATCTTCCTTTTACAATCCTCTAATACTTCTTCAGGGATAAGCTTTAACGCCAAGTAAACGCCTAAAGGAACAAGAATGAGATCGTCAAGATACCCTAATATTGGAATGAAATCTGGAATTAAGTCAATAGGGCTGAAAGCATAAGCAACAACAAGCATTGTAAATAACTTAGCATACCAAGGGACTCTTTCATCTCGATATGCTAAATACAGTACAAGAAGTTGTTTCTTTAAGTTTTTAGCCCATTTTTTCATTTTCTGTATAGTTGATAACCCTTTTTCTGTTTGAACTTGTTTATTTTGACTCAAAATATCTCCTCTTCTTTTCATTTTTTGTAGTTTTCTATTCTCAGAGAAAGATTAATATTAGAGATTCCTCTCTTTCTCCCCATTTGTTTTCAAAATTGAATAAACTAAAGCATCATTTGAATGATGATTTTGATAAATATAACCTCTCAATAATCCTTCTTTCTGAAAACCTATTTTCAATAATAAATGAGATGATGCCTCATTTTCAGGATAGGTAATAGCTCCGATACGAAATAAATCTAATTCTTGAAAACCATATTCTAAAACCGTTTTAACAGCTTCAGATGCATATCCTTTTCTCCAAAAAGAAGGATGAATATCGTAACCAATTTCAGCTCGTTTACTCCAAAGTTGTAAATTATTATAACCTACTGTACCGACAAAATCCCCCGTTTCCTTCACAACGATTCCCCAACGAATTGCACGTTTTTCTTGAAAATTTTTCGAAAAAGAATCAATCATTCGAACAACCTGCTCCCTCTCTTGAAAACAATTCATACCATAATAACGTGTTACCTCTTCAAGTGAAAAAATATCATATATATTTTGGCTATACGTTTGATTTATCTCAATTAAACTTAAACGGTCGGTTTCTAGAGTTGGGAATGTCATTGAAATCCTCCTTTATTTTTCATCATTATATTAATAACTATATTTAAGATAATTGAAATAAAAGAATATATATTTACATAGTGACATTATTAAAAAAGAAGGGAGTTGAATATATTGTAATACAATGTGATTAGTGGCAATAAAGATATTTAAAATTCTATTAAAAAATTAACCCTTAATCTCAACAAAATCTTGTAAATTTTTTTCAATATGGTTGTTTATTTTTTTTACGGTAAATGGAGAAGTATTTTCAAATATAATATGTAGAGATTCGATAGATGCCTGAAGTCTTTTGTTTTTATCTAGTTCTTCACGTGTGATTGAAAAGTCTTCTAATGTCTCAGGATGATTATAATACTTTAGTTCTCTTTCAATTTTCTCTAAGAGTGAAAGCATTGATTCATCCCTAAAATACCTTATCCCAGCTTTGAGTGCTGCCCAACTTTGAGGTTGAGCCATAAAATATGCGCTCCACCAGTAGAATTCGGTAAGTGATTTACTTACGTGATTATAGTACGCATAGAACATAAATAACGCTCGTTGACCTTCAGTTAATTGCTCATAAAACTGTTGTTTAATCTGATAACTACTCAAGGTAGTCTGTTCCACTACTCTTTTTTTATAAGTTTTAATAAGAGGTTCAAAGCATCTTTGACTAAGATCAGCACATGTTAATAAATCAAAATCTTGTTTTTTTATCTTGATTTCCAAATAAAATCACCCTCCTAGCTAAATAATACAATACTTCGAAATAAACTATGTAAAAATTAGCATATGGCACAATACGCCGATGAAGTGAATGAAACGATTTTATTGTAAATGCAATGCCATTATAATATTATCTGCATATTGTCCGTTCTCAAATTTAATTTGCTGCTTCTCTCTTCCTTCTTCTTTAAAGCCTATTTTTTCATAAACTTTTATCGCTCTTTCATTTGTTGATATAACACCTAAACAAATTTTTTCTATGCCATCTTGTGTTTTTGCCCAATCTATTAATTGTAAAAGCATTTTTGTTCCTGCACCTTGATTACGATAATTATCTAAAATGCCTATTCCAAATGAGCCGGTGTGATTTAAGCGCTTCATTGAGTTTCTAGTAAACACTAAAAAACCAACAATACGTTCACCGTCTTCTGCAACAAATGTTACACCGCCTTGTTGACTATTTGTTATTGTTCTCTGTTTCTGCATTTCAATATCTACATGAAATTCTTCGCTTGTAACTAGAAAAAACTCATTTTGGGATATAATGCTTTTTCGAATATATAAAATGCATTCTGCGTCTTTTTCTGTTGCCTCTCTTATGAACAATCCAATCCCTCCAATATTCATTCCCTTCTTCTCATTTCTATTTTCCCTTGATTTTAAGTAACACCGTACGTTTGCAATCCCTACTTCCTGTAAATTCAACAGTAAATTCACTGACTCCTGTTAAAAAGAAGACGCCGTATAAAAAGAAGCAAATTGTATCCACAGTTAATTGAGAACGATTTAAGTCCCTATCATTATCTCCACTATTTATTTGAAACTCTACCAAACATAGATCTAATGAATAAAGAAGAAATAGACAAAGTCTTGCCGTGTTCATCTGATTTACCGTCTATATGCAGAGTACCAATAAAAAATGAAACAAACAAAAAGTAGGCCCGAAATACTCCACTCATGTATTATATTTTAGGGCTACTTGACGTTTACTTTTAAACTTCCATTTCTCGTACAATTTGGACAGAAAATTATAAAGAAAAGGCTCCCCCTTCATATAAGGGATAAGCCTATTTTACAAAGAAAACAGCTCTTGCACCTCTTCAATAAATAATTGGACTGCAAGCGATGATTCCTTTAATGAAGGGACAGCTAGACCAATTTCTCTCCAAACTTGTGGTTCTAGCTCTCGAGTTCGAACATTCGGGGGGAGATTAGATAAGGATAATTCAGCTAAGATGGCCAACCCTAGCCCTTCTTGTATCATATTTAGTGATGTCGTTACGGTAGAAACTGCATATTCAATGCGAAGCGGTACTCCGGCTTGTTTAAACATATCGATAATCGGAGGTTCATATCCCCCTTTAAAAATAATGATTGGTTCATTATTCAAATCCTGTATTGTAATAGCTGATTTCTTATATAGGGTGTGATCATCTCGTAGAACCACAACCATTTTCCCCCTGGTCAATGGGATAATTTCCATTTCTTCATTTGGAAGGATAACTATCCCGATATCGATGACGCGAGACAATAACCAACCTTCTACTTCCTTAAGTGTTCCTTCATAAAGGATCAGCTCTAAGTTCGGATATTTCTGCCGAAAGATGTTAATGATTTTAGGTAAGAAATATGCGGAAGCACTCGGAAAACTTCCAATACGAATTGTCCCTACTTCATGCCCCTTTTCTGCAGCTACTTCTTGTTCCACCTTTTCTATCCCATTCAAAATCTCTCGAATATGAATAAGAATGCGTTTCCCGACATCAGTAAGAATTAATCCTTTTCTCTTATCACGAATGATTAGTGTGACGCCTAATTCTGATTCAATACTAGATATAGCGTGGCTCACAGCTGGTTGTGTCATATTCAGACTTTGAGCAGCTTTCGTGAAACTTCCCATTTCGATGGTTTTTACAAATACTTGAAGTTGCGTAATGGTCATAACTAATTACTTATACTCCTTATAAAAAAGATTCATTTTATTTATTATGTCCAATATCATATCATAGTGAAATGAAATACAACAAGGAGGTCATAACGTGACACAACTTTCGCGAACAAGAATGGCCTTACTTCTCACATTTCTTGTCATCATGTGGGGAATCAATTGGCCTTTGTCAAAATTCGCTCTTCATTATACGCCGCCAGTGTTGTTTGCGGGAATGAGAACAGTGTTAGGCGGATTCATCCTACTTATTTTTGCCTTGCCAAAATATAAAGAGTTGAACTTAAAGAAAACATGGCATTTATACTTTATTTCCGCTTTACTTAATAACATATTATTTTATGGACTTCAGACTATAGGACTTGAATATATGCCAGCTGGCCTGTTTTCAGCTATCGTTTTCCTTCAGCCAGTGCTGCTCGGTATTTTCTCTTGGATTTGGCTCGAAGAAGCAATGTATGGATTAAAAATCTTCGGCTTGATTCTTGGATTTTCCGGTGTGGCTGTTATAAGTTCGAGTGGTTTAAGTGGTCATATTTCTATCGTTGGAATATTACTCGCTTTAGGCTGTTCCCTTGGCTGGGCACTTGGTACGGTGTTCATTAAAAAAACCGGTAATCGTGTAAACGCAATTTGGATGGTTACACTTCAACTGATTATTGGTGGCTTTTTCTTAATCGGGTTTGGATCAGAATTTGAAAGCTGGTCTAGTATTGTTTGGAACGTGCCATTTACATCTATATTATTGTTTGTCTCTATCTTTGTTATTGCATTGGGCTGGTTAGCTTACTTTACACTTATCGGCTCAGGAGAGGCAAGCAAAGTGGGAGCCTATACATTTCTCATTCCACTTATTGCGATTATAACGAGTGCTATTTTTTTACATGAAGCAATTACCCTTAGTCTTTTTGTTGGACTCTTATTCATTGTTGTGAGCATCTGTTGTGTGAATATGAAGCCTAAATCACTTGCAATTAAACAACAAGTTGAACCTAAAAAATGTTAATTAAAATTATTAAAGAAAGCGCCTATTTTTCAACATAGGCGCTTTCAACCACACTATACATGGTGGCACTTCCTCTAGCACCTCGCGATGTGTATGTTTTCTTCTACGACAGGGACATTCATAGAAATCCAATTCACACGCTCATTTTTATTTTGATCTTCAGTTTCAGGTGATAATTTTTTCAGCCAGTAATATAGCCAATGAACTGGTAGGTTCTGTTTTTGACACCAGGAAACGTTTGATAATCCACTGCTTTTATAGTCTTGAATATAAGTTTCCCATTCTTTCTTTAATAGGTGTCTTTTCATAAAAAAACCTCCACATGTAGTATGTAAGGAGATTATCTCAGGAGTTAATGACAAATTGTAGGTGGGGAATATTTGACGCTTACAGTTAATTCAAGAATCATTATTTTGATTCTTTCACTTTCACAGGCATACTTCCAATCACATTTGCTCCATTTTTTAAAGTTATTTTTACATTTCCAGATTCTTTAAACGTATAAGGAGACAGTTCATAAACTTCTTTTATTTTAAATTTCTGATTCAAGTCTTGTATAGATCTAGCCGTAAGCAGAGACATTTTAGGTTCCCAAACTTCTTCTTTGCCAGATGGATACGTGATGAATATTCGAACATCCGCTGGATGAATGTCTTCCCAAAGTATGATATACATTTGTGTTTCTTGGCCTTTTTTAATCAACGCATCCGAATAATACCCTAACTCTCCAATTTTTCCAAAAACAGTATATTTCTCATTATCTATTGTAATATCAATATACGGGAGTTTATATGTCATTTTATGATATATTCCGTAAGCAATACAAAAGGTAGAAATAATCGTAAGTCCTATAAGGAATTTTTTCAGTTGTTTCCCTTGAAAACTCACCATCATAACCGAGTTTGGAGCGAATTTTTCTGCTAATAAAAAAACAAGGATCACAATTAAAATTCCAATCCCAATAAAAATATACATACAATTCCCTCCCGCTAGATACATGTAAATTGCACCTCTTAAAAGCTTTTTCTCACCGCCCCCTCGTTTTCCTTCCTAATCACAATAAAAAATTTGAAGGTGAAAAAACTCACTCTTCTACAGCAATTAAATATTACTTACAAGGTGTTTTCTCTGAAATAATATATATATGAACGATCCTATAAAATTAGAAAAGAACAGGCCGTTTATTTTCGGAAAAGATAAACGGGATACATTTTCATCCATGTAAAAATGGAGCCGTAATACATACAGCTCCATTTTCCATATATCACTATTCATTTATAGTTTCAAAATGTTTCTAATACAATTTTCCCAACCGTACTTCCTGTTTCAATCATCGCATGCGCTTTTCTAATATTAGCAGCGTGAATTGGCGATAACGTCTTTTTTAATGTCGTCTTAATCGTATTTTGCTCAAGCAATTCACTAACTTGATTTAATAAGAGATGTTGATTAATCATATCTTCTGTATGGTACATAGGTCGTGTAAACATGAATTCCCAAACAAATGTAGCACTTTTACTTTTTAATAAACCTAATGCTAATGGTTTCTCATTTTCTACAATAGAACAAATCCCACCTTGTGGTTTGATTACTTCTGCCATGCCATTCCAATGTTGATCTGTATTATTTAAGCAAAAAATGTAATCAACTTCTGCTATTTCAATCTGTGACAATTGTTCTTTAAATGATTTATGGTGATTGATCACATAATCAGCACCTAAGCTTTTCACCCAATCTTTCGTTTCAGTTCGAGAGGCTGTTGTAATGACATTAAGGCCCGCCCATTTCGCTAATTGTATCGCAATAGATCCTACACCACCTGCGCCGCCAATGATTAAAATATTTTTGGATTTGTTCTTTTCCTTATTATTAAAATCAATTGCTAAACGTTCAAACATTCCTTCCCACGCTGTAATAGCTGTTAAAGGTATAGCACCTGATTGTGCGTGAGTTAAATTTTTCGGTTTTGTTCCAACAATTCTTTCATCTACTACATGATATTCACTATATGTACCAGGTCTTGTAATACTCCCTGCATAGAAAACTTCATCACCCGGTTGAAATAATGTACACTCTTCCCCAACTTCTACAACAACGCCACTAGCATCCCATCCAAGTATTTTTGGCTCTTCTTCTTTCTTATCTTTTGGCGCTCGAACTTTTGTATCAACGGGATTAACAGAAATGGCATGGATTTTAACGAGTAAGTCCCTTCCTTTCGGTATAGGTCTTGGTAATTCAATATCAATCAAACTGTTCTCATTTTCGATTGGTAAATATTCTAATAAACCAATTGCTTTCATGTTCATTTCCTCCGTTTAATAAAATTTGTCTTCTCCTTGCATTATAAATTGCAAAATTAAATTATGTAAGAAGGCACATTCATGTAGTATAGTATCATTAGTGTTACTGTTACCATCAATAAATATTACTATGGAGTGCTGTTTTATGAGGAATAGAAAAAGCGGTTATGGTTGCCAGGAGGGTTGTCCTGTTGAAATAACACTAGATGTTATCGGCGGAAAATGGAAAGGTGTTATTTTGTATCATCTATTAGATGAAAAAAAGCGTTTCAATGAGTTACGAAGATTAATCCCCGGCATTACACAACGAATGTTATCTTTACAATTAAGCGAACTAGAAAATGACGGAATTGTACATAGAAAAGTTTACCCAGAGGTTCCCCCTAAAGTAGAGTATTCTTTAACTGATTTCGGAAGAACGCTAGAGCCGATTATTGTCCAAATGAGGAATTGGGGAAAAACATATCAATCGAGATTAATGGAGAAATCAGAAAAATCGAAATAGGAAGCTGAATTATATCAGCTTCCTATTTTTTAATACAAAATGGGTATTTATCAAATAACTTTGTCACAGTTCCCTAGTAACAATATTAACTATGGATAATAACTCTTTTAAATCATCGATTACATGTTCATCTGTAAACGGATTTCCCCAATATGTATCCTTCTTCCATATTGCATGCATTCCTACATTCCGAGCTCCTACTACATCATTCTCTGGATGATCACCTACATATACACTTTCTTCAGGACTGACACCTAATCTTTCTAAAGCTCTTAGGAAGATTTCAGCTTGAGGTTTTTTAAGGCCTTCTTGCTCTGAAACTAATATGATATCCATGTACTTATCAATCCCTAGAGCACGAATATTCAGTAACTGGAATTCAGTGAATCCATTTGTAATCATACCTAATAATATCCCGCTATTTTTAAGCTCTTGTAATACGTGCTCCATGTTAGAAAAAGGAATACAGTGATGTTGAAAGTTGCTTATGTAATCCTCTAACAGCTGCTCCCAAGTTAAACTAGAGATAACATATTCTTGGAGTAATCGCTCATATACTTTGTCTTTCCAAACATAGCCCTTATTATCTAATTCAATAAATCGATTTATATATAGCTCTTCAGGTACATGTTTTATAGTTCATTGATGTACCTCTTATATTGATCTTTAATGAAGAGTTTAAGAGAACTATCTCTATCTAATAGAGTTCCATCTAAATCGAAAATAACAGTTTTAACCATTCTTTCGCCCCCTTACTTAAGCGATTGTTACGCATCTGATTTTGGAGGCATCCATCCCGTATTTTGACTCCATTTATCCGCTTTTCTAAGAATCTCCCAAATTAGAGGATCTTTTGCTTCCGTATACATACCTCGATCATTTACGTATTCTTTAACTAGTTTATATTTTAAGTCTTCATATCGTTTACAGTCTTCTGGATGATTGCGCATATAATCTCTAAATAAGAGCGCAAGTTGCTCAGGCCAACTCCCTTCGCGTCTCACATGTATATGCGTTCTCTTGTTACCAGGGGCTTCACGAAAATAACGTTTAGAACGATCTGAATTATCCGCCCTATGAATGAACCCTAAACTTTCTAGAGGTTCCCTAAAGGAATCCAATAATTCTAATGTTCTTACAGAAATTTGTACATCAATAATTGGTTTTGCCGCTAAACCAGGTATTGATGTAGCACCAATATGGTCAATTCTTATCGCAACGTCCTCTAAAACAACTCTTAGCGAATTACCTAGATCTTGAAATTCTCTTGGCCATTCACTTTTATAAGGTACTACAATAATTTTATCTGACATTCAAATCCCTCCCCAAACCCGTTATCAGATTCTTATTATATATCTCCTATTACATATCAATATTTTACTATAGACAATCCTAATAATATGAATTTCACAGGAGTAAAAAATACATTTCTATCATACCTAAAGGATTTTAACTGTAAATTGAAGTATAGAAATATGCATGCTATTGAAGGAGGCTGGAGAATGGAGATTAATTGGATACAATTGATGTTTTGTCCTTTTATGGTTGCCTTAATCATTATTTCTCTGATTGGAATATATTTTAGAAAATCAAGCATATACCAATACAAAATTAAATTGAAATAGGAAGCTGCATTATATCAGCTTCCTATAATTTCAAAAAATATATTTAAGATTAGCTCCCCACATGTTTTTGTGACGAAATTGAAGGCTGACTAGAATTTTCTTGTTTTGTGATAGGAGATACGAAGATTGGATTACTTTTAAATAACACACTGACTGCATATGCAACGATTACATTTAATATAAGAGCAATAAGGCCGATATTTATATTGTAAATACTAATTTTCCCTATACTCATTCCAAGTACCGCCACATCTCCGACAAGAATACCTGCAGCAATTCCAATTGGAGTAAGTTTACGGATAAAGAAAACACCGATAAATCCTGGAAGAATCTGTCCAAATCCATAATAAGCTGTATTAACAAGAGATATCATTAAGCTAGGAGCAAAAATCGTTATGGCCATAGATAGCAGTAAGTATAAGATGACCACAGCTTTAATTGATTTTAGCTGCGCTTGTTCCGATATATTCTTTATAAGATTACGGGAAACTAAAGCACCAATGACGAGACTAATCATAGATAGCACTACAATACCTGATAACACTGCTCCTGCTGCAATGACGCCAATTAACCATGGAGGCAGCAGAGAAATTGCCGTAGCCATAAATGCACTGTTAGGTTTGTCTAGATTTGGTATTGTAGCCAGAGCAAAATACGAGATGATAATTAAAAACGGAAACATGAACATATAGAGCGGCATGACAATCTGTGCTTTTTTTACCGCTCGTTCAGAACGACCAGTAAAAAATACACCTGTAACATGAGGAACTGCATAAAATGCAAATGCTTGAAAAATGATAGTTGAAATGGCAAAGTTCATATCCATTGGTTTGTCAACTTTGACTAAAGCCCCCTGTTGTTTCGCCATTTCAAATAGGTGGGACACACTGCCAACCTTGTGTAAAACTGCTCCGCCTACAATCACAATAGCAAGAAACATCAGGATATCTTTTACGATAGAAATAATAGCCGGTGCTTTGACACCTGATACCGATATGTATATATAAGCCATAACTCCAGCGATAATAGTCGCTACAGGAGCTGATAAGTGAAACCCCAGTGCATTTAAAGAAACAACCAGCCCTTCGAATTGTAATTGAGCCCATGGAATCAAAAAAATAAGGGCTGTTATGGTAACAGTCAATTCCAGACCTCGGTGCGAGTAATGACCTTTAAAAATATCCGCTATGGTCATAGCACCGTACTGCTTACCTGCCCTCCAAATTAAAGGTGCAAAGAAATAGCCGACAGCATAAGCCAATAAGATATACCCTAAAAACCATATTCCATAACTTGGCCCTTTTGCATATACACCACCTGGAAATCCTAAAATCGTACCTACACCGTAGATTTCACCCACAGCTAAGAAAAATAGCAATATAGCGTTAAATTGTCGGCCTCCTACTAAATATTGCTCTACGCTAAGTTGCTCACTCTTCTCTCTTGAATATACAGCATACAGAATAGTAGAAAGTATGATAACAGAAAAAATAATAAGTGACATATGGTATCCCCCTTTTCTATAAATCCCCCTTCAGATTATGACGATCATACAACATCCAAGATAACCAAAGACAAAGCGAGGTAAGCGGCAGCCATAAAAAAATCCAAAAATAAATGATTGGGAACCCCATGATGCTTATATCAGATGATGCAATAAATGGTAAGACACCAACAATAGCTGCAAACGGAATAATCATTCCAATAAGAATACTGCCGAACTTCATAGTGTACACCTCCTTTCAAAATAATATGACAATTTATAGAATTATCATTTTCTACATAAAATGGTAATTTCCTTTTTTGATTCAAAATTAATAACAATGAATATAGACCAAAACATATAAAAACACGGCCGACAAGTAAAATCGGCCGTGCTATTTGTAAAGTCATAACTTATCTTACACGATTTTGGTTATATCGAAACATAAGAAGCCAAGTGATGCTAAAAATAGGGAAAATAGCACATTAGTGCGAATTAAGATCATAGGGGCCTCGTCCATCCCATCTTGATAGATAAATTGAACTACCCCCACCTACCGTTTCGCGCTTGAGATGGGGGTCTGCTCGCCAGATATGATAAATAAGCAATTTTCTTCATTTTGAATTCTAAAACCTATGTTTCTTATTTTTTTACCACTCCAAAAGTAATTTTCATACTTGGAGCGTAGATTAAAGAGGAATTAATATTAAATACTTTAGAAAATCGTAGTTCTGCTTCATACTGATCCTGTGCTTCAGTAAATGTAGCCCCTCGATTTATTAAGTTCTCAATAAATTCTTTCCTTTCAGTAGGAGCTGCACCTAATCCTTCTTCTTTAAGTGAATCATATAATCTCTGTTTATCTGTTTCATTTATATTAGAATCAAGAAAATTAACCTTATCACTAACTCGGCAATCAATATTTTTTACACCTAATTCGCTCAGATAGATCGGTAACTTACTCCCGATGTTTCCATCTTTTCCATTTCGTTTTGTATCTTCCTCGAACAGTTTTTGAAGAAAACCAAGCTGAATAATTTCTGATTGGTCGTGTTTGTTAAGGTTGTACGAAGACATATTGGAAATCCAGTGCGGTTCAAAACATATGATATTACCTTCATCAACGACTGAATGAATCATTTTCTGCAACATTTTTATCGGATCAGCCATATGTAACAAAAAGGCATGGCACAGCGCTTTCCTAGCGGCGAGTTATATTTCGACGCGGAATCAAAATTTGCACTGGAACTTTCAAACCGCACAGTTCAAAAGTCTGGCAACAAAGGCGCCATGATGTACTTTTACGTCAATAATCCAAAATCTCTGGAAAAATGGTCACCAAAGATAAAGGTATTAAGCTGTGAATCATTCTTTAAAGGAATACCTACAAAAAAACAATGGGAAGGCAGCACACGTGTAATGGTACGAATCGTTGATCTTATCAAGATGCTGAAATTCGTCCATCTACGCTTTGAGGACAGATGAAAGTAACTCTGAAGACCTAATAAGATTACAAAGTATGAAAAATGCCAGTATACATTGATGGAATATTGATAATGGAAATAATGAAAAACATGGCTCTTTGTCATAAATATCTTTTAGGGATATCGATTTGTCTAATTGAATATATATTATGGAATCATTCACCAAAAAGGGGATATATGATGACATTATCAAAACTGATTCAAACCTTGTCATTATTAAGTGCTGTAGCTGTTCTTATTGTCTCTGTTTATGGTTTTATCACCGAATCAATCAGCTCCAATATTTTAATGATTCTACTATTTGTAATGACCGTACTTCAAGCAGTTAGAGCTTATCAAATAAAACAAAAAGCTACATTTATGCTTACCTTTTGGGTGGCTATATTTATGCTCCTCCTACTAGGAAAAATATACTTCTTATGATACAAAAATGAAGCCTTTAGTAAAGGCTTCATTTTTATTAAGTTAGAATTTTCAATTATAATCATCGTATATATTTGAAAGAAAAGAATGAGTCTATTCTGCCCCTTTTCTTACTTATATAAAGAATCCTACGATTTTTAAATTAGGCAGTGATGAGATGAAATAAAAATGAAGACGTGTCCTAAATGCCGTAACAAAATAGAAAAGAAAACCGTCTTTTTATGAAACAACTTCTACAAGCTTGTTTGTACACACTGCGATACAACATTACATGTAACTAAAAATCTTTTTTGATATACTTTCTTGTTTATGTACTAATTTGTTTTTTAATTTTTATGAGTTCCATTGAAACCGCTAATAAATTCGTTATGTTTGGCCTATGGGGTTTGATTTCAAATTTTATAATTCAACCGATTGCTTTTTTCTATGAAGAAACATAACAAACTTCTTTAGCATATAAATCCGCAGTGAGAATTACGCACTAAACAGCACAAAAAAGCTTTCGATAAATTTAACTACAAACTTTTTTAAATGCCTTTACTATTAAATTCAGCACTCGATAGTTGAATAACTGTTACCCCATAAGATGAGATAAAAAATATCGAAAACCATAAGCACCTAAAGAACTAATACCTGTAACTAAAACTGCAATTGCTAAATATGAATTATAGCCAGATTGTTTTCTCGAACGATATAAATAAAGAATAGATAGACATAAACTAATGATAAAAAAGACGATCCATACAGAGTTGGGAGCAAAAACTTCGAAATTAGTAAAATAAATTACCATATAGCAAACATTAACCAAGAGTAGTAATACTAAGATAAATTTCTTCAAAATTACACCTTCCTTTTACCAGGTTAACCAACCGAGTTTTTGTATACAAGTAAATTGATGCAAATTGTTTTGAATAGAAAATTCTACACTCTCTTTTTATTCAACTTAAATTCTCTTATTACCTTTTAACCCATATAAAAAGTATTTTCAAAACTCTCACACTATGATAAGTAGATCCGAATAAACAGTTCCCATTAATCCTTCACCTACATATTTTCGAATTATCTCTTCGAATGGAACAATTAACTTATCTTCTTTTTCTTTCCTTTAATAAATAGGGCCTTTCTCTGCTTTTAATGCTTTTCTTACTGTATTTCTTGAGACATTTAATAATTTGATAATAGATCGAATAGAATGTCCTTCTTGTTTTAGTGCTCGAATGGTTGCCCCCTTGCTTAAACTCCTCTCATTTCGTTATAAGAGAATTGTATTTTTTATTTTAGGGATGGGTCACTTTTCATTGTAAATCTACACAGTATGTCCAAGTTTGTTAGATTCCTTGCACCAGATCTAAAAAGTATTGAATAATTCTTTATATTCAGTATAATTAACTTGTAACTATAATAACGTTTTTAGTTACTATGGGTATACCACTTGATTTCTAATAGAAGATTCCCCGTAAATCAAGTAGTAGCAAAAATTTTTTATACATTTTTGCATTCGGTATCCCCCACAAAAATGTTTCTTTCAAATAAACAGGAAGAGCAATTTGCCTATTATCGCAAATATGATCGATGAGAAACTAGAGGACGCTCAAGAACAATACACCAATCTAAGACATAATAATTTAAATATTGGCATGAGTTGTACAATGATAATAATGCGGTTTTACAAGAGAATAAGGGGGTTTAAGAATGCCAGACATCGCATTTCTTCATGGCGAGGTTATTACGGTAGATGAACAGAATCGAATAGTAGAAGCGATTGCGGTAAAAAGGAACCGGATTATCGCCGTCGGTACCTCAGAGGAGATTAAGCGTCTTATCGGTCCGCAGACAACGGTAATTGATTTGAAAGGGAAAAGCCTCTTGCCGGGATTTATCGACTCACATTTGCACATTTCCTCGTATGGCATAGACAAGCTGGGGGTAAGTTGCAAAGCTACCCATATTCATTCCCTGCAGGATATTTTTCAGGATTTACGTAAAAAAGCGTCCGGGCTCCCGGCAGAAAAATGGGTGCGGGCTTGGGGTTTCAATGAGACCAAAGTCGCGGAACAGCGGTATCCGACTAGAGAAGAATTGGATCAGATTTCAAGGGAACACCCGATTATCATTATACGCGCGTGTAATCATATTTCGGTGGTCAATTCAAAAGCACTGGAAATCCTCGGTATTCACAAGGATACACCCGATCCTAAAGGTGGGATGATTGAACATAGCGCCGAGGGAGAGCTTACAGGTCGTTTAATTGAAACGGCTCATTTCCAAATTGCCAATAAAGTAACCTATTCCGAAGAAGAAATAGCCCAAGCCTTGGCGTTAGCGTCTGCCGATTTTGTAGCGGCTGGGATTACCAGTATCCATGATGCAGGTTGCAATGACTCCGAAGGGTTTCGAGCGATGCATGAGGCGGTTCGTCAAGGCTTGGTCAAAGTGCGCATTTATGCGATGGTCTGCGCATTAGACAACCCCGAATTATTTTTGGAAAGTATGATTAACGCTGGAATGGTAACAGGCCTAGGGAATGACCGGTTTAAAATCGGACCTGCAAAGCTGTTCACGGATGGTAGCAGCAGCGGTCCGACCATTGCAACCCGTAAGCCGTATACAAGTAACCCAGAGGATTACGGTATTTTGTACTATACACAGGAAGAACTAAACCGACAATTAGTAGAGGCTCATAAGAAAGGATTTCAGATTACAGCCCATGCGCAGGGAGATCGTGCAATTGAAATGGTATTGAATTGTATAGAGGCCGCCCTGAAGGAATATCCTCGCCCAGATGCCCGACCACGTATTGAACATGCAGGGATTTCAGAACCGGATCTAATTGAACGGATGAAACAGCTTGGCGTCATCCCGATACCTAACCCTGCTTTCTTCTATGAATATGGAAATGGATACGTCCATAACTACGGAGAGCGGGTGAATCAAATGTATCCACTTCGTGACTTTTTTAAAAATAACATCATTGCAGCAGCGGGCTCCGATAGCCCAGTGACCGATTATCGTCCGCTATTCGGAATTCAAGCGGCGGTGAACCGGAAGAGCAAGCAGGGACAGGAGATTGGAAGCAATCAAACTGTTTCCGTAACAGAAGCGATCCAGGCTTACACATGGAATGGAGCTTACGCGAGCTTTGACGAACAACACAAAGGGAGCATCGAAGTTGGAAAACTAGCCGATCTAGTGATCCTGGACGGAAGCATTTTGCAAGCTGATCCTGCCGATATCGCTGATCTTCCTGTTCACATGACGATTATTGACGGAGAGATTGTCTATCAAGCTGGATAGTCCCAAGGCAATGAAGCATTAAGCGTAAAAGTAAATGTTTATCTTGTTCAATCGATAGGTGATCGGACAAGGTAAACATTTTTATCTGTCTCTGGTGAACCAAGTATCCTTATACTGTACCCATCGATGTATTGTTTGTTCAGGAGATATATCCAACTATCATGAAAATGCAAGCAAACAACCGGGTGCCAGAATTGGAAGGATGAACCAAAACAGCTACCACGGGACCTTGGCTCGGGTAGCTGTTTTAATTTAGTGGTGAAGAATATGTCGGTGCCGGGGGATTCCAGTTCAAAATTGTTTTTATATGCCCTATTGATGTAATGCAGAATCTCTCATTTGCACGGGAGACCTTCCGGGAACGTGACCGGCGTGTTGTGTTTGATTAGATTGACAGTATATTGAACCGTGACGTGTACCTACGAATATGACGTGATTAACCTCGCATTCTCGAACGATATGCAATGCCAAATTGGCTCAAAAAAGGATCCTACGTTATGGAATAGTAGAGTTAAGTGCCTTTTCGGACAGGAAGTTGTGCTGTATCATGGAAGATATGTACCTTTCCGTTTTTAATTGGGAGTTTGTTTCCTTCCCCCCTGCTAAAAAAGGTGTTATGTGTCAATAAGGGAAATGTCCCAATAGAGAATATGGCACAGACACAGACAAGGGTTAAAAATAATTTTCAAGGTGCGAAAGTTGAGTAACTTAGTTTAGATAACCTTTTCAACAAATTTCTAATTTAAGGAGTACTAGGAATGAGAGAACGCATTATAAAAGCTTTTATTGAAGAGATTCATGATAAAGGCATGAAGTTCACAATGGATGATTTAGCAAACCGTATTGGTGTAAACAAGCGATACCTCTATCAACATTTTTCTTCAAAAACTGAAATTTTAGAATTAATCATTGACCAAACATTATCTGAAGTAAACGAAAAAACAGAACAAATCATGGAAGACACATCTTTAAGCCTAATTGAGAAAATCAGAGGGGTTTGTACTGCAATGCCTTCCCATTTTGAATTTTATGACTTTAAAGTATTAGAACAAATGAAACGGTATTACCCCGAACAATGGACAAAAGTGAATGCTGCTTTGAACGAGTGGGAAGCTCTGCGTTTATTAATCGAAGAAGGTATTCAACAAGGTGAACTCAATGAAATCAATACAGCACTCGCCATAAAGTTGATTATAGATGCTACAAATTCAATCTTTGATCAACGTTTTTACATGGAAAATAATATTACCTTACCGGAAGCACTCTCTTCTATTGTAGACGTATTATTGTTCGGCTTAGTCAAAAATAAATCATAATAATGGTCTAATTAAAAAACGGGAAAGGAACGTTTGCTCCACCCGTTTTTTGTCTTTATAAAGGGGCCTTCTTGCATCATCTTGAAAAACGATAGCTCCATCAACCAACCATCGTTAAGATTTCGGAACCAATGGCTGCGATCTTATTATTAATAATAGCGATATAAGCAGGGATGAGCTTATCCGTAAGGCCTGTAAAAACAGCATTACTTGAGATAGCAATGTCGGATTTTGGATTTATATTCATTAGCAAACAACATCAGTTGTTTAAATATTCTGAATTTTTTACGTAAAATAAGAAGCAATCACATATGCCACAAGGTCGGATAACGGCGCTGTGTACCATAACCCACAAATATTTAGGAAAAGTATACGGCTGTGATGATTGAATACCGCTCCTAATTTCACATTATTTCAAATTGAACTCATGGTTCATTTTATAATTCTTTTTCAAAAATTCTGGGCAATCCCATTCACAAACAAGATCTTTAGCCAAAGAAACGACCCAGTCCTTTGTAATATGATACTTTTCTCCATCAACAGTAATAAACACCTCACCGTCTGTCACATAGAAAACTTCCTGCTCTTCTACATGCCAAGTTCCTTTATTAGGTTCGCCTACCCATGCTTCCCAAGTGTCAACACCTAATTGTTGTACTTCTTCTGCTGTAAGTTTTTTTGCAAAAAACATGATAATCATCTCTCTTTCTTTTAGGTAATTTTGAAGGAATAGGTTCTATAAACGTACTGTCTTAACATTCATATCTTTTAAACGTTTGAACTCTTTTTTCATAAAGTATATGGCAATGAGAACGCCTGGAATTTCTGCAGCAGGACCTGCGTACCATATACCTTCTACACCCCAGAATTTCGGGAAAATATAGAGAAACGGGAATAAGAACAACAGCATTTTGCTCACATTAATAAACGTTGCAGTCCAGTTTCTCTCTTGGGATTCGAAATAACCGGATATAAGCAAGCTGACTGCATTAAGCATAAACAAAGAGTTGAATACAACTGTCGTCCAAATGCCCAGTTTCTGCAATTCAGGATTACCGCCGGAAAAAAATGATACAATCGGATTTGCAAAAATGATTAGTAAAGCTGTCGCAATCAAAAAGAAAGCAACCGTAAAAATGAGTCCAATCTTAATTGCTTGTTTAACGCGAGCAAGATTGCCCGCGCCGTAATTATAACTAATGATCGGTTGAAGTCCCGTCATCCCACCGAGTGCTGCTAAGGCGAGCAGATTTGTAATATAACCGTTTTGAATCGTGAAAGCGGCAACGTGCAGTCCACCACCGTAGCTTTGCAGTAAGTTGTTGAAGATAATAATGGCAAAAAACATCATGAACTGACTCGAAAAAGATGCAAAGCCTGTCCAAGCCACCTCACCAATTGTCTTAAGATTAATCATCATATCTTTTATTTTTGGCTTAAGCTTTGTTTTACCGAACCAAAAATAAAAGATGAGTAAAGCAGGGATCGATTGTGAAATTGTATTCGCCCACGAGGAACCCATCATGCCCATGTCATATTTCACTACCATAATCCATTCTGTAATTCCGGCAACAACCGCTGCAACTAACCAACTGTTCATTGATAATACAGGTTTTTCATCGATATTGGTAAAAATACTTAGTACAACCGCCAATATCGTTATTGGCAATGAAATCCACAATAGTCGGCTATATTTCACCGCATATGGAAGTGCATCATGACTTGCTCCGAATAAAGTCATGATTTGATTTTCAAAGACCAATCCAAGTACAGCTAGCAAAGTGGAGATGAGAAGAGTAAACCATAAAGTTTGTCCCATAATACTCCTAGCTTCTTCGATTTTCCCTTTTCCAAGCCGAAGCGAAATGACCGCTCCGGCTCCTATACCAAAAAGAACGCCAAGCATGCGGGTAATTACCATGATTGTAAATCCAATTCCGATTCCTTCCACTTCCAGCTCCTGAAAGCCACTGACGAAATAGCCATCGACAATCGATACCACTCCAAGAATCGCATTCGCCATAATTCCTGCCAAAGCAAACCGTAAATATAATAAAGGAATACTTTTGGTTCCTAGTGCTGAATCATTTACTGGCTTATTCATCATTTCTGCTGTTTCTTTCTTCGATGAGGGACGGTTTCCTGCTATTTCCATACTCATACCCTCCTAAAAATAGTTTATACAGCAAGTTAAGCCAAATTAATTTGCATACCAACCTACAGGCTTGACATGTTGATGAATATTGATTTGCTTCATTTCCATAAAATGCTCCAGCCCAACAGCACCTAACGCTCTGCCGATTCCACTTTGCTTATATCCCCCCCAAGGCCCTTCAACATAAGCGAGGTGATAACTATTAATCCAAGTAATGCCCGCGCGCAATTTACTAATGACACGTTTTGCTCGATCCATGTCCTCAGTAAATACAGCTCCAGCTAATCCATAAATGGAGTCATTCGCTTTTTGGATTGCATCTTCCTCATCTTTAAATTTCTGTACAACAAGGACTGGACCAAAAATCTCTTCCTTAACAATACGCATATTCGTGTTTACATCAGCAAAGATCGTTGGTGCAATAAAAAATCCTCGATCAAGCCCATTTTCTGTTAAGCGCTTACCACCACAAACTAATTTTGCACCTTCTTCGATTCCACTCTTGATGTAATGTAAAACGTCATTCATATGAGCTTCATTTGTAAGCGCTCCCATTTCAATGTTCTCGCTTTCCCCGTTGCCAACTACAATTTTGCTTGCACGCTCGGCCAATCTTTCAACAAACTTATCGTAAATTGTCTCTTGTACAAGCAGACGGGATGCAGCTGAACAAACTTGCCCAGCATTGTGGAAAATACCGAACATCGCATTCTCGACTGCATTTTCAAAATCCACATCGTCGAACACAATAAGTGGAGATTTACCTCCCAGTTCAAGTGTCATTTTTTTCATATTTCCCGCAGCTGCGCGCATAATACTTTGGCCTGTTTTTGTTCCGCCGGTAAAGGCAATCTTATCAACATCATGGCTCTCGGCAAGCTCATTCCCAACTTTTGATCCAGGTCCCAATACCAAGTTTGCCACTCCGGCTGGAAGCCCGACTTCCTCAATAATTTCAAATAATTTAAATACGCTTACAGGAGTGACCTCCGCAGGCTTAATTACAATTGTATTTCCGGCAGCAAGTGCAGGAGCAATTTGCCAAACAGCTAACATAAGTGGGAAGTTCCAAGGTACAATAAGCCCACAAACACCAATTGGCTCATGAATAATAATTGTTTCCGAAGAATCAGCACGCGTGTAAGATTCTTTTTTCATGCCTTTGATCAAGTCAGCATAATAGCGGAAGCATTGAATCGAAACCGGAATATCCACATAGGTTGTTGCACGTATAACCTTACCGTTATTTGCAGTTTCCAAACGTGCAATTTCAGCCGCCTTCTCTTCAAGACGATCTGCAATCTTATAGAGATATTCTGCTCTTTCATCAGCCGATAAATCCGACCAAATCCCGCTGTCAAACGCTTTGCGAGCCGCCTTGACTGCCACCTTTGCATCGTCTTCTGACCCATCAGCAGACGATGCGATCACCTCTCCAGTTGCTGGATTCATAACGTTTCTTCTAGCACCGGATAACGCTTCTACCCATTTCCCATCAATGAACATGTTAATTTTCACAAGTACCTCTCCTTTACGCAAAAATATCATGCAGTTTGAAACCAATATGCGCTAGATTTACAAGCATAGTTTTCTGATTATGGAACGGAAATGATTTTAGACGTTCCTTTTCAAATCGATATCCGCCTGCACTCCCCGTAACAATCCATTGTGCCAATAACTTACCAAACAATGTCGAGAGAGAAGCGCCGTGGCCTGTATAACCTGTTGCGAAATATGCGCCTTCTTTGGATCTGCCGATAACCGGGAATGTATCAATTGTAACCCCAATAAATCCACCCCAACGGTATTCAATTTTGCTTCCTGCCAGTTTTGGCATCAAGTTTACCATCGCATCGTAAACTTTTTGATACACACCGTCATCTAAGTTTGGACGAATATCGCCACCGCCAAATACGATTCGATTATCTGGTGTACGACGGAAATAGTAAAGGAAACTACTCGTATCAAAAACCATGCGATCTTTAGGAATAACAATATTCAACAATGACTCTGGAAGCTGTTCAGTTGCAATAATACGCGCCGAAATTGGCAGTACGCCTTTGTTCAGTTCATTCATGATTTTTCCAGAGTAACCATCTGTCGCCACAATAATGTCTTTCGCAATAACAGAACCTTTTTCTGTTTCAACTTTCACACTAGTTTGACCGTACTCGATGGATAATGCTTTAGAATGCTCAAAGATTCTTGCACCGATCGATTTAGCTGCTTCTCCCAAACCAATTGCATAATTCAGTGGCTGGAACGAGTAACTCAAGTCGTCGACTAAGCAACCATAATAAACTGGGGAATCGATCTCTTGATGCAATTGACTTCGATCAAGCACTCTTGATTCGTACCCGAAATTTTTATTTAAATATTCGCTTTCAAGTTTCAATTCTTCAAAATGTTTGGCTTTGTAAGCCGCTACAATGTGACCCGTATTTCTAAAGTCGCAGTTGATTTGATGTTCGTCAATAATGTTTTTTACCAGTTCAATACTAAACAAGGAGAGATCGTTTAGCTGTCTAGCCTCGTCGGGACCATACTTTTTGGTAAGCTGCTGCATCGTTGGCTTATAGCCTGGCAATACCATCCCACCGTTACGACCACTGGCGCCGTATCCAATCGTTTCTTGCTCTAGGACAATGACATTCTTTCCTAACTTTTGCAAATGATAAGCAGAGGAAAGACCTGTGAAACCAGCACCAATAACGACAACATCCGCCTCTTCATTTCCTTCTAGAGTTTTTCCTTTCGCATAGCTGTTTGCAGTCGCCGTCCATAGAGA
Source organism: Bacillus sp. GB_SG_008 (assembly GCF_052038115.1). Lineage (NCBI taxonomy): Bacteria > Bacillati > Bacillota > Bacilli > Caryophanales > Bacillaceae > Bacillus > Bacillus sp. GB_SG_008. Next base: position 165,173 of record NZ_JBPZSK010000005.1, on the reverse strand, counting down.
GAGTGTATTCATTTGATTCATCTTATCACTTCCTTCTTCCTGTTTATTTGAAAGAAACATTTTAGTGGGGGATACCGAATACAAAGGTGTACAAAATTTTTTTCTACTACTTGATTTATGGGGAATCTTCTATTAGAGATTAAGCAGTATAACCCTTGTAACTAAAAACGTTATTGTAGTTACAAGTTAATTATACTGAATATACTGAATTATTCAACACTTTTTTTTGTGACAATATAGTATGGCTAAGGATGCCGTTTGACTTCTTAATAGCTTCAATCATTCCATTCGAGCTTAGTCACAGGGTTGCTGCTTTAAAGCGCTTCCATGTTCTGTTTTATGTCCATACACAGTATCTACTGACATAATGGTGTTGATTTCACTCTCATCATAATCCCAAACAACTGATGCTGAAAGATTAATAAGTTTAAGAATATCTCCCTCTCTTCATTTATACATTTGACTTTTCATCACAAATCCATCTTCCTTATATAGATTTCCATTATGAAAGCAATTCTATTTTATATTGAAATTAATGCTATAACTAATCTATAAACAAACTATAATGCACTACAAATTTGTAATAAAATGTAAAAAATATTTATATAATAGGATTTTAGGGGGGATGACAATGAATAATATAGAAGTGATGGTATGGCTTTTTCCAATACTTTTTATTTTTCACGATTTTGAAGAAATAATTTTCATACAACCATGGATAAGGAAAAACAGACGCTATTTATGTGAAAGATTTCCTACGTTATCAAAAAGACTATTACCTCATTTTGATAATATTACAACATCATCTTTCGCCCTTGGAGTGGCAGAAGAATTTATTTTAATTAGTATAATTACAATTGTTTCCTATGTGATGAATTGGTATAGCCTATGGGTAGGTTTGTTTATTGCATTTACTTTACATCTAGTAATACATTGCTTTCAAACATTGATCATAAGAAAATATGTCCCTGCTATTATTACAAGCATTATTTGTTTACCTATCTGTATTTATATCATTAAGCATATAGTACAGTTATTCCCATTAGATACAATTGTCTTGTATTCAATTTTAGGCTTTATAATTATGGTGGTCAATTTAGCTATCATTCACAAGTTTATGGATATATTCAATAAATGGTTAGCTCAATATGAACAGTAAAACGAATGAGCATAATCTAAATTTTAGATCAAATATTTTAGAAGCCACATAAAGTGTGGAAAATAAGAGTAGTGTTATGACTCGTTGTACAAATTGTAAGACGAGATGAAATCAAAAGATATATGGTCTCTTTTTTTCAAAAATGATGGAAAAGATTTTCAGTATTGTAATCAAAAACAATATTTTTCAGCCGAAATCTTTCGTTTTTCAAGTGAAATTTTACGTTGCCTCTTTTTATTACTTTTTCCTTTCTTCGTTGAACTAAGCGATGGGAACCCTTTAAAAGACTTTAAGAAAAAACAATAAGAAGAAAGCATTATAAATTTTATGAATGAAACAAAAAATTGCAGTTTGAGAGGAGAAATAAAAATGAGTATTATAGTTAAGTATCAAGAAAGAGTGAAACAAGATTTAGAACACAACGAGCAGATTGTTGATGTCATTTCAGGAAGAACCGCCCCTACTAATTGGGTTATGAAACTTCTTCCTGAAATTTCTTGGCTTACGAAAGAGAATATGCCAATAGTATTAGCGATAACAAACAAAAAATTACTTGTATATAAACAACAAATAAATTCGGAAATTCAGCTCGCTATTGGAATTCACCGTTCCGATATAACAGAATGCAAAGAAGTAAACGGTGTGCTAAATGGAGCAATTCAAGTTTCACTAAAGGACAATCAATCCTTCAAGTTTGTTTTTAAAAAAGAACGTGTACAGGATATCCTGATAGAGCTCAATAAATAATTGCAAATAAGGAAACGACGAAACCGCTTTGCCATAAATCAAAGCGGTTATCATTTATTATAACTTCCTATTTTTTATGGACTCTATTGTACTAAACATTCGTGAGTAAGCATCCTTAATATTCGGTTCGTTTACCTTATCATTGTATAGTCCATAACCCCAACTTTGAATATCTTCGCCAGATTGAAAATACCATGCCGCATATTCACCTGATTCCACCTCAGGGAAATCTTCGTATGATATTTTCTCATCAATGTGAAATAAAATTAACGCCTGATTTTCTAACAGACACAAATTTCATTCTAAATTTCTATTGTTTCGCTCGGTTAAAGATTATTGTTGATATTTCATAGAAAAGAAAAGAAAAGAACCAATTTTTTGGTCCTCTTGTATGTCTCCTTGAACTTACGCACCCTCTAGTTCAATTTTCGATTCGGCTTTCCATATCTCACTAAAACGTGCCACAATAGTTTTAATTCCTGAAGCACCTCCTTATAAGTTCCACGATCTTTCCAAGATACTGGATTGCGTTTCAAGTCCATTACAGCAGATCCAATTATGTTCGCATCGATAAAATTATTTCGTGCAATGCGTCTTGCCAATGAAGGCATTGTTGGACCTCTAAAATCTACAGGAACCTCATCTACCATAAGTACAAAGCCCATGTGCCAATAAAGATCAATGGAATACTTAAGGCATATTTGTTCCAAGGTTCTCCCTACATGAGTGTCCTTGAATGAAGGATCTGCAACAAGCATTTCCACGTCTTCTTTAAGAGAAATATCCCCATGAACCTGGGCTTCAATATAGTGGTTAAGATTGCGGTTTGGCTCTTTGTTTGCTAGGTCCGTAAACGGCCTTTCCAGATTAACCAGCAAGTGATTGATTAATCTTGCTGGCGTCAGGTTTCTTTCACCAATAGCAAAATCTCTTAAGAACACCTCTTCCAAGAGAGCAGCCAAAATGATGTCAAATTCTTCATAAGTACCCTTTTCTTTTGGGTCTTGATGCGAATCCAAATACGTGTATGTGGAACGATAAGAGGCCTCAGGAGATAGAAGAAAATAACATGATCCAAAACGCGGAGCAGGCCCATCTGGATGTAACATCAAATTTAGTGCCCCATATTTAGGCCGTTGGTTATTGGTTACGCCCTCCAGTTGATATGCTCCTCCAAAAATTCTCTTCTCCCAAAGGTCGCGTTCACCACCAGGGTAAGCGGATACGCTGCCATTAGATAAAAATGTTTCAAACTGGCTCTTATATATTCCCTGCTCAAGCAGTGCTTCAGCAACGCTTTTCATAGTCGAATCTGGTCTATCTGGATGAAAATGTAGACCAATCTTTGTGTGAGACTTTAAATTTACAACAGCATTTTCAAATATTTTATCCGAGATATTAGACATTTTAAGTATGTGATTAATTGTTGCTTTAGCCTCATGTTTATGGTTCCTTGCATACTTTCCAATATGCTCTAAAGCTAGTAGTTGAGACCTTGATAATTCCATGAACAGATCTCTCCTTTCATTGAAATTGACCCTAATAATTTCAATTCAAAGTTTGTTTTTTCCTTCTTGTTCAACTAACCTGCTTCGTTGAACAAGAAAAAGGCAAAAATCAACATTGTGCTTTAACAGAGCTTATTGTTTAGCTATCGCTACAATAGAGAAATAAAATTACGATATCAGCATATGAGACCACAAACATATCACTCGAAACATGATTTGCAAACATAAGAAAAGGGAAGGCGAAATGTGCCTTCCCTTTCTCGATATATACAACTTATGAAACCAATAAGTTCAACAATTGCGAAAAGAATCGAATTCTTATTGTTGTATGTTTTATAATTTGAGTTAAATCAAAGATAACTACATCCGTTCTTCTTTTCTTTTTACAGGAACTGCATTACATTTCACAATGACTATATACATAACAATGCTTCCTATCATTAGACAATAGGTAATATTTTGTGCAATACCAACAACGTCACTCCAGCTACTTTTACCGTTTACAAATAATTGTAAGATTAACCCTACAGCTAAAGGTAGTAATGCATACGATGTTTTTTTCATAAAAAACCCTAAAACTCCGCCTAAAATACCGCCAATAGCTGACGCTCCGTACCAAGTCGCATATGCAACTGCTTGTTCTTGAAATGATATCGTTACTAGTACGTCCTGATAAAAATAGCCAATCACAAAATAAAATGTAATGGCAGTGATTGTATAGAGGGCGCCAAGTAATACAGCTTTTTGAACATCCCTTGCAAATATATAGCCAACAAACATGGCAAGGATAAACCACATGGGTAAAGAGTTAATCATGACTGCTAAATACGAAATGAAAAATTTAAGGTATGTAACACCCTCACTTACATCTGGTAAGTTATCTGAAAGAACAGAAAAGTAACCAACAATAAAACCAACGATACATGTAAAAAGAATAAAACTTCTCCAATGTCCGCTATATTTTTGATTCCCGTTCAACAAAACACGCTCCCTAATACGTTTTACAACATTCACTATACACCTAAATTGTACCAAAAAAGTATTTTTAAGGATATAACTTAGTAGGATGTAAAATTTTCTAAACTGTTGATATATCAGTTTTTAGCTAGTTTCCAAGGGTATTTACAAGTAGATGGATATAGTGGTTATCATCAAGTACCAGATGTTACCCTTGTAGGATGTTGGGCACATGCCAGACGGAAGTTTGATGAAGCCTTAAAGGCTTTACCTGATTCACAGAAGGGAAAAAAGTGAAGTAAACAAAAAATAACTCCAAAATCAACTTTTATTGTATATTTTGGAGTTACTTTACGTTTACTTTTAGAATGTAATAAAAATTTAAAATGCTTACGCTACACTGCGATAATTTTCTTGTTTTTCTTTTTGCTGATTAGGTGGTTGAATGAAAATCGCGATAATAAATGACACGACACACAATACGCCAATCACCATAAAAGTTGGTTTAAATCCACCTAGAATTACACCGATAAAGGAACCTGCAAGTGCTCCAAGACCAAAGCCTTGATACACGATTCCGTAGTTTTTACTATGATTTTTTAGACCGAAGAAATCACCAACAATGGCTGGGAAAATAGTGATATTTCCACCAAAACAAAAAGCAACACTTGCTACACAGGCTAAATAAATGCCATAATTTAAATCCACAAAACTAAGAACAAAGACAGACGTAGCTATAACGACAAACGTTGCGGTAACAATTTTTAAACGGCCGATTTTATCTGACAATGGTCCCAAAATGATTCGGCCAACCGTATTAAAGATCGCAACTATAGCGACAGCATTAGCTGCTGTTGCTGCGCTAAGCCCTACGAGTTGAACACCAATATCCTTTACCATGCCAATTAAATATAAGCCACTCATACATGATGTAAATAGCATGATAAATAACAGATAAACTTGTTTTGTACCTAGCATTTCTCTTGTTGTATAGTCACGACTTTTTGTTTCATGAACTGTACCTTGTTCAGCGGCTTGATGGATAAGACAAGCGCCTACCACTATCATAACTGTAACAATTAAGCCCCAATATAAAAACGCTTGTGATACACCAACTGAATCAATGAACTTTGCGTTAATGTATTTAAAAATTAGGCTACCCGTACCATATGCAGAGACAGATATACCAGCAATTAAACCTTTACGCTCTGGAAACCACTTTAGTAAATTGGATAGTGAAGTAATATAGGCTGTACCATCTGCGTAACCTACAACAACTCCTGCTAGTATATAAAGCATTAGTAATGAGGAAACTTGCGAACTAAGCATCAAGCCAATTCCTAATGCTAATCCGGCTATCATAATGAGTTTACGAAGTCCCAATTTCTCTTGTAATTTACCTGCAAACAAAGTTGAAAATGCTAAAGAAAAGCTAGTAATTGAGAAGGTTATAGCAACAGCGTTAAGACCCCAGCCGTATTTGCTCACTAAAGGCTGATTGAATAAGCTCCATGTATATATCGTTCCAAGTCCCATTTGTACAATGACTGTACCGAGGACAACAAGCCACGGATTAACAGATGATTTTTTCATACCATCCTTGCACCTCTTTCGATTTGATAGCTTTATTGTATAGGATGTAAACGATTCCGTAAGCACTTACAACACAGAGCGTCAAATATATGAAATCAGTTACAGAAAAAGAAGGATGAAATGCAAAAAGCTGCTTGTTAAATACGAAGCAGCTTCTTTAATTCTTTTGCATAAGTACGGCTTACAGGTACTTTTGAATCCTCTTTCATAATTAAATTATACGTAGAGTTAAACCACGGCTGGATTTCAGAAATATGATTTACATTTACGATAAAACTGCGATGCACACGCAGAAAATTCATTTGTGGCAATTTCTTTTCTAATATGGCAAGCGTATCGTACGTCACATACGTATCACAAATCGTTTTCACAATTACTTTTCCGTCCAACAATCCAGTATATACGATATCTTCTATATTCACTAATACAATCGATTCATCAATCGGCAGCGCTAATTTTTTCATTCTGCTAGATACATCTGACGCATGTACTTCTTGTTTCTCCTCCATTTCATGCTGTTTTCGTTTTTTAAATTTCTTAATCGCTTGGACAATGCGCTCTTCGTCAAACGGCTTTAAAATATAATCTAAAGCATCTACTTCAAATGCCTGAATGGCATATTGATCATAGGCCGTTGCAAATACAATAGCAGGTGGATTTTTCATCTTCTTTAGTATATTAGCAATTTCAAATCCATTATCATCCGACAACTGAATATCTAAAAAAACAAGATCCGGTTTACTTTCCATCAACTTCTCTAACGCTTCTTCTACACTGTCTGCCTCATCAATTATATCGACCTCTTTCGTTCGATATAATAAATATTTTAATTCGTCCCGCGCCAACATTTCATCATCGACTACTAATATTTTCAATATCGCTGCCTCCTTTTCTTTGAATTGGAATCGTGAAGGAAATCTCCGTCCCTGCTTCCAGTTCACTGACAATATGAAGCGTTGTATCTTTTCCAAACAACCCCATTAACCGTTCATTAATATTATATAATGCTGTTCCCGTTCCTTTTTTTGACGATACAATTGCTTTTCCTAACTGCTCTAATCGCTCCGGTTCAATCCCTTGACCGTTATCTTTTACTTTGAAATGTACGCTGTTTTTCTTGGCATAAACATGAATTTCAACTTGGCATAGAGGCTGTTTTTTAGGAAATGCATGACGAAGAGCATTTTCCACTAATAGTTGCAACACAAACGGTGGAAGCAAAATATTATGCAGCTCGTCTTCAATGTACATTTTCACCTCATATTTGTTCGGAAATCTTGCTTGTTCTAACGACAAATACGCATGCACATGATTCAATTCTTGTTCTAACGGAATGAGAAGCTGCCTTGCACCTTGTAAATTGCAGCGAAAATACACGCTTAGCTGTAACAATAATTTCCTTGCTTTCTCTACATCTGTGCGACATAAAGCAGAGACTGTATTAATCGCATTAAAGAGAAAATGCGGGTTAATTTGTGCTTGCAGCGCCTTTATTTCCGCATCTTGCAACAATTTACTTTGCAGTTCTGCTTCTCCAAGTTCAAGCTGCGTTGAAAAGATTTTCGCTAATCCTTCTGCCAGCTCTTCCTCTACGGGGCTTAATGAATTGGGATTTTTAAAATAAAGCTTTAACGTACCGATGGTCTTTCCACGAGATGTGAGTGGAATCACGATTGCCGCTTGTAATAAACACTCTTCATGCTGACAATTAATCTCTTCGCGCGACTTTGCTTTCATAATTTTCCCGGTCTTTAATACCTCTTTTGACAATTCAGTAATTAAGCTATGAGAAGGAATATGATGATCAGATCCTAATCCAACATGTGCTAATATTTTCTCTGTATCTGTTAAAGATACTGCATCTGTTCCTGTAAAGCTGTGGATAATTTGTGCCACATGCGTACATGATTCTTCCGTTAATCCTTGGCGGAAATACGGAAGCGTTTTATCAGCAATGCGCAATACTTTATGCGTTTGTAATGCCTTCGCATGTTCTTCTTGTCGTAAAATGGACTGAATCATTGACAATAGAATAAAACTTCCGAAACCATTTACGAGAATCATTGGGATTGCAATTGTTTTTACAATACTCCAGCCATCATCGATCATGAAAAGAATCATAATCATTTCCAGCGATACCATACAGATGCTAAGCACCGCAGAAAACTTAGGGGTTACAACGCGATTCCATTTTTGATATAAATAGCCAATATAACCTGTCACAACCCCAGCTAAAATAGAAGAGATTGCACAGCTCAATGCAGTCGTTCCTCCTAGCATATAACGATGAATGCCGGCTATCAATCCTACTCCTATTCCAACAATTGGACCTCCAAGTAACCCGCTAATCCCAATTCCCATAATACGCGTATTCGCAATCGTACTAGAAGAAGAGACGCCCCGCAGCCAGTTATCATTCATAATCGTATTACCAGAAATCTCAATCCCTGTGTAGTTGCTTACAATTGTAAATAATGAAAATATGCCAATTAACATAAAGCTACCTTTATAGCTATCTTGCTTATACAGTAGCCAACGGAACGCCTTAATATGCGAAAGTAAATATCCTAAAATAACGATTAAACCAACGCGTTCAATCATCATCAATAATAAATCTCCCATTTTATGTCCATCCTTCATGTATTAACTTCATTTCATTCAATATATTACATCATTATGTCTATACCGTAAATGTTAATAGAATCCAAAAAATACCATAGAGATTGATTTTAGAGTTACCTTTTGTTTACTTCACTTTTTTCGGCCTTTGCAACTAGATGGTAAATCCATTGACTATAGCAAGACTTTATCAATTTCCTCTTTATTATTTAAATCGATATTGGGGAGCGTTTCAAACAAATAACGAAGATAATGATAGGAACTTAAATTGTTCTCTTTTGCGGTTTCAACCACACTATACATAATGACACTTCCTCTAGCACCTCATGGTGTATTTGAAAACATCCAATTTTTTCTCCCACCGATTTTTCGTTGAACAAATCGGATGCTTTTCTCTTATTAAACCATTTTATATTTTTAGCTCTGTTAATAAACATTGTTGATATCCCTATTGATTTAATATAGAAGTTTCATATAATGAAACTCTCAAGTAAAATTAACATACATACAGAAAAAACTTTTAAGTGAGGATGCTAAATATGTGGAAGACTTTTATCAATACTATTTCAACAGATTTTCAATTTAAATCCCCTGCAACGAAAGCTGAAATATCCCAAATAAAAGAAAAACTTAATGTTGAATTACCGAACGATTTATCCAGTCTATTGAATGAAACGAATGGTGTGTTCGATGAATATGACTGTCCTTTCATTTGGTCAATTGAACAAATCCTTGAAGAAAATCTGAATGTAAGAAAGTTTGATGATTTTAAGAATTTATATATGCCCTTTGATTGTCTGTTGTTTTTTGCAGATGGAGGAAACGGTGATTTGTTCGGATATGCAATATTAAATGGAGCCATACAAAAAGATGATGTATATGTTTGGAATCACGAAAATGATAGCAGAACATGGGTTGCCCCATCATTACAGACATTTATTGAATGGTGGAATGATGGTACCATTACTGTTTAATTGTGATCTCTTCTGTGCTAATTCCATTTTCTAAATGACGAGTAAATAAGATAGGATAAGAAATGATTTACGGTATAACCGAAAGAAGATCTGACGGAATTTCAGATTTTTTATTATTTCGATATCGATATATGGAATCACGAGCCATCTAAGGATATCCATTGATCACGAATATATTGCTTGAAATATGATTTTCAAGCATAAAAAAAGGAAGATGACTTTCGTCATCCTCCTTTTCTTATGCTGTAAATTAACTTTTATACACTTTAATGAATTACCATGCTAAACTTGCACTTCATTCGAGTATACTTAGTTTTGTCACAGTATAATACCATAAAAAACTCGTAATTGAGTGGTATCTTAATATAAAGGTCTTCTTCTTATCCATTGCGTCGCAACCCATTTTTCACCTTTGATAACAGGTGCACCGCCATGTAAAGTGAGCTCGTTTAATGATGCGTCCTGATAAAAATATTCAAAATATACCGCCATTCCTTTTTTTGGAGATACAGAAAGGTTGAGTTTTGGAAAGAAAGTCTCTCCGCCTTCTTCTACATGATTTAAGTACATGACAAGGGTACTAATACGATTGTTATTTGCTGCCGCACTGTTTTCTGTAAAAAAATCATAATGCGCTTTATATTCTTGGTCAACAGTATAATTTAAAATATGTAACCCTTCTCCATGTTCAACTGGAACATTCATGATTGAAGCGATCCGTCTTTCGATTCTAGTAGCAGCCTCACTTTCTTCTAAAAACGTACCACTACTCGTCCGAATGTCATTTATTTTGCGCGAAACACCAATTTTAGAACGTTTCATTTTATTTTTAGACATTTCAATTAACATTTCACACTCTTCATCGCTTAATACATTCGCTAACACGACAATAAGAGGCTCTTCTAATCTTGAAATAATTTGGATTTCCCTATCTTCTGTTACAATTGTGTTTCCAACGTGGTTAAAAATCGTTAGTTCCTTATTTTCAGCTGTTTGATTTTCCTTTGTCATGTTCCCCATCTCCCTTAAAAATGATTGGATATTATGAATATATCATATATTTCCCTCTATTGACTTTATTCTGAAAATAATAACAAGAACTTTTCCGTTGTATGTTTTAACATGGGGAAAAAAGCTCGACTCAAACGGGAGCCGAGCTTTCTTTTACTAAGAAACGAACAATTTGGAGTACTAGGAAACTGGCAGTTGCACATAATATGCCCATAGCTAAGAATGTCTGTCCCCCCACCAATAGCCAGGATGCACTTGCAGATGCAAACATCATTCCCATATACATCGCTTGAAATAGAATTTACAATCATAAGAAAAAAGAAGATGACAAAAGTCATCTTCTTTTTTTGGTAAAAATCAATTTTTATACAAAATATTGTTCATTTAGAACTAATAAATTTGCAACTTAGTTAGATACCTTAGACTCTTCTAATTTCTCACGAAGAACCATTTGTAAGATACCGCCGTGACGGTAGTAGTCGATTTCTACTTCACTGTCGAAGCGTGCTACTACTTCAAATTGTTTTTCGTTTCCTTCTGAGTCAGTCGCAACAACTTTTACAAGGTCGCGTGGTTTTACTGTTTTATCAATTTGAATTTCAAATGACTCTTGACCAGTAAGACCTAGTGTTTCTGCACTTTCACCATCTTTAAATTGTAATGGTAATACACCCATTAACACAAGGTTACTGCGGTGAATACGCTCGAAGCTTTCTGCGATAACTGCTTTAATACCTAATAAGTTCGTACCTTTTGCAGCCCAGTCACGTGAGCTTCCCATACCGTAATCTTTACCTGCGATAACAAGAAGACCTGTTCCGTCTTGTTTGTATTTCATTGCAGCATCATAGATAGATGTCACTTCGCCTGTTGGCCAGTACGTTGTGAATCCGCCTTCTGTACCTGGTGCGATTTGGTTTTTAATACGGATGTTCGCAAATGTACCACGCATCATTACTTCATGGTTACCACGGCGAGAACCGTAAGAGTTGAAGTCAACTGGCTGCACACCATTTTCTAATAAGTAACGGCCTGCTGGTGTGTTTTTACCGATAGATCCTGCTGGTGAAATGTGGTCTGTTGTTACAGAGTCGCCAAATTTACCAACTACGCGCAGTCCTGAAAGTGTTTCCACTTCACCTGGCTCTTTTGCTAACCCTTCGAAGAACGGTGGGTTTTGGATATATGTTGAATCATTATCCCAAGTATATAAAGCTTCATTTGAAGTTTGGATTTCATTCCAGCGTTCGTTGCTGTTAAATACTTGTGCATATTCTTTCTTAAATAGTTCAGATGTTACAACATTTTGTACAACTTCTTCGATTTCTGTCGCTGTTGGCCAAATGTCGTTAAAGTAAATTGGATTACCGTTTACATCGTTACCGATTGCATCGTTTTTCAAGTCGATATCAACTGTACCAGCAAGTGCATATGCCACAACTAGTGGTGGAGATGCTAAATAGTTTGCTTTTACAAGCGGATGAATACGACCTTCAAAGTTACGGTTACCAGATAAAACAGATGTTACTAATAAGTCATTTGCAGCAATTGATTCTTCTAATTCTGGTGCTAATGGACCAGAGTTACCAATGCAAGTTGTACAACCATAACCTACTGTTTGGAAACCTAATTGATCTAAATAAGCTGTTAATCCAGACTTATCTAAGTATTCAGTAACAACTTTAGATCCTGGTGCTAATGATGTTTTTACGTAACTAGGTACTTTAAGTCCTTTTTCGATTGCTTTTTTCGCAACTAAGCCTGCACCAATTAACACATATGGGTTAGATGTATTTGTACAGCTTGTAATCGCTGCGATTGCAATTGCACCTGTTTTCATCGTTACTTCTTGATCTTGTAATACTACTTTTATTTCTTTATCAAATTCTTGCTCTGAGAAGCCGAATCCTTGGTTACCAACCGGCGCTAAAACAGCTTTACGGAACTCATCTCTCATGTTAGAAAGAGGAATTAAGTCTTGTGGACGTTTCGGACCAGAAAGGTTAGACTCAATTGTATTTAAATCAATTTCAACAAGATCTGTATAAATTGGATCTTGACTATCAGCTGTATAGAATAAGCCGTTTGCTTTACAATATTCTTCAACGATGCGAATTTGTTCTTCGCTTCTTCCTGTTAAACGTAAGTAATCTAATGAAATATCATCGATTGGGAAGAATCCACAAGTTGCACCGTACTCTGGTGCCATGTTAGAAATTGTTGCACGGTCAGCTAATGGCATGCTTTGTAAACCGCTGCCGAAGAACTCAACAAATTTTCCAACTACACCTTTTTGACGTAATACTTGTGTTACTTTTAGTGCAACGTCTGTTGCTGTTGTACCACTTGGAAGTGTACCCGTTAATTTCACACCGATTACTTCTGGTACTGGGAAGTATGAAGGCTGTCCAAGCATTCCAGCTTCTGCTTCAATACCACCAACGCCCCATCCAAGAACGCCGATACCGTTAATCATCGTTGTATGAGAATCCGTTCCTACTAATGAATCTGGGTATGCAACAAGTTCACCTTCAGCATTTTTCACCGCATGAACAACTGGCGCTAAATACTCAAGGTTTACTTGGTGAACGATACCTGTTGCTGGTGGAACTGCACGGTAGTTATCAAATGATTTTTGTGCCCAGCTTAAGAATTTATAACGTTCTTCATTACGTTTAAACTCCAAGTCCATGTTAAATTGAAGCGCATCTGATGTACCCGCTCTATCAACCTGTACAGAGTGGTCAATAACAAGATCAACTGTAATTTCTGGATTGATTTTATCAGGATTTCCGCCCATATCTGCCATTGCTTTGCGAAGAGAAGCTAAATCAACAACTGCTGGAACCCCTGTAAAGTCTTGTAAGATAACGCGAGATGGTTTAAACGGTACATCGATATCTTGAATATCTTTCGTTCCCCATTTCGCTAAATTTTCAACATGTTCTTCTTTAATAACGCGGCCATCAACTTGACGAAGTACTGATTCAAGTAATACTTTAATTGAATATGGTAACTTAGAAACATTACCTACCCCTGCGTTTTCAAGCGCTTTCAGATTATAATAGTGATACGTATTTCCATCTACTTCAAATGTTGCACGAGCGTGAAATGGATTGTGTTTTACCATTATGGTTACCCCCCTGTTAAACGTGACTGAAATTGTCTGAATATAAAATGTAGACAAACTTTTCAATACCTTACGATAATATATTATTACAACTTAAAGGATAAGTAAATAAGAAGAAACTTATAGTTTTTCATAAGTTTTCTTTATAACTTCGTTACTGCATAGTAAATTACTCGTTAACAGATACTATTTCTATAAAGTGAAACTGCTTTTTAGAAAGCGTTTTTCTTTATAAAAAGTAAATGGAACTCTTCAGGCTCTTATAGTCAATTAGGGGGTATAATCATGGGAAAACGTAAAGCCAATCATGTCATTCCAGGAATGAACGCAGCCTCTGCACAAGGACAAGGTACAGGGTATAATGAAGAATTTTCAAATGAGCCATTAACAGCGGCTCAGCGTCAAAATAATAAAAAGCGTAAAAAGAATCAATAATACAAAATCCCAAAAGATAATCTTTTGGGATTTTTCAATGCTTGTACTTTAATAACTCTGACACTTTCACGAATCGATACCCTTGTTTTTGCAAGGCTGGTAAAATCTCTTTTAGAGCTTCGACAGTTTGGCTTCTATCGCTTCCTCCATCGTGCAATAAGACAATATCACCACTTTTCGCGTTTTTTAGAACGTGATTTACAATCTTATCCTTTCCAGGATTAGACCAATCTCTCGGGTCTTGATGCCAAGACCATAACACGATTTGATATCCTGCTTCTGTTGCCGTTTTAAACACCGATTCATTAATATACCCACCAGGCGGACGAAAAAGGAGGGGCTTATCTACCCATTTTTGTAAATACCGTTTCCCATCTAGAATATCATTTTCGAGTTTTTGTCCAGCTTCACTGCGTGCGTACAAATGATTCATTGTATGATTACCAATTTCATGTCCTTCCTTTAACACCTGTTCAATTAAATATGGATTACCCTGAATTCGGAATCCAATCATAAAAAAGGTTGCCTCAGCATTATATTGATGTAATATCTTTAAAATTTGAGGTGTATATGTAGGATCCGGGCCATCATCGAAAGTGATTGCCATTATTTTTTCATGAGTTGGTACTTCCCATGTTACATAGCCAGTTGGTTCTAACTCTTTTCTCATTAACATTTTTGCATCAACATGTTCAATTCCTATCATACTTAACATAACAATAAAACAACTAATTATAATACATTTTTTCTTAATCATCATTAGCTTGTCTTATGTGAAAAGGCTGCTGAGACCACTCAACAACCTATTAATCACGTACTTCCTCCACATTTTGCATAATATGTTGTAAATTTTGTTCATATTGTTGCAATTGCTTTCGCTGTGTTTCAGAAGCAACTTCTAATGCATTTTGGATTTGTTCATATGCTTCATGCACTTCTTGACGTAAATGTTTTAAATCCTGTGCATAATTTGGATCGTTTTTTACAATGTTGTTATATACATTTTCTGCATCCGTTGTTCCTTGCTGTGCAGCTTGAAATGCTTGTTGCTTATCTTTGTGATACGGCATAACCATTCCCCTTTCTTTTATTACTCTCCATTATCTTTTACCTTTACCTCAAAAAACATTCTCGTATAAATTTATGAAGTTTTCTCATCCTAATGTAGAGCGAAACTTTAGACTAGGTACTTTCCTTCAGCTAATTCATTTCGCTAATCGAGCTCTACCGTTCATTTGAATAACCGCTAGAGCACAAGAAAAAGAGGGGTATTATAATGGAGAAAAACAACAGCAAATCCATTCGTAAAAATTCTCCGCAAGGGCAAGTTTCTGGTGGTCAACCAGAACCGTTAAGCGGATCACACAAAGTAAAAAACCAAAAACATACGCGTCAAAAAAATCATGCTCACCACGATATGTAACAAAGCAGACAGTGCATGCGCACTGTCTTTTTATCATATATTTATCATATATTTCTAAAATCTTCTCTTCTTTTTAAGCACATTTCCTCTTTCTTTTTCACCTCTATTTTCAAAGTGAATATCGTAATATGAATGAATTTTTATGGAGGTTTTCTTACAATGGGCAATAAAAAGAAAAAAGACTGCCTTTTTCATGTTGATGGCTTTGAAGAATGGATGAATCAATTTTGCTCCGATTTATACGCAAATTCCCCCTCTCAAAACGATATTCACGTTGACCTTTTTGAAACAGAACAAGAATATATTTTAGAAGCCGACATTCCGAACATAGTAGAGCGAAATATTCTAATTAAAAAGATGGAGACAGGCCTACAAATTAACATATCTTATAATAATTCTGCCTTACAGCATATGATTTTTTTACCAACCAATATCATATATAAAAAAATGGTAGCCTCTCTTGAAAATGGTCTTCTTACCATTCACATTTCTAAAACAGAAACAGCACAATTAACAGAACGAACCGTCCTCTTTACAGAATAGTCATATGCAAATCTAACACATGATATAAGACATATCCTTTCTGCAAAATAAAGTGAAGCTTCCATCAGTGGGGGTTTTTTTCATTCCCCACTGATGGTTAGTTGAACCAATCGGTCTTTTACGGGCAGTAATCCCCCACCTATCTTCTTTGCTTCTCTCTGAATCTTGAGGTGGGGGTCTTACTGCCCGCGAATAGCGGCATAAAGCAGAAAGTAACGGAAGATTTGAAAGCGATTAACACCTTTGAACTACTATTGCACTGGCAATAATACAAGGAGGCTGATTCTTAAAATGATCAGCCTCCTTTATTCATAAAACCTTATTTCGTACATACGCGTATTACATTTGTGCTTCCCATTTTTCTTCTATCGTTCTTTTACGTAGCAAATTCCTTGTCAACAACAAAATTGGAAATGCAAGCATTGAAAGCACCGCCAAAATTGTAAAAATCGTAAAACCATTATGATAACCGTAATAATCTAACAGAAGTCCGCCAAACCATGGCCCAATAACAGCTCCGATTCCTGAGAATCCCATTGCCCCGAAATATGTTCCCTTTAAATTTGCAACAGCAATTTGATCAATAAACACATCTGTCATGGAAAACATTAATACTTCTCCAATTGTAAATATGATCGTACAAACGAAAACAGTCCACATTGATTCAGCAAATCCAAATCCACATAATCCTACACTAACAAGTAATGTACCAATCATAATGGATACGAGTGGTGTATACTTTTTACAAATTTGAATGAGTGGGTACTGAACGATTACTACAGTAATTGCGTTTAATGTTAATGCATAAGAAAACAATTTCACTCCATTTTCAAATAGATGGGAGTTCGCAAAATATTGAGAAAGCGTTGATGAAAACTGTGCATATCCTGCTGTACTAATGATAATTCCAATTAACGCAACTAAAAAGACAATGTCTTTTCTTATAATGCGCAGGGAATCCATAAAAGTAACTCGTTCTGTCTCTTCTGTTTTTTCTTCTCCAATGCGATACTTTCGAAATTGTAATGCGAGCACAATTGTATAAAGAGCATACATAATAGCGGCTATAAAAAATGGTGTTGTTGATTCAGCGCTGCCAATCTGAAGACCAACAAGTGGCCCAATCGCAACACCAACATTAATAGCACCATAACGTAAGTTAAACACCATTAAACGATGCTCCGGCTTTGTTAAATCAGATAATAAAGCGCGAGACGTTGGCTCAAAAAATGAACGACACATCCCATTTAGTGCATTTAGCAGAAAAAATGCAACGACATGCTCTGCAAATCCAAATCCAATAAATACAAGAATCCAAACAATAATAGAAGATAGCATAATCTTTTTTCGCCCAAAACGATCTGATAAATTCCCGCCAATAAAACTTGCAAATACACCTACTAATGCGCTCGTTCCAATAATGGCTCCTGTAACTCCTGCTGATATTCCTTTTGCATTCGTCAAGTAAATTGCTAAAAATGGAATGCTCATCGATGTTGCAAATCTTGCAAATAATGTTCCAATAATAATATTCATCCCTATAGGATGAATGTGTTGTAACTTCCCCTTCATCTCTTTCACCTTCTCTATCTACAAATGCAATGCAAAGAAAAAGAAAGCTGAAAAGCAGCTTCCTTTGAAAACATGATTTTCATTTCCCTAAACACGAGCTGTTCGTTTCAGCTCCATGTCAATGCCATATGTAAACTGTAATTCTTTTAATACTGCCTCTAATACAATGTCTACATTATGTTTACTGTTAAATTCAGCCACCCAACTCTCTACTTCTTCATGTGTGTAGCTATATTCTCCAGCTATCCAACTTTTCATATCAAAACATTCATTAATACAAATTTGAATAAGTAGCTGATCATACATAGAGACTACATCTTCTTTCTTCCATAGCAATTCTTTCACATATAACCGATCAAACGTGACACTTTCTCGGTTACATTCTGTTAAATGACGGGTCATTTCATGCAATTCTCGGTATAGCTCAGATATATTTGTACTTAGATGAATCAGTTTACTTACCCCATTTTCATATAACATATCATCCACCCCCGTTATGTTACCTTTCCCTTATTATAGCAAGAAAATTCTAAAAAAGAGAAATTTTCTTATGAAATATTAGGAAAGTGATACGTATTGTTTTACAATGAAAATAGTTACATTTGAAAGGAGTATAGACGTGAACCCAAAACTGTATTACAAAGACGCATACTTACAAACATTCACAGCTCAGATTACAAAACAAGCACACGACAACGATGGTAATATATATGTTGTATTAACAGAAACAGCTTTTTACCCAACGGGCGGTGGTCAGCCACATGATACAGGACAATTAAATCAAATTCCTGTTATAAATGTGGAGGAAATAGATGGAGAAATTCGTCATTACATTACGGAAGAGATACATGTAAATGAAATAACAGGATATGTTTCTTGGAAACGTCGTTTTGATCATATGCAGCAACACGCTGGACAACATATTTTGTCTTCCATATTTTGGGATAACTTTAATATTCCAACAATTGGTTTTCACCTAGGAAGAGAGATCGTAACAATTGATTTAGAAACTTCCGACCTTTCTTTGGAAACAGCCGAAGAAGCTGTTTACCTTGCTAATCAAATTGTATTTGAAAATCGTCCCATTACAGTTCAATGGGTAAACCAAGAAGAAGCAAAACAGTTTCCCCTTCGCAAGGAACCGACTGTAACAGAAAACATTCGTGTTGTGATTATTGAAAATCTTGATTATAACGGCTGTGGCGGTACACATCCAAAACAAACTGGTGAAGTTGGTCCGATTCAAATTATCGATTGGGAGCGTCATAAAGGAAATATTCGTCTTACATTCGTTTGCGGCTGGCGTACAATCGAACTTATGAAGTGCAATCAAGCTCTCGTAAAAAGCGCAGCCCAGCAATTACATAGTAAAGAAGACGCTATTCCAAACAAAATAAATCAGCTTCTTTCCTCTCAAAAAGAAAATGAAAAAGCGCTGCAAATAGCGAACGAAAAACTACTCACTGTGGAAGCAAATGAATTACTGCAGCAAGCAGAGAAAACTTCGTTTGGAAAACAAATTGCGGTGAACTTTACAGACCGTTCTATGCAGGAACTGGCTAAATTAGCAGCTATAATTACAGAGCAAGACGTACATATCATTACATATTTTGTTACACAAAACGGTGAAAATTTACAATGCATTTGCGTATGCGGTAAAGCCGTTGAGCAAGACATGAACACTCTTTTAAAAACAGCTCTTCCTCTTATAGAAGGAAAAGGTGGAGGTAATCAAAAAAGCGCACGCGGCGGTGGAAAAGCAACTGTTACAGGCGAAGCATTTTTAAATCATCTCATTCAAATACAAAAAGAAACGCAAAAAGCATAAATAGCTTCTTGCGTTTCTTTTCTTCTCTCTCAGAATATGAAGTAACTGATGATACGAATGAACATAATAATCCGCATCTTGAATCGTTAAGTTTAAAAAGCATATGTTGTGATTCCTAGCTTTTTACCTTTTCAAATAAAAGCGCAAGTCCAATTCCTCCGCCAATGCCTAACGTTGCAATCACGTATTTCACCTGTTCTCTTTGTACTTGATGAAATAATCTTGTCATGAGCATTGCTCCCGATGCACCGTACGGATGTCCAAGAGCAATTGCTCCGCCGTTTACATTTAATTTTTCATAAGGAATATTTAACTCTTGCGCGCACGCAACTATTTTAGAAGCAAACGCTTCATTCATTTCAATACAATCAATGTCCTCCATTGTAAGATTCGTCTGTTGTAATAGCTTTTGCACTACAAATATCGGGCCACTGCCTGGAAAATGAGGGTCTATACCAGCAACGGCACTATGCACAAATCGTAGCACCGGTTTATAACCAAGCTTTTCAGCTTGCCTTTCATTCATAATAAGAAGTGCACACGCTCCGTCGTTCACTCCACATGAATTACCTGCCGTCACTGTCCCCTCTTGTAAAAAGGCAGGGCGTGTTCGTTTTATAATCCTTTCATAATTCATACCATGTTTAATCGTTTCATCTACTGTAATGTGAGAAACTGGTACAATTTCTTCTTGTAAATACCCTTTTTCTAATGCCCCTAACGTTCGTTTATAGCTCAAACATGCATACGCATCTTGCATCTCCCTTGTAATTCCGAAACGCTTGGCTACATACTCTGCAGCAACTCCCATATCAGGATCACCAATATGTTCAGGTGAGAAGCGTGCTCTTTTCTCGAATAGTGAAGTGCTTACACTTTCGGCTCCACCTGCAATGTAACAAGTTCCAGCTCCGCCCTGAATCAGATAGCATGCTATACGAATTGCTTCCAGTCCAGCTCCGCACTGACGATCAATCGTCACGCCCGGTACTGTATATAGAAGGCCCGCCTCCAGCGCTGACAACCGGGCCACATTTCCACCAGGCCCGACAACATTTCCGAATATAACATCATCGATTTCTTTTTCGATACCTTTACTTATATATGTAAGTAAAGGGGCCGCTAATTTTTCAACAGAATAATCTTTAAATATTCCATTTACCTTTCCAATCGGAGTGCGTTTTGCTTCAACAATTACTGCTCTATTCATACATAAATCCCTGCTCTTCAACGATTTCTTTCGCTTCTGCCCGTGCAACTTTTCCACTGCTTGTATGAGGAATTGCATCTACAAAATACCATTCTGTCGGAATTTTATAAGAAGATAACTTTCCTAAACAAAGTTGCTTCAGCTCTTGTTTTGATACCGCTCCTTTAACCAGTACTACTGGTTTTTCTCCCCAATACACATCTTTCTTACCAACCACCACTGCTTCATCAACATTTGGATGCCTCTGCAATACACGTTCAATTTCTTCAGGGAAGATGTTAATTCCGCCATAAATAATCATATTTTTTTCTCGTCCTACAATATATAAAAATCCATCTTCATCAACATAACCGACATCATGAACTGTCATCCATCCATCACTTGTTACGTGACAAATTGGTGCATCATCTATTATATACCCCATAAAAAACTGTTCACTCTTCACATAAATTGTACCGACTATTCCTTGCCCTACTTCTTGTCCGTCCCTATTACGAATACTAATCTTTACATTATGACATGGTCTTCCAACTGAAGATGGTTTATTTTCATTATCATGATGTGATAGTGCTGTAACAAAGCTTAATTCAGACGCCCCATAAAATTCATATCGCTTTGCCTTTGGAAAGATCTGTTTTATTTTTTGCTTTGCTTCAGCTTCCCATTTTGCACCTGATGAAATAATCTTTATCTCTCGTTCTATAACTCTTTTTTCTTTGTATAGGGATTCTAGCATCGTTGGAACTGTATACATAACAGAAATAGATTCCTTCTCTAATATTGAAAGAACACGGTTTGGAATAAACTTTTCTGTCATGTGTATCGTTTGTCCTAAAAATAAAGCACTCATTGCACCGTATAAAAAAAGAGAATGAACAAATGTTCCTGCGAGCAATACTGCCTCCTCTTTTTCCATATGAAAATCATGAACATTACAAGCAAAGCTTTCTACCCATGATTGTTGTGAACGAAGAAACGCTTTTGCTTTTCCGGTTGATCCTGATGTGAATCCCATATAAAAAGGTAACTCTCCTACCTTTTCTACACAATTTGCTGTAATCGAAACATTTATTATTCTTTCAGACCACGTACTGATAGAAAATACTTTACTATTTGTTTGAGGCAACTGGTTACGTTTATGCTGCGCTACAACTATAATAGAAGGCTGTACGATTTGTAGTCGTTCCTCAAGTTCATAACTATTCCACTTTGGATCAAGTGGTACACAAATCCATCCTGCCATAGCAGACCCAGCAAAAATTTGTAAAAATTCCACACTATTTTCAAGCAAAATCGCAATCTTTTTATTACTTGATTCTTCCTTGCGAAGCCAATTTGCAACTTGGCAAACAGACCGATACCATTCTTTATATGTAACGGTTCTATCTTTTGTTTTTATTGCAATTTTGTTCGGACGGTAATGAGCATGTGCTGCATAAGATTTTGTAATTCCCACCTATCCCACTTCCTTTTCTATAACAAAAAGAAACACGTTTTAACGTGTTTCATAATTTGTACTATAAATTGTTCGTTTCAATGAACGTTGTAGTCTCGTAACAAGAATTGCCGCAAATACAGCTTTCAATATATCTCCCGGTAAGAACACAACACTTAATTTCGCTGCTTTTACTACACTTATATCCATCACAAAGGCTTGTACGATAACACCAAAGAAATATACAACGAGAATACCACCAATAATATTAATTAAAAATACTTTCAGAAATGATACGTTGCGAAGACGTTCTGCGAAATATCCAATAACAAACGCTCCGATTACATATCCCATTAAATAACCGGCACTTGGTCCCACAAAAACTGAAAATCCACCGCGTCCTCCAGCTAACAGCGGCGCACCCGCTGCTACAACAAGTAAAAATACCAATTGGCTAAGAGCCCCTAGACGAGATCCTAACAAACCGCCTGAAAGCATGACACCAAGTGATTGTAATGTAATCGGTACAGGTGTAAATGATAAAGCAATTGGTGGTATAAATCCTAAAACTGCCATAATGGCACTAAATAAAGCTACAAAAACTAAATTTCTTGTATTCATATTATGTTTTCTCCTGTTTGTAAACTATAAATCAAAATAAGGTAACATATCATATGTGATATGTTACCCTGCTCTTTTTATATTGTCAACTAAAATATAACTATAGTTAACATTCACTTTCAATCTTCTATATAATATTGCTCCAATTCTTTTCGAAGTGCTTGCTTTAAAAACTTTCCAACTGAAGTTTTCGGAATTTCTTTCATAAAGATAATCTCATCTGGTAGCCACCATTTTGCAAATTGTGGTTTTAAAAAGTCATATAATTCTTCTTTTGTAACAGATTGATCTTGTTTTACAACAACGCATGCAACAGGACGTTCTTGCCACTGTTTATGCGGTACTGCAACAACAGCTGCTTCAAATATTGCTTCATGCGCCATCAAAGCATTTTCTAAGTCAACAGATGAAATCCATTCTCCCCCGCTTTTAATCACATCTTTCGTTCGATCCACAATTTTAATACATCCTTCTTCATCAATTGTAACGACATCTCCTGTATATAACCACCCATCTCGAAATCCCTCTACTGTTCGTTCATCTTTATAATAACTTGCCGCAATCCAAGGAGCACGCAGGCATAGCTCACCCATTTCTTGTCCGTCCCATGCTACATCTCCGTTTTCCCCAATAACTTTCATTTCAACACCAGGTACTAAATAGCCTTGCTTAGCACGGATCGTAAGTTGTTCCTCATATGGCAATTCACATTCATAACTTTTTAAACGTGCAAGTGTGACTAGTGGACTTGTTTCTGTCATCCCATACGCATGCACAAATGGGACATTATATTTTTGTTCAAATGCAGCAATGACACTTTTCGGTGCAGCTGCACCGCCGCATAAAATTCGTTTTATATTTGATAAATCATAACGATTCTTTTCTAATTCTTGCAGCACACCAAGCCAAATTGTTGGGACACCCGCTGCTATTGTTACTTTTTCTTCCTGCATCATTTCTAATAAAATCTTCGGTGTAAACATCGGTCCAGGAAGAACTTGCTTTGATCCAAACCATGTTGCTGCAAACGGTAATCCCCAAGCGTTTACATGAAACATAGGAACAACCGGCATAGCAGCATCACTTTCAGAAAGTGCCGTTGTATCTGCAAGTCCAAGCGTCATACTATGCAAAACAGTACTGCGATGTGTATAAACGACGCCTTTCGGATTGCCTGTTGTAGCTGATGTATAGCACATACCAGCTGGCATGTTTTCATCGATATCTTTTAAAAACGGAAAATTAGGATTTCCTTCTTCAAGAAGTTGTTCATAGTGGTATACAGGTTGAAGTGAAGTTTCTGGAAGCTCTTTTTTATCGGTCATGATGATATAAGCTTGTACAGTTGATAATTCCTCTTGAATACTCTCAACAAGCGGTACAATATCTTCATCAATAAGCAAAATACGATCTTCTGCATGTTGAATAATATAAGAAATATGTTGAGAAGATAAGCGAATGTTAATTGTGTGCAGTACAGCGCCAATACCCGGAATCGCAAAATATGATTCTACATGACGATGATGATTCCACGCGAGTGTGCCCACTCGTTCCCCTTGCTTCACACCTAGCTTTTGCAATGCACTAGACAAGCGTCTCGTTCGCTCACCTAGCTCTTTATACGTTAACCGTGTAATTGTACTATGTGTACGAGAAATAATTTCTTTCTTTGCAAATAACTTCTCTGCCCTTTCTAACATCGAGCTAATTGTTAGTGGTACATCCATCATCATAGTTTTTCTCCCCCTCTTTAAAAGCGCTTTCATTTTTTAAAAACTTTATAGCAACAATTATAAAAAATAGAAACCACAACTATTATTTTACTTGTTACTTTACATGACCAGATACTTCATCTTTGTTCACTAATATTTTTCTTTCATTTGCTTTTTTCCAAACAAAATATCCTACTGTTACTACGATTAAAAACGGAATACCCGTTGTAAGTGTTGATTTAAACAAGTCAGTAAACCAAGTTGTTATTAAAATAGCAAACATTAACACTGCTCCTAATGCAGTTAAATATGGATATCCCCACATCCGAACTGGTAAATTTCTTCCTCCAGATGCCACCCACTTTTTTCGAAAATATAAATGAATAATAAAGATCATCATCCATGTAAACATAGCTCCAAACATTGAAATGCCCATCATGAGCATGAATGCTTGATCCGGTGAAACAATTGTTAAAACCGTTGCCAGTGCAATACCAATTGTTGAGAAGAACAAGGCTGAAACAGGAACTCCTCTCTGGCTTAGTTGACCAAACCTTGCTGGTGCATAACCAGCTCTAGATAGCGAAAACATCATTCGCGTTGTAATATATAATTGACTATTCATTGCAGACAAAGCTGCGATTAAAACAACAAAGTTCATAATGCCAGATGCACCTGGAATATTTAATAGCTCCATTACTTTAACAAAAGGACTTTTATCAACACCAGCAGCTTTCCAAGGAACAATCATTAACATGAAAGCCAATGTTAAAATGTAAAAAATAATTAATCGATAAATGGTTGAACGAAGTGCTTTAGGAACTGCTTTTTCTGGATCCTTTGCTTCGCCAGCCGTTACAGCAATCATTTCAATACTTAAATAACTAAATAAAGCTACACAAACCGCAATCCACATGCCCCACCAACCATTTGGTAAAAATCCACCGGCATTTGTATAATTTTGAATTCCTATTTCTGGATTCGTGTTAGTACCAAATACAACGTAAGCACCTAAAAGAATAAAGCCAACAATAGCTACTATTTTAATCATCGAAAACCAATATTCAATCGTTCCAAATAACCCTACACTAGTAGCATTTACAAAAATAAGTAACGCTGAAAAGAGGATAACCCAAATCCAACCAGGGGCAGTAGGAAACCAATATTTCATATACACTGAAACTGCTGTTACTTCTGTTCCAACTGCTGCTACAATACTTGCCCAATATGCATAACGCACAGTAAAACCAGCCCAAGGACCTATATAATGCTCAGCATATGCTCCAAATGACCCAGAAGTGGGATGTGCTACTGTCATCTCTGCCAGACACCCCATTAATAAAAAAGCAATAATCGCCCCTATCCCATAACTAAGTATTACACTGGGACCAGCTAAGCCAATAGCCATTCCGCTTCCTAAAAATAACCCTGTTCCAATTGCTCCGCCGATCGCAATCATAGACAACTGCTTCGTAGATAGTCCGCGGTGCAAGCCTTTCTCTCTTTCTATAATTTCTTGAAAATGTGTTTCTTCCTTCTCCATATAGCCCCTCCATTCCTACTAATTAGTAAAAACTTAGCTAAGTATAAAAATAGAATGAGTTTTTTGTCAATATTTTTAGAAAGTTTAGATAATTTTTCCTTCACCTTTAAAAACAAAAGGGAGAGTAAGCTCTATATTACTCTCCCTTTTGTATATCATATTCTTCTCGCAAAATCGCATATATTTTCGTATCTCGATATGCTCCCTTCACAAACATATCTTTTCGCAACGTTCTCTCATATTGCATTCCTAAGTGTTTCATCACTTGTTCTGATTGAACATTGCTAGCATGACACCTTGCTTCAATACGGTTTAACTGTAATGTTTCAAAGCCATAACCTATAAATGCTTTCGCCGCTTCCGTTGCAAATCCTTGTCGCCAATAGTTTTTCGATAATGCATACGCCAATTCTGCTTTATGATGATTCTTGTCATATTCGATAAAACCGCACGTTCCAATAATTTTCTTTTCCTTTTTCAGCTCTATTCCATAAGCCGCCATTTCTCCTTTTTCATACCGATGTAGAATTGACTGAACAAACAATTGTGAATCCTGTAATTCTTCATGCGGATACCATACCGTATAAGTTGTAATTTCTGGATCTGAAGCATATTCAAATACATCAGCAGCATCTTGTATTGTTAACGGTCTTAAACGTAATCGCTCAGTAGTGAGTGTTGGATATTTTTCCGTAATATTTTTATATTCCATTCATATTATTTCCTTTCCACATTGCTACCTAAAGTGCTGAATAATTACTCCTTTACCAGCTTCCACTTCAATTTCTGCAAATGCTCCATTTATAAATGTAATTTGCGGAGGCATATGACCACAGTCTATATCATAAATAATTGGAATTTGAAGCTCATCAGTAAGTTCTTCATATACATCTTCGGCAATATAACCATTGACTGGATGGTTTGCAGCACTCCGACCAAATAAGATACCTGAACAATTATCAAACCAACCTGCTAATTTCATTTGAACCAATGAACGTCGCAAATCAGTAGTAGTTAACTCGCAGTTTTCAAAATACCAAATGAACGGATCTTCATTAAAGTGTTTCTGCCTAAAATCTTGTACTCTACCAAACGGAGTGCCAATGAGATGTCTAATGACATCGATACACCCACCTAACAATCGACCTGCAATTTTCACATTTTTATTTGAAATTGTTTTCCAATTTGTATCTTCCGTTAAATGAAAAACACACGGAGATGGATTATTATGCTCCCATTTCTTTTGATATTTCTCTGAGGAATATTGGATAATTGAAGAACCTGTTTCCGTTGATAAAACAGTTTGCCACATCGCTGTTGTATCATCGGAGTATTCACCTCTTAAATCTACTAAATTTGTTCCGTGAGCAGTCGCTATTCCTGTGTTTAAAGTTATTGCTAATAATAAGGTACTTGTATCCGAGTACCCTAGTACCCATTTCTTGTTTATCTTTTCAAAATCAACTTCTTCTAGTATTTCAATTAATAGTTCACCGCCCCAAGGAGGAATAATCATATCAATGTTTTCATCTTGCATCATTTCAATAAATTCATTTGCTCTCTTTTTCGCACTAGAGGATTTAGCTTTCTCTTCTGTCCAAACTGTTTCTCCGCATACGACTGTATAACCTTTTCTTTCCATACTTTCACAAGATTGTTTAAACATATTATGTAACACTTCATCTACGCCAGACGAAGGTGCTGTTACACCAATCGTTGTCCCTTTTTGTAAAAACGGATATTTTATCATATGTATCCCCCCATTCTTTTCTATTTATCTAGATTTACATTCGTTAAAGTACCATGAAACCCCTTCATTATAAGTAATCAAAGCCGTGTTAAATCATTACTGCTTACTCTTAAAACACCATACTCATATAGCTTAATCGAGAACAATATAACATTTATATATCCAAACACAACTAAAAGGGTCTAACAATTTGTGACCTTGAAATAAAGTTTGTTTAAATTAGCCCTATAAACCTTGATAAAAGAACAGATGGAAAAAGCGTATTTTGAAAAAAGATTGATCAAAACACGCTTTTTCTATATTCAATTGAATCATTCTTTTATAAAAAAGTTTGATCATTTCTGTAATCCTTATTCCATTAAAGTGCCCTTTTTGAATAAGGATCTTACTGTTAATGCCAATATCGCTGGATTTGGTACACTATAATGTTTTAAACATGTGTTGCATCTGATAGTAGCTATTAGGTCTCCCGAAATCATGAAGTAAGTAGACTATAAGATTGACCCAACATCATTTTTTATTGATGTTTTGGATAACCCCTTAGATATTTTCGTTTAAACGGCTAAGCTTATCAGGATTCGCCACCATGTAAATGGAATTGATTTTCCCTTCTTTAAACTCAAATGAAACTACGTAGGCTAGGTAACCGTTAATCATAATAACAACCCCTGGTCCACCGTTAACCTTTTTAAATTTGAACACTGCACCTTCAGGTAACCTTTTAATTACATTCAAGAATAGGCGTGTAATTCGATCCGCAGTATAAATAGGTTTAAGTGTAGTTGTAACTTTCCCGCCACCATCTGCATAAAAGATTGCGTCTTTCTGCAGCATTTGAATCATTTCTGAAATTTCACCGTTTTGCAATGCCGCAGTGAACCTTTCTACATAGT
This sequence comes from Bacillus sp. GB_SG_008, assembly GCF_052038115.1. Taxonomy (NCBI): domain Bacteria; kingdom Bacillati; phylum Bacillota; class Bacilli; order Caryophanales; family Bacillaceae; genus Bacillus; species Bacillus sp. GB_SG_008. Next base: position 136,510 of record NZ_JBPZSK010000005.1, on the reverse strand, counting down.
TACTAAAATGCTGATAATCTTGTTGGTAAACATTCGGTTCATATACAAGGCCTTTCTTTGCTCTATGAAATATTTGCCGACAGTTTGTGCTGCTTTTATCCACCATAGAGGCAATCGCATCATATTCGTATTGAAAGACTTCTCGTAAAAGAAACACCGCTCTTTCAACTTCAGATAACTGTTGCAACAACATTATATAGGCGGTGGATAAAGATTCCTTCATAAAATATGAATTAGCCGGATCATCAAGGTAATCTTCTACAATCGGTTCAGGAAGCCATGTGCCCACATAAGTTTCTCTCTTGTGGGCAGCAGACCTTAAGTGATCAATACAACAATTGGTCGTAATTTTACACAAATAGGCTTTTACGCTTGTAATGGACTTGGAATCTTTAAGTTTTGCAAAAGTAACGAATGATTCATGAACAATATCTTCTGCATCCATCACACTTCCTAGCATTCGATATGCTAGAGAAAAAAGCAGTGGCTTGTAATCTTGATAAATTTGTTCTAATTCCATCTTCTTTTTCTCTTCATTCATACTAACACCCAATCTTTTTTCAATATGTGTAATGCTGCACGTTTCGCGCTTGCAACAGCTGCATCGACCAATAATTCCTCGTCTCCTGCCCAATCTCCTGCTATATAAAGGCCCTTTATTTCTGGAACTGCTGGACCTGGTTTTTCCGTTCTGCCGGTATGAGGAAAATTATGCACAACGGTTATTTTAGGTAAATATTGCTGTTCGACCACTTCTTTTTGCCAGCCTGGATGAAGCAAATCCATTGTATGTTCTAATTGTTGTTTATCTGTTCGAGAATCTATCGAAATTCTATTCAATTCATGATATTTAACCAGGCTAACTACAGATGTTCCGTTATTACTCAGCTTCGCGGCCCTAGATTGATTTGTAAAGGCGACTGGTTGGTCAAGCCCCAGCACAAATTGATGATTTATATTAGGCAACGTTTTTAATCCTAAATCGTAGCAGGATGCAGTTACAGGAATTGCTTCCTCCTTCCAACGATACAGGGAGGTTTTTTCAACATGGGGTACAAGACGACATGCTTCGTTAGGAGGTGTTGCAATAATCACACTTTCTACATCAAACGATTCTCCATTCGTACAACTCACTCGTTCAACTTGGCCATTGTGGTCAATACTATTCATATTCATAGATTCAAGAAGTTTAACACCGAGACTAACAGCTTTAGACCTTAATTCGGTTACAATAGATTCCCAACCATGGTCGACATAGAGAACACCTTCTTTCATACCCCTCTGGATCTGTCTCAAAACTGGACGAGCTAGCTGTATACTTGGAGCATATGTTAGAGTGGTTAATCTACATAATGCATAAAAGAAGTGGCGTACCATTGGATCAATGATTTCCCTTTCTGCCCAAGCTTGCACGCTTTCATTTGAAACCGAATTCACATCCATTTTACTGAGATGAAACATAAGCTTTGCAAGACGGACCTTCCCTAAACCATTAAGAAATTGCTTCGAAAATAAGGAACGTAAACCCATCGGTACTTGATAAACCTCATTTTTCCAAATAACATGTGCACCCGTAGACGGTTCATTTCCCTTGATTGTAATCCCGAGTTCATCAAATATCTTCATTGCTTCACCGCCTTTATAAAGGGCATGTGCACCTAGGTTCATGAGAACGCCATTTTTATTAATGGTCATCGACCGTCCTCCGTATCGGTCTGATTTCTCAAGCACCACTACCTTTTTACCTTCCTTTGCTAGAAAAAGAGCAGCTGTTAATCCAGCAAACCCACCACCAATAATGGCGACATCAAATTTATTCATTTAAATCCCTCCTATTCTTTTCATTAATCAAGACGGATAGAGGGTTTCAATTGTGACAAAAAAACTTAATTTATGAAAACCTTTTTTTAGCCGAATATACGAACCAGTTTACCTGTGGGCTATATTCATTATTGGACATATGGTGGCACAATTTGCAGATGCTGCATTTACCCCTACTAGAACAACTCTTATTCAACAAAGGGCATATAGTAGAGTAACAAACTGGAGTTTTACATCATCGACAAGAACATAAAAAGAGAAATCCTGTTTAAATTATAGGATTTTAATCAAACTTTATTCACAATCCACACAATTAAAAAGGAAGCAGAAAAAATATAGCGTATTAGGTACATAGTGAACAAAATCTCTAATAATCAGGAAAGGTGAATAGATACAAATATGAAACATGTTATGAATGTAGAGTTAGCAAAACGATTAGAGCAATCTGAAATAGATATGATGCATTCGAGACTGAAAACCATTCAAGAACAAGAAAATAACCCAATGGAAATTGATATCGAAACTTTTGGAAGTGCAATGGCCTTTTCAGCAAAAGGAATCCCAGGCCCTTCTTTCAATACTGTAAAAGGTGTAACATTTACTGATAAAAAGGAAATAGATGAGATAATCGATTATTACAAAAAACAAGACATTCCTTGTCGCTTTGAAATAACTCCTGCTCATTCAACTCCTGAACTATTTGAGTATTTGTCCAAAAAAGGGTTTTATCAAACAGACTTTCATACCACTCTTTATGGAGACGTAACGGAAAATACTATTTCAAATGAAATCATCGTTCGAGATTTAGAAGAATATGAGTTTCACATCTTCGGAGATATTTATGTAAAAAGCTTTGGCATGCCTACTTTCACCATAGACGGTGTTAGTCAAAATAACAAAGTGTTATATGGACAAGAAGGCTGGCATTTTTATTTAGCTCTTATTGAAAACACCCCAGCTGCAATTGGTGTTTTATATACTAATAAAGGCATTGCTTCTCTGGCAGCTTCGGCTACTTTACCACATTTGCAAGGAAAGGGCTGTCAAACCGCTTTACTTAAACATCGAATGAATGCCGCCAAACAATTAGGCTGCGAGTTAGTCGTTGGGCAAGCACGCTTCGGAAGCATTAGCCAAAATAATATGGAACGAACTGGAATGGAAATTGCTTATACAAAGGCAATTTGGACAAAAAGAGGCTAACTCACTAAAATGTGAGTTAGCCTCTTTCCTTTGTGTAAACTTACATGTGGTGTTTTATAATCAAGCGCAAATTCAATTATTCGATATTGATAAAATTGAAACCCGGATGCTTGACCGAGCGAATCACGAAATTAAATATATTCAGCTGGCTACCTAACTGGCTTTTCTAATACATATAAATCTTCTTCTAAATTTGTAAGTTTATCTGCGACAAGCTTTCTAGCGTCTCCTATCGCTTGATTATATATATGCGGCCCTAGTTCTTTTATCATTTCTTCAATTAAACGTTCCGCTTGAAAACGACCAATCTCTTCTAGCCCTTCCTCTTCAAAAAACTGTTGAATATGTTCTACAAGTGTTTCTTTTTTCTCATTTGGTAATTTCATAAAAATCATGCTATAAATCTCCTTTTTCATTATTAGATAAAGTGAAACTTCCATTAGTGGGGATTTTTCATCCCCTACTGATGGTTAGTTGAACCAATCGAGCTTTTATGGGCAGTTATCCCCCACCTATCTTCCTCGCATCTCTCTGACTTACTGCCCGTTAATGCGGGATAGAATGCTGCGCAACTCTGTCATTGAAAAACGTGTTCCAGGACACGTTTTTGTTACCCCATCTAACTCGCGATGACCAAGAACCTGGTCACTATACAAAGAAAACTGACGCATTAACTGTTTACATAGCCAATGCAAAGAAAGCATTTGTACTGGTGTTGGATCATAGTCGTCAAAATTACCAGACATGCAAATCCCTATACTCTCAGTATTATATCCTTTCGCATGAGCTCCTATATACAGTCCTCGACCTTCATAAATAGTACCATCTTCTTCAAGAAAATAATTGTAGCCAATTCCGCTCCAACCTTGATTATTTTGATGAAAATCATGCGTTTTATATATATCCCATCCATTTTCCGCTGTATGATGAATAATAATTTGTTTAACAGCTTGCAATGGTTGCAGCGGATCACGAAAAGATAGATTTGCTTTTTGAATATGCATAGTCTCACCCTTTACAGACGAATGATAATTGCTGTTTTATCATCTGGACGAACAAACTGTTTCGCTTCTAATTCCTCTATTATTTGTACGTATTGTGTAATACCATGTTCCCACACAAATTGTGCACTTTTTTCTAGCTGCCACTCTGGGTGAAACAAGCCATCTGAACAAATAAATAAATTTGTAATTTCTTGTCGTAAGAGTTTCCCTTGCTGAATAAACAAGACTACTTCACTCATCCCATTTGCAACAGAATATCCGTTTGGAATATTTGCCATATAACGATTGTAGCTTAATTGCTCCTTTCTATCATCAAATATTGCTTCACTCGGAACAGAAAGTCCTTTTTGACGATCTTCTTCACGCTTTTGCTTTGCCCGTTTACTAATCCCTTTCACAGTGTCTTCCGTAAGTACTTGCACTGTTCCATCAAAAAACTTAGCAACAATCATACAATCTCCAAGCTGCGCATATTCTATCGTTTTATCTGTTATATAAATAGCGGCAATACACGTACACCAAAGTTTATCTTTTTTTGTTGTATCAATATGATAGGATTGCATTTTTTCTTGCAACAACTGATTTGCTTTAGCAACTTCATTTTGCAAGAAATCCACATCTGAAATAGATTCAAAGTGTCGCTGAAACAAATGCGAAGCTAAATATGCTCCGTTATGCCCATTCTCATCTTGAAACTCAATAAGCGGCGTCGCCCCATCACACACACCATATAGCTTTAAACCTTCATTACAAATCAGTGCATCTTCACATTCTCTTTTCAACGGACTCTTTTGCTGAAACACTTGAATTTTCATATTTATCCTCTCCCCTTTCCAAGAACAGAAATCGCTTCCATTTTTCAAACTAATCTAATTTCCCTAAATAAACTGTTTTCCCTCAAATATTACAAACTCATATATAATTTTGAATTAATGTGAGTTTGTATATAGAGCATTTTTAGTGAAGGACGGGAAAGATATGTATCGATTACTTGGAGTGATTTTAGGGTCTTTAGTTGTAGCACTTTCTTTTAATCTTTTCCTTATCCCCCACAAGATTTTAAGCAGTGGGATTAGTGGAATTGCAATTATCATTGGAATCTTAACCCCATTTAATACTGGAATAGTAAACTTTTTATTAAACTTACCTATTCTTATTTTAGGGTATATTGGACTTGGCAAACGATTTATCGGCTACACAATCGTATCAGTTATCACACTTTCGGCAGCATTATACGTTATTCCTGTGCATGCAGTGGCATCCGATCCACTACTTTCTTCGTTATTTGGTGGTGTAATTGCCGGTGCGGGTATTGGACTTGTTTTCAACTGCGCTGGTTCAACAGGTGGATTTGATATTATCGGTATGTTACTTTCACGTAAAAAAGATATTCAGCTTGGCGGAATCTTAATCGTACTTAATACGATTGTAATCATTATTTCTGGATTTTTCTTCGATTGGGATACTGCCTTAAACAGCTTATTATCTATTTTTGTTACAGGAAAAGTACTTGATGCGGTTCACACAAAACATCGAAAAATTACTCTAATGATTGTAACAAGTCACGCAGAAAAAATGAAAGAAAAGCTTCTTTCCAGTCTTGTGCGTGGGATTACCTTACTCGACGGAGAAGGTGCGTACTCAAATGAGAAAAAACATGTATTAATGACCGTAATTTCTCGAGAAGAACTAGCTGGAATGAAATCTATAATTTCTGAAGTTGATCCGCAAGCGTTTGTAAACATTACAGAAACAGTGGAAGTATTAGGGTTATTTAGAAGAGGTTAAAAGCGAGATGGAATATTATCCATCTCGCTTTTTTACAATAAATTTACCTCGTATTAACGGACAGTAAGAACCCCACTGATGGAAGTTTCACTTTATTTATGCTTCTTTCCGCTCCATAAATTCAATGCGGTTTCCAAATGGATCTGATACATAAAATCTTGTAACATCAGGACGTGCTGTATCGACTATAACAGAAACCCCTTTTTGCGTTAGATCATCTTGAAAACGTTCAATGTGCTGAACATAAAAAGCAGGATGGGCTTTTTTTGCAGGAGAAAAATTTTGTTCTACTCCAATGTGAATCTCTTGATTTCCGCATTGAAACCAACAGCCTCCTCGCTTTCTTAGTTCTTCAGGTTTTGGAATTTCTTCTAATCCAAGTATGTCTCCATAAAACGTACGTGCTTTTTCTTCACATCCTGCTGGTGCTGCTAATTGTACATGATCAATCCCTTGAATCTTAAACGTCATAATAATCCCCTCCCCTTTACTATCCTTATTATATCAAAGAGTGTTTTATAAATAACTTACATACTTATTATGAAGATATATAAGAAAAACGAAAGAACATCTCGTATTTTCAGTTATGAAGTGAATCTTTCATTAGATTGTTTTTTCATCCAAGCTAATGAAAAACTCCTATCAATCGGACGATTACAGGTAATTATCCCCTGCCTATCTTCTTTGTTTTCTCATAATCTTAAAGATAAAGACTTACTAACCGTTAACAAAAAATTAAACTTATAATTTAGAAATATACAATAAAAATTGACTATTCATAATTAGCATGTCTATACTCTTAAAGGATATAACATTAGTAATGTTATATATTTAAAATAAAACATGTAGCATAGTATATCATCTATCTAAAATCATCATACATATACAGAATATAATCCGGGGGAATAATGAATGCGAAGGAAACAGTTTACGTCTTTTAAAAAAAGTATACATCCAAAAAGACGCTCTACTATTACAAAAAATAAAATGACAGAATGTATAAATACAAAAGAGCATTGCACATCTCTTTTCAAGCATAATCCCGATGGTATCTTATCTGTCGATTTACAAGGTAATATATTACACGCTAATCCTGCAGCCGAAAAAATGCTAGGATATACAGTTAAAGAATTGGAAAAGATGACAATCTATTCTTTCATTACTCCACAACATACAGAACAAAATTTACAACCTTTTGAAAATATAATGAATGGAAAGCAACAAGAATATAAATTATCTATGATTCATAAAAATGGGTACCTCATGGATATGATTATAAAAAACTCACCGTTTTTTGTAGATAATAAGCTCGTCGGAGCATATGTGATAATGAAAGATATCATGAAAACAAAACAAATAAAAGAAGATTTTACATTAACAAAACAACAACTAGACTCACTTCTAAAAAACACCGTAGATGCCATTGTTGTTCTTGATTTAAAACTTCGGGTAATGAAAGCAAATAAAGCTTTTGAAACTCTTTTCGGCTGGACTGAACAAGAGATGCTCGGAGAAACAATACCTACTATCCCAGATTTTTCAAAAGAAAAATACAACAAGATCTATCAAGAACTTGCTAATAACAAACTTTTCACATCACAAGAAACACTTAGACAGCACAAAAACGGGAATTTAATTAATGTAAGTAACTTTATTTCTCCTATTGTAAACACATACGGAGAAGTAGTAGCTTTTGTAAGTAGTTTAAGAGATATTACAGAACGTAAAAAAATGGAGCATGCATTAAAAGAGAGTGAAAAACGCTTACGAACATTAATAAATGCGATGCCAGCTTTTATTCTTTTTAAAGATGAAGAAGGCAGATGGCTTGAAGCAAATGATTACGCTATTTCTAGTTTAAATTTTGAAAATGTGCCATATCGCGGCAAAAAAGATAGCGAGTTAATCCAATATAATGAACTATATCGCAACTCCTTCCTATACTGTGAAAAATCTGATGAATTTGCATGGCAAAAAAAAGAGAGCATACGTGATGAAGAAATGATTATAGATTCTAGCTCCGGCCCGCTCATCCTTGATATTATAAAAGTACCTCTTTTTCATCCTGATGGATCTCGAAAAGGAATCGTCATTATGGGACAAGATGTTACAGATTTAAAGAAAACAGAACAATTATTGAGAAAATCTGAGAAACTAGCAGTTGTTGGACAGCTAACCGCTGGAATTGCTCATGAAATACGAAACCCATTAACCTCCTTAAAAGGTTTTTTAAAATTGCTAGAACCTGATATTAGTGAAAACAGCAAATGGTATGTTGATGTCATGTTAAGTGAGATTGCTCAAATGGAATCGATTACGAATCAATTTATGGCAATGTCTAAACCACAAACTGTATCTATACAATCTTGCCAAATTCAAAAATTAATTGAAGAAGTGGTAACGTTCATTTTACCAACTGCAATGATGCAAAATGTACATATTATCATGAATCACGCATCCATTTTGCCAACAATTCAATGTGACGGAAATCAACTCAAACAAGTATTTATCAATATCTTGAAAAACGCCATAGAAGCAATGCCTCACGGAGGTAATATTTTCATTGAAACTATGCAGGAAGAAAATCATTCTATATTAATCAACATCACAGATGAAGGCTGCGGAATTCCACAAGATCGCATTTCACGTTTAGGGGAACCCTTCTATAGTTTGAAAGAAAAAGGAACTGGATTAGGCTTAATGATGTGTTATAAAATCATCGAAGAACATAATGGAAAATTACACATTACAAGTGAATTAAATAAAGGAACAACTGTAGATATTCGGTTACCTATTATGTCCGAATTGAACTACCCCCACCTACCGCTTCGCGCTTGAGGTGGAGGGTCTTACTGCCCACGAATAGCGAGATAAATAAGAAGAGCAAACAGAAAAGTTACTTTCCTATTTGCTCTTCTTTTAGTAAGCAATGCTTTATCATTTTTTTATATTTCAATTATTCATACTCCACTAACTTCCTAATAATTAGAATCTACTCTAACAAGATAATACGCATTTCATATTCCATTCATGATTAACGCAATCTTACGAACGTACAAAGACGATTGTAGCTATGCATAATACATAAAACAAAAGAATTCCATAACCATAAAATAACGTTAACAACAATACTAGTTAGACTCCCTATTAAGGCGCTTCCGATAATATCAGATGGATAATGCTGTCCACTCCAAATACGTGAAAATCCTGTTAAAAATGCTAATAGCCACATAAAGCACCCAAGCATACGTTTATAAAAAAGGATAGACGTTGCAACGGCAAATGCGAGCATCGTATGTTTACTCGGAAATGAAGAATTCATTCTTGGTGGAACTGGAGGTAATAGATGCGCATTATGATTCAAAAAAGGACGAGCTCTAAAATAGAATTGTTTTATGAAAAAATTAATAAGTAACGTTATACATGCAGAGATTGATGCCTGTATCGTAATTTTTTTATAAAACCTGTCACGAAACCACATTAGGATTAATAAAAGAGCATACATATAACGCGCTTTTTGAGAAATCATCGTCATAATGGCATCTACAGATGGATAACGCCCAACTAACCGGTTAATAGCTCTAAATATTTTGTAGTCCATAAGAGCATCTCCTTCCATTTCCCTTTAAATATTATTCTTAGTATTTCTAGATAACAAAGAACTATGTACTATGTCCCAATACGAGTGAAATGTAATCCAAAAGAAAAAAGAGCTAACGGTCAAAATTCCGTTAAAACGAAACTTTGAGTTAACTCTCTTTTCTCATATATTTATTTGTTTACGCACCGTTTCGCGAGCCAATAAAAAGCTCATAATCACCTGTGCTGCCACGCGGCTTGTCATATCACGAAAATCAAGTGTTGGATCGATTTCCACAATATCCATACCTGCCACAAGAGGTTCTTGCCCAAGTACTGTCATTGCATCAAGTAACGTGGTACTATCCATACCACCCGGCCCAATTGCTGGACACCCTGGTGCAAATGCTTGATCTAATACGTCCATATCAACAGAAATATAAATAGATGTAACACCTTGATAGCGCAGTAATTCAATACTTTCTGTAATAATATCTTTTATATGACGCTCTCTAACATGTTGCATTGTATATACTGTTACTCCATGTTCTTTTGCATATTCATGGTACGTACGGGCATTAGAAAAGTTTCGAATCCCTATTTGCACGAGTTGCTTCCCTGTAATAACATCATTCTCTAATAAACTACGAAACGGTGTCCCATTTGAAGGTCCGCCATCTTCTAAGTTACGTAAATCATGATGAGCATCAAATTGAATAATCCCAACTTTCCCTTTGCTACTTGCAAAACCACTTATACTTGGAAAGCTAATGGAATGATCTCCACCAAGAACAATCGGTACCATCTGTGGATTCGACTTTGTAAGACTTTCTAACGTTTTTGCAATGCGAGCATGGCTTTCTTTTAAATCCGTGACATGCATCGTAATATCACCACAATCATACAGAACGCTATCTTTCATATCATGCTCTTCTGTAATTGCATACGTACTATAAGCATCTAACATCGCTCGAATTGTGTTCGGTGCAAAGCATGCGCCCGAATGACTAATGGATGGTTTTGACAGCGGAGCACCAATTAATGCTGCTCCGAAGATTTCTTCGCTTTCATCCCATCTCTTAATCATATCGCTCCATTTCGTTACTTCACGGTCAATAAACTTTGCATTTTTCTTTAAATAGTGGTCTTGCTCCACACCTTGTCACCTCTTGTATACGCAATATCTCCTTGCTTCCATACTGTATTTACATGACTAACGCCGTAATGGTATGGTACGTACGCATAATTGTATGCATCCCATAATACGATGTCCGCCTTACGTCCAACACGGATTTTTCCAGCTACATCACCGCGATTAATTGCATACGCTGAGTTTACTGTTACAGCATTCCATACTTCTTCTGGTGTCAATTTTAACTTTAACATCGCAATACTCATGATGAGTTGAATGTTTTCTGTCGGACAGCTGCCAGGATTGAAATCAGTCGCTAAAGCTACTGCTACACCATCATCAATCATTTTACGGCCTCTAGCAAAACTTTCTTTATTCAAGTAAAATGTTGTACCTGGCAGCAGTACAGCAACTGTATTGGAATTTGCTAGCATCTCAATCCCTTTATCAGATGCTCCCACTAAATGGTCAGCTGATGCAGCACCAATCTCAGCAGCCGCTTCCGCACCGCCAAGGGGATCAATTTCATCCGCATGAATTTTCACATCAAAACCAAGTTCTTTCGCCTTGCGTAAAAATTCTTTTGATTCTTCAACAGAGAATACTCCTGTTTCACAGAAAATATCTACAAACTCTGCTAATTGCTTTTCTTTAATTTCTGGTAACAAATCAAGCATCCATTGTAAAAATTCTTTCGATTTTCCTTTATATTCTTTTGGCACTGCATGAGCCCCTAAGAACGTTGACACAACATCAATTGGATGCTCTTTCTGAACCTGCGCTGCCGCCTCTAATTGTTTCCACTCTGTTACATCATCTAATCCATAACCACTCTTCGCTTCCATTGTTGTTACCCCAAAAGATAACATACGATCTAAGTGGAATTTTGCCTTTTCAACAAGGTCTTCTTTTGTTGCTTGTTTTGTAGCATTTACAGTGGAAAGAATTCCGCCGCCTTTTTCTAAAATCTCTAAATATGGTACACCTTGTAGTTTGAGAGCAATTTCATTTTCACGAGAGCCGCCAAATACAAGATGTGTATGCGGATCGACAAGACCCGGTGAAACCATTTTCCCTTCGCAATCCACAACTTCTTTTGCATGTAACTCCTTCGCCTCTTCCATTGTGCCTACGAATGTGATAATACCATTTTCAATACCTACCGCACCGTTTTCAATGACAGGAAGCGTATTCATCGCTTCCCGCCGTAGTAGTCCATCTTCTTGATCCATTGTTAATAATTGACCAATATTCGTTAATAAAATATCTAGCATGGTTTCTCCTCCTTACTTCATCATCGGAATATTGACGCCTTTTTCTTTTGCTGTTTGCACTGCAAGGTCATATCCAGCATCAACGTGACGAACAACACCCATTCCAGGGTCAGAAGTTAAGACGCGCTCAATTCGTTTTGCTGCTGCTTCCGTTCCATCCGCAACAATAACCATTCCCGCATGAAGAGAATATCCCATACCAACACCGCCACCATGGTGAACAGATACCCAGCTTGCGCCGTTTACACTGTTAATTAACGCATTTAAAATTGGCCAGTCAGCTACAGCATCACTGCCATCTTTCATTGCTTCTGTTTCACGGTTTGGCGAAGCAACAGATCCGCAGTCTAAATGATCACGACCGATAACGATTGGTGCAGATAATTCACCGTTTGCTACCATTTCGTTAATAATACGGCCAAATTTCGCACGCTCTCCATATCCTAACCAACAAATACGGGATGGAAGTCCTTGGAATTCCACTTGATCACGTGCCATACGAATCCAATTACATAAATGCTCATTATCAGCAAATTCACGTAAAATAACTTCATCTGTTTTATAAATATCTTCTGGATCACCAGAAAGTGCTACCCAGCGGAATGGTCCTTTTCCTTCACAGAATAGCGGACGAATAAATGCTGGAACGAATCCTGGGAAATCGAATGCATTTTTTAAGCCTTCATCATATGCAACCTGACGAATATTATTACCATAATCAAACGCAATTGCACCGTTCTTTTGCATATCAAGAATTGCTTCCACATGTTTTGTCATACTTTCCTTTGATAATTGTACGTAGCGCTCTGGATCTTCTTGACGAAGCACTGCCGCTTCTTCTAATGAATAACCAACTGGAACATAACCATTTAACGGATCGTGCGCAGATGTTTGGTCTGTTACTAAGTCTGGTGTAATGCCGCGTTTTACAAGCTCTGGTAAAATTTCAGCTGCATTACCTAATAATCCAATGGAGATTGGTTCTTTCTTTTCTTTATATTCTTTTGCAACAGCTAATGCTTCTTCAAGAGATTCTGTATACATATCACAATATCTCTTTTCAATGCGGCGATCGATGCTGCGTTTATCCACGTCAATTGCAATCACAACACCGCCGTTCATCGTAACAGCAAGTGGCTGCGCTCCGCCCATACCACCAAGACCAGCAGTAATTGTTAATGTTCCTTTTAATGAACCACCAAAGTGTTGACGTGCTGCTTCACCAAATGTTTCATAAGTTCCTTGTAAAATCCCTTGTGTACCGATATAAATCCAGCTACCTGCTGTCATTTGGCCATACATCATTAAACCTTTTTGTTCAAGTTCACGGAAATGCTCCCAAGTTGCCCATTTTGGTACTAGGTTTGAATTTGCTAGAAGGACACGCGGTGCATCTTCATGAGATTTGAAAATTGCCACTGGTTTCCCAGATTGAACTAATAACGTTTCATCACTCTCTAAATTTTTAAGAGACTCTACAATTGCATGATAGCTATCCCAGTTACGAGCAGCACGGCCAATACCACCGTATACAACAAGTTCTTCTGGCTTTTCTGCTACTTCTGGATCAAGGTTATTCATAAGCATACGAAGTGCTGCTTCTTGTACCCAACCTTTTGCATTTAATTCAGTACCTCTTGGCGCGCGAATTGTTTGTTTTACATTTTCCATTGTAATCTCTCCCTTATTATAGTGTTGCATTTACATTCATACGGTCCATTGTCCAATTTGTTGTTCTTAACCAATGAGCCGTGTTTTCAATATCTGTTGAAAAAATACGATCGTTTTTAATAGATGGTACAATTTGGCGAACTTGGTGATAAAACGCTTTCGTTTGCGTGCTCATTTGTTCAATGCCGCGGTACTCAGCTGCTTGCATCGCACAAATCGTTTCAATTGCTAACACGCGACGTACATTTTGAATAATTTGATGTGCATGACGCGACGCAATTGTTCCCATACTTACGTGATCTTCTTGATTTGCTGATGATGGAATAGAATCTACACTCGCTGGATGAGCTAATGTTTTATTTTCTGAAACAAGTGCTGCTGCTGCATATTGCATAATCATCGCACCGGATTGAAGACCTGGTTCTGGACTTAAAAACGGTGGTAAATCATTCAACTGCGGATTAACAAGTCTCTCAATACGACGTTCAGAAATATTTGCAAGCTCTGCCATTCCTACCTTTAGGAAGTCCATTGCAAACGCAATTGGCTGTCCGTGGAAGTTACCACCAGAAATTACTTTTTGACCACCGTCAAAAATAAGCGGATTGTCTGTTGCAGCATTCATTTCAATTTCTAACTTTTCTTTCACATAATTCAACACTTGCCAAGATGCTCCGTGCACTTGTGGAATACAACGAAGTGAGTATGCATCTTGTACACGAAGTTCCCCTTGCTTCGTAACAAGTTTGCTATCATGAAGCACATTACGAATACGACTTGCAACTTCTACTTGCTCTTTATATCCACGTGCAAGATGAACATCTTCATCAAAGGCATCAATAATGCCTTGTAATCCTTCAATTGTCATCGAAGCAATTAATTCTGCTTGATAAGCGATTGCTTCTGCTTCTAAATACGCTACAATTCCTTGTGCAGTCATTGCTTGTGTTCCGTTAATAAGCGCTAAACCTTCTTTTGCTTCTAATGTGATTGGTTCTAATCCTTCTTTTGTTAAAGCGATCATCGTATGAACACGCTCACCTTTATAAAACACTTCCCCTTCTCCTAATAAAGCAAGAGCAAGATGAGAAAGCGGTGCTAAATCCCCGCTCGCACCAAGTGAACCTTGCTGCGGAACAACGGGATGAATTTGACGATTCACAAGTTCAAGAAGCATATTTACAACAAGTGGTCTAACACCAGAAATCCCCTTCAACATTGTATTTGCGCGTAACACAAGCATAGCGCGTGACACTTCTTCAGAGAAAGGTTCCCCAACACCACATGCATGAGATTGAATTAAATTATGTTGAAGTGCTTTCACATCTTCTTTTTGAATCAGTACATCACTAAATTTTCCAAAGCCTGTTGTAATGCCGTAAACGACTTTACCCTCTTCAACAATTTGCTCTACAGCTTGTCGGCACTCTGTAACCTTTTGCATACTATTTGGACAAGCAGTTACCTGTTCTCCTTCAAACAGTATTCGTTTCATTTCCTGCAATGTTAATGAATGTCCAGTTAATGTAATCATGATTTTCCTCCTTTTAAAAAAAGCAAAAGGGGACCTTAGCTTTTTAAGACAGACTAATGTCTTAAAAAGTAAGGCCCCCTCTTAACTAATTAACTATGGGCAGTTTTTTATATGTGATTAATACCTAATCCAATCGCCTCATGCTCTGATCCTTTCACAGGCGCACCTATCGTACCATATAGTGCAACAGCAACCCATTCGCCTTCTTTTTCACCGTCGTATGGTGTGCCGCGCACAATCGCAAATCGAAGCCCTACTGTACGAAGAACGTCTGCTAACTGAATCTGTCCTCTCGTTACTCCGTACAACGCTTCCATAATTGCATGGTAAAGCGCATGTGTTTCTCTGTAAACGTCTGTTTCAATAACATGGTTACTACGTGCAGCTGTTTCCATTGCAGCAACAACTTTTTGCGAATTCATTGAACCGACTTTGCCTGTACAATATTTCCAACCTTTCGGAAGAGATAAAATCGGACTCTCGTGTTCCTCCGCAAGTGCAAGCAGCATCGCCATGCGACCAATTCGTTGTGTTCCATGAAGAAGCATGTGACTCTCTCTTTTCTTTTGAATTGTTTAAATATTTCTTAATTTAAGAATATATGAAAACGTTTAAATCGTCAATGGTTTACTGTGAGAATTTTAGTAAAAATTATTCATCACACAAATTTTTACAAAAGCAATCTACAATTGTGTACACAATTTATTTACAGCAAAATTTGACGCATGTTATATTCTCCTTAGCTGATTACAGGAGGGGTCCTATGGTAAAAAGAAAAGATATTCACTTTAGAATCTGTGAAGAATTGTTAGAAAGATTTGATGCAGCTTTGACATATGAAGGTCTTAACAAAACAGAAGTATTAACTCATGCCATTCGAAATTTTTGCATACAAGTGGAATCACAAAAGTTAAATGATGTAAAACGTCAATATACAGTGAATGACCATCTGCAAGTACGAATCGATACACATCTAAAATATGAAGAAAAACAAGTAGATTTAGATAAAATAGTAATCTCTCAATTGCAATTAACAGGACAAGAAAAAATATTAGATATTGGCTGTGCAACTGGAAAATTTCTTATAACATTACAAAAACTTGGTCACCAAGGTCAGCTTACAGGGTTAGATCAATCTCCCACTATGATTCAAGAAGAAAAAAATAATAGTAGCAATAAAAAAACTATTGAATGGGTAATTGGAGACGCGACGAAACTCCCTTTTCCCTATAATTTTTACGATTGGGTTATTGCACGTCACATGTTGTATCATGTACCCGATGTCGAAAACACTATTCGAGGGTTTAAAAATATTATCCGTCCAGATGGTGGTTTTCTAGCTACAACAAATTCCTATGCATCATTACCACGCATAGAAGACATGTGCAACCGAATGTTACTCGCATTTGAGTTACCTGAAAAGTCACCTACGGCTAGTCCATTTTGTTTAGAAAACGGTAAAGAACTATTGAGCGCAGTTTTTCCTATTGTTGAGGAAACTGTTATTCACAACTCTCTTCTTTTCCATGAATCTGCACCAATTATAAATTATATAGCAAGTATGTTTCCATCACTAAATATTCCAGATGATTTTAGCTTACATACAGAGATGAAAAAGTGGTTACAAGTTGAAATAGAACAGGATTTATCACATCATAACGGCATATGGCGCGATCCGAAGGCTGTAGCGGTTTATCGCTGTAGAAAATAATTAAAATAATACTATACTAGCAAAGCTGTTTCTTCTAGAAAAAGACAGCTTTCTTTTATGCCCCTCCACGCTCTCCTAACCATTTTATAAAATAGTGCTCCACTTCCTCTACTAACTTTGCATCCACATTCAAATACGTGACTGGAAATTGTTCATACCAACTTTTCTCTATTTCTATTAATTTCATTTGTTCTTCAAATGTACTTCGTTGTCTTATATCATCAGATTCTTTTCTTTTTTGCAATACTTCCTTTGAAGCGCTTAAATAAAAAATGGCTTGTGAACGACATTTCCGTAACTCCCTTAATTCATTTATCATTTCCTTTTCCATATCCCAATCTTTCCCTATTAATTTTGGATAGTATAAGGTATAGAACTCAATATCTTCTGGTCCACGATCAAAAATGATAATACCATTAGGTAGCTGCTGAAATTCTTCTATTTTCGCCTCAATAAAAAGCTTCTGATTTGCGATAAATCCTTCTTTTGTACCAATATCTAACCGCAGTTCTTTTCTCTTTTTGACAATTGGATATGGGTTTTCGTATATGATTCGCATTCCCCTTTGTTCTAACCTTTTTGCTAACGTTGTTTTTCCACTCGCCATAAATCCTTGTAATGATATAATACTTCTCATTTCCTTCATCCTTTTTATCAAAATTGTTTATCATTCTTTAAACCTATTATTCCAATACTCCTTTTGTTCAATCATTAATCCAATCCCTCCTTTCATTGGAGTTAGATTCACTCAATCTTCTAAAGATTTATTAACAGCTTCAACGGCATGTATGAAAGTCGTATCAAATAATGGAACTCCAGAATCCTCTGGTTTTACTAACAATCCAATTTCTGTACAACCCAATATAATTCCTTCAGCTCCGTTATAAACTAAGCGTTCAATTACTTTTTTGTAGTAATCTCTTGATTTTTGACACACTTTTCCTAAACACAATTCTTCATAAATTACTTTATTTACAATTTTTCTATCATTTTCATTTGGTACTAAAACCTTTATACCATTGGATTCTAATCGTGATTTGTAAAAATCTTGCTCCATCGTATATTTTGTCCCAAGTAAACCTACCGTGATAATTCCTCTCTTTTTTACTTGATTAGCTGTAGCATCGGCAATATGTAAAATAGGAATATTGATTTTTTCTTGTATGTCATCTACAACTTTGTGCATCGTATTTGTGCATATAACAATGAAATCAGCTCCACCTTTTTCTAATGAAAATGCAGCTTCCCCCAACATTTCACCAGCTTGTTTCCAATCACCCTCTGATTGATAGCGTTCAATTTCTTCAAAATCAACACTATATAAAAGACACTTTGCTGAATGTAACCCCCCTAATTTGTTTTTTACTTCTTCGTTAATAAGTCGATAATATTGGGCAGATGACTCCCAACTCATTCCTCCAATAAGGCCAATTATTTTCATAATTTACTCCCCCTATAAATCTTTTATTATTAAATTATACATAATTTTCAAAACAATCAACAAAACACATCTCTCCTTGTTTCCTTTTTCTATCTGTCTTATAATAAAAAACAGAGATTAAATTGAACGTATTTTTCCGCTATGTAAGCTTGAAAAACCAAGCTTACATTATTTTTTGCTTTTCCTTTTCTTTTAAAAGGAGTATACTATATAGGAACATATGTTCTTTTTACTACATACAGTAAGGAGCTTGAACAATGGTATACGACACAAAGGTACGATCATGGAACGAAACATTGAAACAATTGCAAAAGCGTTATACTGGAGCAGCGGTTGAAAATCGCAAGCAGTTTGAAGACATTGAACTTATGACTTTCTTTCAAAACAACGAATACATTGCCCTTCCTACACATATTAGCGGCTTATCAACAGCACGCTTTACTTCTTATTCTATTTTCACTACAGAGGATAAAAATCGCAAAGTTGGCACGCTAATCATCGAATATTTCGAAGATGATACAGAAACATTCCGAATTGAACAATTATACTTTGTATAAGAAAGCTTGGCCAATAGGTCAAGCCTTCTTGCTTTCTATGAATCTCACTGCTTATAATAAGCATAAAAGAATCGGTTTCTAATAACATAAAGGGGGAATTATGTTGCTTGAAGGATGGTTCAGTTGGTTTATTGTCATATGGACAGTTATTTTACTAGGACTCATGTCCATTGGTGGATATTTTATGTTCCGAAAATTCTTAAAACGACTACCAAAAGAAGATGGCATGTCCATTTTAGATTGGGAACAACATTATATCGATGAAACGAGACATTTATGGAAAGCTGAGCAAAAAGCTTTATTAGAAGAACTTGTCAGCCCTGTTCCAGAGCTATTTCGCGACGTCGCTCGGTCTAAAATTGCTGGTAAAATTGGTGCACTTGCTTTAGAAGAACAAGCATCACAAATAACAGAAGATTTAATCATTAAAGGATATATTTTAGCAACACCAAAACGGGATCATAAGTTTTTAATAAAAAAATTAAAAGAAAAGCAAATTGACTACTCACGTTATCAATCATTGCTAGCAAATTGAACTATCCCCACCTACCGCTTCGCGTTTGAGGTGGGGGGTGATGAATCGCCAGATATGATAAAAAACCTCAAGAATTCTTGAGGTTTTTACGTTAATTTTATATCTTTTTCATTATAAAAATCAGATTGTTTTTCCATTTCCTTTTGTAATTTCGTAAACGAACGATACATTGCAATGCGCCATGATACAATCATCGCAAACGCAAGTAAGAAAAACATTCCACTTAATTGTCCTACATCAATCGTCGCACTTAAATACGATTTAAACGCAATGCGAACAACAAGTAAACCGATTAAAATAAAGATAAACGCTTTAGAGCGTTTTAAATAAATCTCTTGTCCTCGTATTTCAAATTTTGACGTTTTAATAAGAAAAATAGAAAAAATTAACCCTACAATAATTGCTTCTAATATTTCTTGCGCTGTTAGGCGAAATTCTGGGAGAAGATACATAATTGCTCCCGTGCTCATAAAGATTGGTGGAAGTACAATTTTTTTCAATGTTGCTGGTTTTTTTGCTGCTTTTATGCGAATAAACATGACTCCGACAGCCATACAAACCGCCATAATACTTGATAAAAGAGCTAAATTCATTCGTACTCACCCTTTGTTTTGGAAATATCGAAAATATAGTCTCAGTATATGCTCTACTTTTAGTATTTCCAACATTTCTATAAAAAAAACTAAAACCCTTTAAATCCCCCAAATAAATTCGAAAAGAATATAGTGATTTTTGTAAGACCATTAAAATAAAGTAATACACCCATTGCAATCATAATATAACCGCCAATTTTAACGAACGATGCACTATGTTTTTTAATCCAAGTCATTTTTGTAATAAAGAACGACAAAATAAAGAATGGAATTGCAAAACCAAGTATGTAAGCAATCATATATAACATCGCTGATTGTGGATTTGTCGCAGCAAGTGCAATAACTGACACTAAAATCGGTCCTGTACAAGGTGTCCATCCCGCAGCAAATGCGATTCCAATTAAAGTAGAGCCAAAGTAACCACTCGGTCTACTTTTAAATGTAATTTTTTTATCTTGCATTAAGAATGTTGGTTTAAACACTCCTGTTATAATGAGACCGAAAACAACAATAAAAATAGCTCCTAATTGGCGAATTAGATTTTGATAATCTACAAAAAATGTCCCTACAAAGCTTGTTCCAAAACCGATTGCAATAAAAATAATCGAAAACCCAATTAAGAAAAATGCTGTATGCAACATACTCCGTTTACGAAGCATGGCATTCTCCTCTTTTAAATCAGAAATAGACATCCCTGTTATGTACGATAAAAATGCTGGATAGAGCGGTAAACAACATGGAGAAATAAATGATAAAAAACCTGCCCCAAACGCTAAAAAGATATTAATGTCTTGCATATTCCGCCTCCTCTCTTCTCATTATATTGTAGCAAAATTCACAGCGAATACCATGAAAAATTCATGAACTTACTATTATCACTATGAATATCATAAAATTCTATTCATTATATTGATATTTGCTTTGTTTATATAAAGTGAAACTTCCATCAGTAGGGAGGCTTACTGCCCGTTAATGCGGGATAAATCCATTTTGATTTTTCAACATATAAGTCGCTGCTATGCATTAGATGCTCTTGCCCACCTAAAAAGAAAGAGGTTTTTATGTCGTTTTTTAATTTTGATTTATATATTTCACTTCATTTATTATTATAAAATATTTTTTTGCAATGAAAGTTATATTCATATTCCTCTTATATTCTCAAGCAATATATCCCTCTTTTTTCATCATTATGCATAAATATCATACTTTTATTATTATTCTATAAAATGTCACACTTTTCTTTCAGTTGACCCTACATTTTTAATTTTGTATACTTCCATCTAGCTATATTTGTTCGTTCTGGAACATAGTTACTAATAAAATAGATTGGAGGAATATAGGGTGCTTCGTTATTCATTACTCGTTTTATTAGGAGCATGCAGTTACGGTATTTTAGCAATCTTTGTTAAATTTGCGTACAGTGAAGGATTTACACTAGGAGAAGTAATCGGAAGTCAATATTTGTTCGGATGGCTCATTTTACTTGCGATTACATTATTAATCTCTAGGCATCGTGTACCATTAAAGCAAATGATTATTTTATTTATCGCAGGCACATCAGCTAGCTTAACAGGTATTTTTTATTACGGTTCATTACAAACTGTACCAGCTTCTATCGCTATTGTTTTACTATTCCAATTCGTTTGGATCGGGATTATCATTGAAGCAGTTGCAACAAAAACATTTCCTTCTAGAGAGAAATTGATTTCTGTCCTTTTCTTACTAACTGGAACATTTCTTTCAAGCGGATTACTCGAGCAATCAGCAGGAAGCTTTGATATGAAAGGTATCTTCTTTGGATTATTATCAGCAATTGCATTTGCTTTTTATATTTTCGTGAGCGGAAGAGTGGCAGTAGAAGTTCCATCATTACCTCGCGGCGTATTGCTTATGGCCGGCGCATTAACATTAGTAATGATTGCTTTCCCACCAACGTTTATATACAATGGTGCACTTACAAACGGATTATGGAAATACGGGTTAGCATTAGGGACATTTAGTATCGTGATTCCCACCATTACATTTACAATTGGAATTCCAAAAATCGGCTCTGGTTTAGCAACAATTTTAGGCGCCGCTGAACTACCAGTTACAACCATTATGTCGGTGCTTTTCTTAAAAGAAGCTGTAATGACTTCACAATGGCTTGGTGTTGCACTTATCCTTGTAGGAATTACAATTCCTCAAATTGCATATAAAATACGTGGACGATCCACAAGGCAGCATACACATAAAAAAGTGGCAGCATAAAAAACCGGACTTCTCTAGGAAGTCCGGTTTTCATTTTATCCCGCATTAACGGACAGTAAGAACAATTGGTTCAACTAACCATCAGTAGGGATGAAAAAAAACAATGATGGAAGTTTCACTTTATGTCATGTTTTACATATAAAGCATTCATACTTTGTCATTCACGTTATATGAATCTACAACAGTCAACTGATACACACATCGATAACATTGCCCCGCCGTCAGTAAAATCATAATAATAAATAAAATAGCTGTATACAAAAGGCCATATATTGTAATCGGTGCACTACTTATTCCATGACTACCCGTTAATCTCATAATAATAACAGTAAATAACTTTAAAAATAACATACCGTGAAGAAGCCCAAAAACAAGTGCTCCTCCCCCTATCATAAGTTGTTCATAGCACAATATAAGACCTAGTTGTCTTCGCTTCATACCAGTGAATCGATACGATTGTAATTCTTTTTGACGATTTTTCATAAAACGAGCATGTACATACAGTATGAAAAGACATGAAAAACTGAAGGCTATTGTTGATCCATAATATAAAAATAATTTATGCTTTATTGCCCCTACAACTGCTTCATTATATTGAATGGATACTAAAAGAAAATATACAATCACACTACAAGCTATAAAAACAAAATGTTGTAACCGTTCTGCCGCATGTGCCTGTATACTTTTCTTTGCTAATTGAAATAACGACATAACAACTCCTCCGTACAACTTCCTATACCACAAATTAGTATATAAAATGATATATGCCTTCGCATCGACCTCCAATAGGAATTATATCTAAGCCTTAAGACTTAGATTGAAAAATACATACATTTATTCGATATATGTATTAATAATTGCAACACCTCTATCATCTATTTAAAGGAAATATTTCACAGTACGTATAATATATTAAGCTGAGGTGATGACATGAAAAAAAGGTTCTTTCTTCTTCCCATGCTGCTGATACTCCTTATTAGCGGTTGTACAAATCATACGCATCCATTTGTTAAGCCGTACAAATTAACAAAACAAGAAGAACAAATCTTAAACTTAACTCCCATTCAACAAGGAAACATATATATCTATGAAGCAACCCTTCCAAACAAACAAGACGAAATTCGTACAACCATTGAGTATTATAAAGACGGAACAAAAGTAAAAGAAATCGGCGGACTTTCTTCATCCCATTTTGAAAAAGAAAAAATAAAACTTGCTTTCGGGCAGCAAACATTTCAATATGAGAACGGCACACGTGAAGTTCAGCAGTGGTTTATGAATATTTCTGGAGATTCGTATAAATTCTTTGAAGAGATATTTCCAGAAAGAAATGCATCTACTTTCACATCGATTCGTGAAGGAAAAACAATAAAGTACAACGAAAAGATTATTCTTGGGGCATGGATTTTTAACACAAATAAAATAGAAGGATCTGCAACTTCTCTTGAAGATGATCGTTCTATACAACGTCTTATCAAAGAAAATGAACACGTATATACATATTGTATTGAAGTTAAAAACAGCGATGTTACAAAGTAACATCGCTGCTTTCATCGCATAATTTGCTTTTTCAATTGTAAAAAATAGCGTCTTCTTAAGAGTAAAAAGTAACATGTATGAACGAATAAAAATATCCCAATAACAATAAGTGATGAACGAAAAATCTCTGTTACGAATAATTTTTGCAACGTCATTAAAGCAACACTCGTATGCAATACAGCTATGAGAATCGGAATAAAGAATAATGCTCCCATTTGTACGGTCATAATTCGTTTCATTTCATCCCCGTCCATACCTAGTTTCATAAGTGATTTATAATATTGTTTATCCGTTTCTAAATCAGTAAATAAACGAAAATATAAAAAGCTGACAGCAGATAAATAAAATATCACTCCGACAAACAAACCGATAAATAAAATAATACTTGTCATTTGTTTAATTTCATTATAAGTTGTAATGCGTGATGAGAATTCATATTGCCCTTTTTGGTTTATTTGTTTCTCTAATTGCGCTGCTACTTGCGTCGTTCCTTCCCAGTTCTTCACTTCATACGCTGTATAACTTACTGTTTTCTGCCCCTCTGTAATCAATTGTTTCATTTCATTAGAAACAACTAAGATTTGACCTGGAAATACACCGCCTGAAAAAATATTATGTTGCACCACATAAGAAATATACAGTTGTGTTCCGCTTTCTTGTAACGTTACATCTGATTCTTTAGAAGTATCAATAAAATTACTTTGCCCAAAAGAAGGAACACGAGCTATTTCATTCCCTGTTAATGCCACCGTTTCATAACCAAGCTGCTTTGCAAATGTATTATAATCAGCCTGGCTCATAATAACGGCTGGTTGCGTCTGATTAGAAATCGCTTGAAAACTCAACTGCGCACTGACCTTTTTATAGATAATCTTTTCCTTTTGAAAAGTAGCTTCAATTTCGTTTTCATATTGTTCTTTCTGTGCTTGATGTTCATTATAAGTCATCAAACTAAAAGCAAATGGTATGTTATTCATCGTTTCATTCTTTTGTGTTTCTAAAAAAGCAGCAAACGTTCCAATGGCACAAAAAGCAACAGTCGACACAATCGTTACCATAAAGAACATACGTGCATTATCTTTCATGCGGTAGGCTAACATAGAAAAGGATAATAAATTTGTTTTCTTCCAATATATATGTTTCCATTGTTTTAAAAACCTTATGATAAATACACTAAGTTGTGAATATAAAAAATAAGTACCAATAATTACAATTGTTGTAACAGGTAACAATAAAAACATGATAATACCAGGAGTTGCTGCCATAGATAAAATATATCCAATTGCGATCAAACTTGCTGCTACTATAGATAATAGAATAGAAGCTTTCGGTTCAGGTTTGGGCTTCTTATTCCCTTTTAATAGCGCGATCACTTTTTTGCTTTGCACAAATAAACTTGTCATAAAAGCAACAATGAAAAACAATACCAAAAACACAACCGCTGTTAATTTCATAGCTTGCCATGGCATATAGAACGGCAAACTTTTTAAGTTCATCACTGTACTTGCTAACATAAAAAATAACTTTCCAAATAAAAAACCTAAAGCAATACCGCTTATGAGAGCACCTATACCGACAATCATATTTTCAAAGAAAATCATCCGAATTAATTGCTGCTTTGTAATGCCATGAATAACAAAAATACCAAACTCTTTATTCCTAACCTTTAAAAATGAACTAACAGAGTAAAAAATAAAGAAAAAAGAAAAGAAATAAATAATGTATTCTGCAACAAGCATTCCTTGCCGCACAGCATTTGGAAATTCCTTACTTTCATAAATATCAGGATGATAAATAAATAAAGCATATAAAAAGAAAATCATAACCGAAAATGCACTACTTAAAAAATAAGCAGCATATGCACGCATATTTCGACTAACATTTTTAAACGCGAGTTGAGAAAATGTCATCTACCTTCCCTCCCACGTTTTTTTATTTTTATAAACATATGTATCATCATGAGCATGACATCTCCTTATTCTTTCTTCTCTTTTACTATAATAAAAAAAGAATGAGGAAAACATCGAACTTCCTTACATACTTCAGTACATTCTTACAGTTTTGTCATTTTTCTCGTCATTTTGTAAATCCGTTCGTTTCTCTTGCTTTCGCTATTTTCAAAAACTCTTGTAATTCTGGATTTATATTTGCTTTTCGATACGCAACTGCTAATTCTGCAACAAAATTAGAATCGCATATTTCTTTGTATACAACTTCTGATTGGTATAATTTATTTGCAGACACTGGTATTACCGTTATCCCAATTCCAGCAGCAACAAGTCCTACCACGGTTTGATACTCTGTTGCCTCTTGTACAATTTGCGGACTAAACCCTGCATCACGGCATAAAGAGAGAATATTATCATATAATGTTGGCCAAACATTTCGTGAAATGAAAACAAAAGATTCTTTTTGCAAATCTTCAATATATATTGCTTGTTTATTCGCAAGCGGATGCGTCTTCGGTAAACAAAGTGTACAAGGAAGATGCTGAATTGTTTCCAATTGTAATAATTGACTTGTAATAGGTGGCCGTAATAGTCCGACATCAATTCGATTATCGTGAAGTGCATCTACTTGTTCTGGTGTAGATAATTCATGCAGGACAACAGATACATTCGGAAATTTTTTTCGATATTCTCGAACGATTGGCGGCAAAATATCATACATTGCTGACCCAACAAAACCAATAGACAGCGATCCAATTTCTCCTCTTTGTGCTCGTTGGGCAACTTCGACTGCCTTATCAATTTGTATAAAAGCTTTTTTCACTTCTTTTAAAAACAATTCCCCTGCTTCTGTTAACTCTACTCTTCGTTTCGTTCTTGAAAATAGTGTAACTCCCATTTCTTGTTCTAATTGTTGAATTTGTTGACTAAGCGGTGGCTGCGTCATCTGTAAGCGAGCTGCCGCTCTTCCAAAATGAAGCTCTTCTGCTACAACAACAAAGTATTGTAAATGCCGTAATTCCATATAGAACACCCTTCTTTATTAATATATATAATAAATTAATAACATAAGAATTATATATTAGACAAATATTTTTAAAAAATCCCACGGTAAAATCTCCAAACCTTTTACCAATAAATCGTAAGCTTATCAACGTTATTAACATTAGAAACAAGTTCAGCTCTCTTATCACGTTTCGAAATGCGTAAAAATAAAAGAAAACGTATACAAGAGAATTCTAATATACGTTTTCTTTTATCCCTTTCAATATTCAATTATCTCTATAGGCATTTTCACATTTCTCGCCTCAATCATTTCCTAACATATACACTAAATATTCACATACCTTCGTAGTAACTCATAATCTTCCGGAAATGAAAGGGGAATATTTTTAAGTTCTTGAAGTGGTTTCCACTCAATCTTATAAATCAATCCATCCGGATCTTGAATTTTTCTTTCTCCCCCTACTACATTCACAACATAATAATGTACGTGTACAGGAATATCGAATGTAACACCTGTTTTTTCATGTACTTTCTCAATAACTTCAATATGATACCCTGTTTCTTCCCATACTTCACGTATACAACACTCTTCTAATGTTTCTCCTTTTTCTAATCCACCTGAGGGTACAGACCAACGTTTTTCTTCTTCTCGTTTTCCTTGTAATACCATTAATACTTCTTTATTGTCATTGATACAAATTGCTGCTGCTCCAATCCAACGCTTCATCCTCTATCCCTCCCATACATATTATTCTGTCTTTTACCTAACTTCTCCTCGAAAAAAGAGGAAAAAACTTGTAATCTATCGAATACTTTCAGCAACTTCAAAGACAGCGCATTCCTAAAAAAACAGAAAGGAAGGATTCTGTGAAAGTTTCTAAGTATGTTGTGGATTGTGTGTTTTGTGAGGAAAATCGAGGAACACGACAAACATTAGTAACTGTTGCTGCTTCTTCTAACACATTGGCAGTTAAAAAAATAACTGAAGAATGTCAGCGCCGTTTTGGAAAAGCATTATTATTGAAAACAGAGATTATAAAAGAGGAAATCATTGCAGAAAAAAAAGAAAGCTGACCAAAATGGCCAGCTTTCTTTTTTTTCCGATTGTAAACGGAGAAAATATTTATGTTTTTTCCGTACACATTATCACATGAAGATTAGGGGCATCTTCTAAGAAATCGGGATTTTTCCATTATGTACGTTCCATAATGGATATCGAACAATATTTCCGTACAATCTATGAAAAATTATGCGGAAAAAGGGTAAATCTAGTTCGCATTTTTAGAAAAGGGATAGGGATATTACCGGTAATACATCAAACATTCGAATGTTACATCTAATATAGTATAGTAATCTTCTTTATATGGGAAATATGTATTACATATATAATTAATATGTAATACATATTAATATCTCTTATTCCATCTTTCTATCTTGTACATTCCTAAACAACAATAAAGCTAAAATTGCACCTATTAGCGCGAAGGTCATATCCCACTGTGTATCCCACGAATCTCCTTGCGTACCTAAAAAGGCATTTGCTGCCGTTCCTGTCAATTTCGCAACTAAAAATTCCAGCAATTCATATAGCGCACTAAATGCTAAACACACAGCAATTACAAGGACTGATAACCATCCTCTTTTTTGAATTTCTGCCACTCTGATGAGAACCTCACGTGTTAAAAGAGCAGGAACGAAACCTTGCGCAAAATGGCCTACGCGGTCATAATAATTTCTTTCTAAATGAAACGTATCACGTAACCAATTAAAGAGAGGTACTTCTGCATATGTATAATGTCCACCGATAAGTAATATAAGCATATGGAACCAAATCCAAACATACGTAAACGTTGTAAATCGAAATCGATGATATGTCGCTGCTAAAATCAATATAAGAATAATAGCTGGTAATACTTCTAGCCACCATGTAAACAAATCTTTCGGCTGTATTCCTGAGATAAATAAAGCGATCCAAAAACTAATAAATAATAGCATATGTGAACGATGTATCGTCAAGTTCTCCTCCTCCTATAATTAAGTTACTTATACCATATTTCAACCCATCCAAAGAATATGCGTTCGATTAAAATACAAATTACCCCATTTCATGCAATCCTTATTGTTCAGTAATGAATGAACAAAAAACAAATATTTAAATTCTTTTAAACATAAGATGAAAACTCTCTAGAGATCCAGTATTAAATTCAATATGCTCATTTCAACAAAAATAAAGCCTTCAAAACCTTGTTCTTACAAGGCTTTCTGAAGGCTTCCTTTATTCTGCAACAAATACATATTGTAATATAACCCTTGTTGCGTCAACAATTCTTGATGTGTTCCTCTCTCAACAATTTGACCATCATGCATCACAAAGATTTGGTCAGCATCTTGAATTGTCGATAAACGATGTGCAATCGCAATGGTTGTTCTCCCTTTTCGCATACGCTGCAATGCTGTTTGAATTGCTTCTTCTGTTTCTGTATCGATGTTCGCTGTTGCCTCATCTAGCACTAATACTTTCGGATTTGTAGCAACAGTTCTCGCAAATGCTACAAGCTGTCTTTGACCGCTTGAAAACGCCGCTCCTCTTTCAACTACCTCTGTATCATATTGATCTGATAGCTGTTCAATAAATGTATTTGCTTGCACAAATTTTGCAGCTTCTTCCACTTCTTCATCTGTAATATTTTCATCGTACATGCGAATGTTTTGTTTAACTGTTCCAGCAAACAAGAAAGCATCTTGTAATACAAGACCGATACGTTTTCGTATTTCCATCTCTTGAAAGTTCTCTAACCGAACCCCATCAATTACAATTTCCCCTTGATTAACATGATAAAAACGCATCAATAAGTTCATAATTGTACTTTTCCCACTACCTGTATGCCCAACAAAAGCAACATTTTGCCCAGGTTTTACATGAAAAGATACATTTTTCAGTACGTCACGTTTTCCATCATAAGAGAAAGTAACATTTTTAAACTCAATTTCCCCTTCCGTCATGAAAGGAGTTCCATTACCTTGTTGTACTGGTGCTAAATCTTTTTCATCCATTAAATGAAACACACGCGATGATGACACAACTGCTTGCTGGAAGAAAGACAATTTCATCATCATTTCGTTTATTGGATCAAAGAAACGATGAATGTAGTTAACAAAAGCATATAATACACCAACTTCAACAGGACTATGCATTGCATCAATTCCAAACAACGTCAACACCAATACAATTGCCAAAATATGAACAAGATCGGTCGCCGGACGTAAAAGCAGTGCATCTAATTTCAAATTGCGACGTCCTGCTCCGTAGTGTTTTTCATTTACTTCTTCAAATTCTTTACGCATCCGTTTTTCTTGGCGGAATACTTGAATAATGTTCATACCTTGAATAGATTCATTCAATTTTGCATTTAATATACTTAATTGATTGCGAAGCTCTAAATAAAAGACTGAACTCTTGCGACGATAAAAAGCCATAATCGTAATCATAGTTGGAATAAGAAGTAATGAAAATAAGGCAAGCTTCACGTTAAGTAGAAACATAGATATTAAAATACCGATTAAAAATACAATATTTTTTACAAAAGTAGATAATACACTTACAAAGAAATCTTTAATCGCTTCTGTGTCGTTCGTTATCCGAGAAACGAGCGTTCCAATTGGTGTACGATCAAAGAAGCTAAGCGATAAACTTTGAACATGTTCATATACTTCTACACGCATATCTTGCACAATTTTGAAGGCAATGTTTTGGAAATATAATAAATTCAAATACGTAAAAAGGACTTTTAATAAATGAAAAACTATATACACAACAAATAACGTCACTAATACATTTTGCTCAAAATTCCTCGGAACTAAATGTTCATCAATAAATTCCTTAATTAAAAAAGGGCCCATCATTTCCGCTACAGTTGCACCAACTAAAAATAAAAACGCTAGTGTCAGCAGTTTTTTATATGGCTTCATATAAGATAATAGACGCCATAGATCGCTTCGTTTTTTCTCGTTCATTATACCCCTCCTTTCTCAACTAGTGCTTCTAATTGTTGACTTTCATACATGTCTTTATACCAGCCGTCTTGTTGCATCAAACTTTCGTGCGTTCCACGCTGTACAATCTTCCCATCGTCAATAACGAGAATTAAATTTGCATGCTGAATAGCACTTAGGCGGTGCGCTGTAATAATAGTCGTTTTATTTTCACGTTCACGCTTTAACGCCGCTAAAATCGTTTCTTCTGTTTTTGCATCTACTGCTGATAAACAGTCATCTAAAATTAAAATTTCAGCATTTGTTAATAATGCACGCGCAATCGAAATACGCTGTTTTTGGCCACCTGATAAAGAAACGCCGCGTTCACCAACCACTGTTTCATATCCTTCTGGAAATTTCGTAATATCCTCATGAATACATGCAATAGTAGCTGCATGTGCAATATCTTTATAGGTAGCATCCGGTTTTCCAAATGCGATATTTTCTCCTATATTTGCAGAAAATAAGAAATGATCTTGTGGTACATACGAAATAGCGGAACGAATAGCATGTAACGTCATATCTCGAATATCGGTTTCTCCAACTCGTACCGCTCCATCAAAATGATCATATTCTCGAATTAAACACTTTAATAATGTTGTTTTTCCTGCTCCAGTACGTCCTACAATCCCTAAAGTTTCCCCTTTTTGTAAAGAAAAATGAATCCCTTGTAGATTTATCACTTCATTTTTCTTGTACGAGAATGCCTCAATATCAAACTCGATATTACCACTTGCTACTTCTTCGCTTGCCTTTTCTCTATTCACAACATCTGATACTTGCATGAATAATTTTTGAATACGATCATAAGAAGCACGCCCACGCTCCATAATATTAAATAGCCACCCAAACGCTAACATCGGCCATACGAGCGTCCCTAAATAAGAAGTAAACGTAATAAGTTCTCCTATCGTAAGCTCACCACGAACAACCAATACAGAACCATAACACACTGCAATTAAGAAAGAAAAACCTACAATTAAAGAAATTGTCGGGTCAAATAATGAATCAATGCGAGCAACAAGAATATTTTTCTGTACTACATCTTCCGATTTATCGCGAAATGCTTGTAAATCTTCTTTTTCTTGACCAAGTGAACGAATTACCTTCATTCCACTCATACTTTCCTGAACTTTATCATTGATTTCCGAAAAAGCCTGCTGCGCTTTATGAAAACGACGATGTAACAACGTTCCATAATAGTTTGTCGCAATCGCTACGATTGGCATCGGAATTAAACTGAGTAATGTTAACTTCCAACTAATCGTAACCCCCATCGCAACAAGAACACACCCGCCCACCGCTAATGAGTCTACAAACGTTAACACCCCAGCGCCAGCTGTTTGCTGAACTGCTTGAATATCATTTGTTGCGTGTGCCATTAAATCACCGGTACGATGCTTTTGGTAGAATGATGGGCTCATATTAGTAAAGTGCTTATACAGTTTTTGACGTAATTGACGGGCTAACTTTAAAGAAGAACCGAAAATCATTATGCGCCACACATAACGCAAAATATACATCGTCACCCCAGCACCAATTAAAATCCCTGCCCATTGTAATAGCTTCTCAGCTGTTAATGAATGATTGCTAATTTCATCAACAACGATGCCGATCACTTTTGGTGGCACAAGCTCAAGAAGAGCAACGCCAAACAATAAAAAAATACCAGTTATGTACGCTCGTTTCTCTTGTTTAAAAAACCATGCTAAGTCAAAAAAAACTTTCATTATATACCTCCTATCCCAAATGAGCGATGTTTTCAGTTTATCAAAATTACTGAATTTTTTAAAGTTTAAAACAACTTTAGAAAACAAAATAAAAAGGCACTCCTATCGAGTGCCTTTTATAGCGCTTATTTCAGTTGTTGTTTATTCATTGCGCTCATCATTTGATTGATTTTCTTTTGGGATGGTTTTTGTCCCATTTGCATCATCATCATTTTTAACATTTGTTCATTAATTGGTGGATTTTTTTGTAAATAGTTCATCATATATTTGCGTGCGATGAAAAATCCTAACGCAACGCCT
Organism: Bacillus sp. GB_SG_008; assembly: GCF_052038115.1. Taxonomy (NCBI): domain Bacteria; kingdom Bacillati; phylum Bacillota; class Bacilli; order Caryophanales; family Bacillaceae; genus Bacillus; species Bacillus sp. GB_SG_008. The sequence goes on along the minus strand of NZ_JBPZSK010000005.1, from coordinate 103,859 downwards.
GCTACTAGTGCTAATACGCCCACTAGAACAACTACCCAAATTGACATATATTTTCCTCCTTCATGTTGTCTACCTTACAGTGTACTAAAACCTTTTCAATAAGACAAGATTGTATTCGACATTTTTTATATATAAGTACGCACTTGTTTGAGAGGATTTAACCATCCGTATTGTTTACTCTCATAATCCATCGCAAGAAATGTTAATTCACATTTTCTAAGCACTTCAAAAATAGCTGTTTCCATTTCAACATTTTCAGAAGTATGCATTCGAATATACTGCGGCTTAATACTCACTTCCCCGTACACATTTCCATTAGATATAATATGCGTATGCTCATTTCTTTCATATTTCCCGTATGTTCGCAGTGCCTGTTCCATTTTATGATGTAATTTCATTACTTGTAAGGGCAATGTAATATACTTCATTTGTTTATACAACACTTTCTTTTCTGAAAGGGAACGAGACTGTGCAAAGCGAGCAAACAAATCAAACAATAAAAACTCACGACCGAAATACGACTTCGTAACATCTTCTTGAATTAAGTACAGTTCATACGTTCTCATATTTTCCCTCCCGCATTGGACAACTTTATTTCTTTTCATTATATAGAAACAAATATGCAATGATTGTCTGACTGCGGAGAAAGAAAAAACTTTTTCTGTCGAATAAATTGAAACTTCGATCAGTAAGAGATTTTCTTCATCCCCTACTTATGGAAAACTCTCCCTAATCAAGGTCTTACTGCCCCCAAAGTAGCGGTATAAATCTTTTTACATAGAAAAATCCCTCCATGCCGGAGAGATTTTTCCAAAATCATTAAAGCATTTCTTTTACTTTGCGAACAACGTTTTCTACAGTGAATCCGTATTCTTCCATAATCTTTTCACCAGGAGCAGAAGCACCGAATGTATCGATACCTAGTACATCTCCTTCAAGACCAACGTAACGATGCCATCCGAATGTAGCACCCATTTCAATTGCAAAACGTTTTGTTACTGCTTTTGGTAATACAGATTCTTTATATTCAGCAGATTGTGCTTCAAAGCGGTCCATAGACGGCATGCTGACAACAGCTGCGTCAACACCGTCTTGTGCTAATGCTGTTTGCGCTTCAATTGCTAAGCTTACTTCAGATCCAGTTGCAAGTAAAATTACATCAGCAGTTTCTTTTTTGCTTGCAGAAACTACGTATGCACCTTTCGCAACTTTTTCATACGTATCGTCTTTAGCACCTTCTAATGTTGGAAGATCTTGACGAGTTAAGATTAATGCTGTTGGTGTTTTTGTAGATTCTAACGCTAACTTCCAAGCTGCAACAGATTCGTTACCATCAGCAGGACGAATAACAGATACGTTTGGCATTGCACGAAGAGCTGCAAGCTGTTCAACTGGCTCATGCGTTGGTCCATCTTCTCCAACTGCGATACTATCATGTGTGAACACATATGTTACTGGCAGTTGCATTAACGCAGCAAGACGAATTGCTGGACGTAAGTAGTCAGAGAATACGAAGAACGTACCACCGTAAGTTTTTAAACCGCCATGAAGTGCAATACCGTTCATTGCTGCACCCATTGCAAACTCACGTACACCGTACCAAATATTTTTACCGCTGTAGTCTTCTCTTGTGAAGTCTTTTTCTTTGTTCATGTATGTTTTGTTAGAACCAGCAAGGTCTGCAGATCCACCAAAGAATGATGGTACAGATTCAGCAATTGCATTAATAATTTGTCCTGAAGATGAACGAGTTGCTGTTTTTGAACCAAGTTCGTATGTTGGTAAGTTCTTATCCCAACCTTCTGGAAGAAGACCTTTCATTGCTGTTTGCAGTTCAGCTGCTAATTCTGGATATGCTTTTGCATAATCATCAAGCATTGTGTTCCACTCAGCTTCTGCTGTTTGTCCAGCATCTTGTACTGTTTTACGGAAGTTCTCATATACTTCTTCTGGTACATGGAAATCTTGTTCAAATGCCCAAGCATATGTTTCTTTTGTTAATTTCGTTTCTTCTACACCTAGTGGAGAACCATGTGAAGCTGATTTTCCAGATTTGTTTGGTGAACCGAATCCGATTGTTGTTCTTACTTCGATTAATGTTGGACGTTTTTCGTCAGACCTTGCTTCTTCAAGCGCTTTCGTAATTGCTCCGATATCGTTCCCATCTTCAACACGAATTACTTGCCAACCGTATGCTTTATAACGATCCTCTACACTTTCAGAGAAAGAACGATTTAAATCGCCATCTAATGAAATATCGTTAGAATCATATAACACAACAAGACGGCCTAATCCTAAATGAGCCGCTAATGAAGATGCTTCAGCAGAAACGCCTTCCATTAAGTCTCCATCACCGCAAATTGCGTATGTATAGTGGTTAACAACGTTATACTCATCACGATTGTACTTCGCTGCTAAATGTCTTTCAGCCATTGCCATACCAACAGCTGTTGCAATACCTTGTCCAAGTGGACCTGTTGTTGCGTCTACACCTGGTGTATGACCGAACTCAGGATGACCTGGTGTTTTGCTTCCCCATTGGCGGAAATTCTTTAAATCATCCATTGTTACATCATAACCAGATAAATGAAGTAAGCTGTATAATAACATTGAACCATGACCTGCAGATAATACGAAACGATCACGGTTAAACCACGTTGGGTTATTTGGATTATGTTTCATAAATTGCGTCCATACTGTATACGCCATTGGTGCTGCACCCATTGGCATTCCTGGGTGACCAGAGTTTGCTTTTTCAATCGCATCAATGGATAATGTGCGAATCGTGTTGATAGAAAGTTGTTCGATTGAATATGACATGCTATTCTTCCCTTCGTTTATAGTAGAAAACGTTTTCGTTTTACACATCTATATGATATCTTTCCTTGCAAGATTATACAACATGTACGGACAAATATGTTGATGTTTTTTCGGATTTGTTCAAAAAACGTACTAAAATTCACAATGTATATTTGCTATACTCTTATGTCCAAACCTTTCTTAAACCCTTGGATTCTTTATTGCTTGTCACTAATCAATAATTACATACAACCCCTCATTATCTTTAAACATTGCATCCGAAATGATACACATATTTTTTCCCGCATTTTTTATTTATGAATTAAAATATCGTATTTTGATTACAATTGATAACCACACTACATCTCCTAATATAAAAACCAACTTTTTCTTATCTCGTAAACAAAAGGTCCTATTCTCCCAAATGGAGAATAGGACCTTTAAAATTGTATACATACATTTTACTTCTTATTACGATCTGCATACACTGCCATCGCATCACGCATAAACTCAGCCAAACCTTCACCGAATTGGTCAATATTTTTTGTAAAACGTTCATCATCTACATACATTTGCCCTAGACCTTTAAATGCATCCAATGAATAATGACCAAAGTTCTGCAAATAATCATACCATTCTTTAATTGCTTTTTGGGCCTGCTCTGATTCAGGTAAGTCATTACGAAGTGCCGCGAGTTTCCTATAGATTGCATTATATTCTTCTTGTTTTTCTCTCGTCATGTTTGCTGCTGTTTTATTTGCCTTGTCAACAGCTTCATTTCCCCATTTTTCACGTGCTTCTTGCTCATATGGGTTTTGACTAAAATCAAAGCCTTCAAATTTTTCTTTGTTCGTCATTTGAATTTCTCCTCTCGTATGTTGAATCGTCTTATCAATCGTTGCAATCACTTTATCGAGTCTAAAGCGCTTCTCAAGCAGCATTTTACGATGCAAAACGAGTGCCTCTTCTCGATTAAATGAAGGATCATTGATAATTTCTTTAATTTTCTTTAAAGGGAAGCCAAGTTCTTTAAAAACCAGGATTTGTTGCAATGTCTCCAAATTATCGTTGGAATAAAGGCGATAACCAGATTCGGTCGTCTCCTCAGGAGTTAATAACCCAATTTCATCATAGTGATGTAGTGTGCGCACACTAATACCAACTAAATCTGCTACTTCTTTTACTTTCATTGTCATCATTTTGCCCTCCCTTAGTACATACGATAAAGTATGACGTAACGTTAGAGTCAACACAAAAAGATAAAAAATATAAAAAACGTTTTCTATTCAGTTATTAACCCAAAATAGAAGACGTTTTTCAAGTAGGATACAAATGATTTATACAATCTATTTGCGAATTGAATTAAGAATGAAATCAATAATAGCCATAAATATTTTATTAAAATTATTTGTTATGATTTATCATAAGATAACAATAAAGAAGGTTGATACTATTGAATCTGAATCATGTAGTAAATATAACTATCTTACTAACAAGTGATGTACATGGTACGGTTTACCCTATTCACTATCAAAATAACGAAAAAGCAGAATTCGGATTAGCAAAACTTACAACACGTATTGCGCAAGAACGTACCCAAAATGAACATGTAATCTTGATCGATAACGGTGATTTCATTCAAGGAACTCCGTTTACTTATTACTACGCCAAATATATGCAGCATGAAGAACACCCAATGTCTATCATCGCCAATCATATCGGCTATGATGCAGCAATTATCGGCAATCATGAATTCAACTATGGAATGGACATATTAAACAAAGCAATTACAAATGCAAAAATGCCCTACCTAGCTGCTAATATTTTAGATAAAAAAACAATGGAGCCTTACTTTGGAAAACCCTATATCATTAAACATATACATCCTGATATAAAAGTTGCGATACTAGGGGTTACAACTCACTACATCCCAAACTGGGAACAACCACAACATATTGAAAATTTAACTTTTGAAGATGCATTAAAATCAACAAAAAAGTGGATTTCTTATATTCGTAAACAGGAACAACCTCATTTACTTATTGTGTCATATCACGGAGGGTTTGAACGAGATTTGCAAACTGGAGAGCCAACAGAAGTTTTAACTGGTGAAAATCAAGGATATGCAATATGTCAAGAAGTAGAAGGAATCGATGTATTGTTAACAGGACACCAACATCGCTATATTGCTCATACAAAAATAAATGGAGTAACCGTCTTACAGGCGGGCAGCAATGGGAAATCATTAGGAAAAGTACACGTCTCCTTAAAAAAGGATAATACCGAGTGGATTGTTGAGGAATGTTATTCTGAATTGTTATCTGCGGAAAATGTTCCAGCAGACGAAATGGTACTTTCACTGGCATCTACATATGAAAATCAAACTCAGCGTTGGTTAGATCAACCTATTGGTACTATTATTGGTGATATGCTGATTCGCAATGCGATGCAAACTCGTTTGCAAGATCATCCCTTCATCGAATTTATAAATAAAGTACAGATGGATGTAGCTGGAGTGAATATTTCTTGTACAAGCTTGTTTCATAATGAATCTTCCGGCTTTCCAAACCGCATTACAATGAGAGATATTGTTTCGAATTATATTTATCCCAATACCCTAAAGGTCATTCGTGTTACAGGAAAAGATATAAAAGAGGCCCTTGAACTATCTGCCGAATATTTCTCGTTAGATACAGATGGAAATATCATTGTAAACCCTGCATATATCAAACCAAAACCGCAGCATTATAATTACGATATGTGGGAAGGAATTTCATACATATTAAACATTTCAAAACCAGTTGGGGAAAGAGTCGTTTCCCTACAATATGAAGGGTCTCCTATTCACTTGCATCAAGAGTATGACGTTGTCATGAACAATTATCGTGCAAGTGGTGGCGGAAATTACGTAATGTATCAAAATAAGCCCATTATAAAAGATATACCAATTGATATGTCTGAGCTCATTGCAAATTACATATTAGAACGAAAAACAATCGAAGCGATGACTAATCATAATTGGAAAGTTGTTAAATAATGAATTTTCCTATCAAACTTAAAAAAGATGGGCTGCGCCCATCTTTTAATTTAACTTTGCTTTATTTTGTTTTTTTAATTCTTTTAACTTTTTCGGCGTAACGTCTTTACCGTCTTCGTTAACAACTTTGATTGATTTCAATTCGTTTAACATGTTTTGACGAAAACCTTTTAAATATTGTTCACGGAGCGATTGACGCTCACGTTGCTCTTCTTCCGTTAAACCTTCTGCTTTTGCTTTTTTCGCTAAGAAATTAATGCGTTCAATGAGTTCGTGACTTAGCATCTCGAATCCCCTTTCTACTAAAAACTGATTATTATCATACAATAGTTACTCTTGTTTATCAAGCAATTGCTTCGTATACTCTACATACCGGCGATGTACAGTCGCTTTTGATACTTCATGACCAAAACCACGAAGCGTTGCTGCAATTTCTTCAAATGTTAATTCATTGCGGCGCAGACGAACAATCTCTTCGATAGGTACTTCTTTTTTCTCCCGCCCTGTGCTTAAATGACGATTCTTTAAGTTTTTCTCTGGACGAAATCCATTTTCTACAGCTCGCTTCATTCCACGTTTAATCTTTAAATTATGAATCTTTCTCTGGTATTCTTCTACTATACCAATAATATCAAGTACCATTGAATCTGCGTCAGAAAGCTGCAATTCGCCATTATGTGCATGTGTATATACTTTTACTCCTTCTTTGTGTAAACAATGCATTAAGGCAATTTTCGCATTCCCTCTCCCAAGACGTGTTTCATCTTGGATGAGAAGCACATCAACTTGTTCATCACGAATAGTATCTAACACTTCCAAAATACCATCTCGTTCTATGCTATATCCGCTCGCTTTCTCTTCTACTACTCTTACGATATTCATTTGATACCGCTTAGCTAAATGCAATAATTCATCTTTTTGGCGTGCTAATGATGTTTCCTGCGCTTCTTTCGTCGTGCTCACACGTGCATAAATAATCGCATTCATTTCATACCCTCTTCTCTATCTCACTTTTCACATCATAGTGTATCACAAACTAAGCATTCGTTCGAACTTATGTTTGTAGAATGTTTTTTCACATGTTATAATACAAGTAAGAAAATTTAAAGAAAACGAGGTGTGAAAAACATGGAGAAGTTAACGAAACGACAGCAAGACATTCTCGACTTCATTAAACAAAAAGTACAAGAAAAAGGTTATCCGCCTTCCGTACGTGAAATCGGTCAAGCAGTCGGTCTTGCTTCTAGCTCTACTGTGCACGGACATTTATCTCGCTTAGAGGAAAAAGGATACATTCGCCGCGATCCAACAAAACCGAGAGCCATTGAAATTTTAGGAAACGATAACATCGAAACGGATACACAACCAGTCGTTCACGTACCGATTGTCGGGAAAGTTACAGCTGGTTCACCAATTACAGCAGTTGAAAGTGTAGAAGAACATTTCCCACTTCCGGCAAACCTCGTTTCAGGCTCAGATCAAGTATTTATGTTACGCATTTCCGGAGATAGTATGATTGAAGCCGGTATTTTTGACGGAGACTTAGTTGTTGTTCGCCAACAGCAATCTGCTTACAATGGTGAGATCGTTGTCGCTTTAACAGAGGACAATGAAGCTACGGTAAAACGTTTTTACAAAGAAAAAGATCATTTCCGTTTGCAGCCAGAAAACTCTTCTTTAGAGCCTATCATTTTAGATAACGTTTCTGTTATCGGAAAAGTAATTGGTGTCTATCGTCATTTACACTAAAAACAGACCAGCTGAGCTGGTCTGTTTTTAATTCGTCTTGATTTTTACATTTCCTGCTGCTGTTTCCCCGCTAATCTGTACCTTTCCGTTCCCTAATGTAATTTCTTTATTTTCTTTCCCGAAAATCTTTACATCTCCTGCATGAGAAGAGCCCTTTACAACGGCATCTTTCGGTACTTCCTGTAGCTGAATATTGATATCTCCTGCTGCTGACTCCGCTTCAATACTATATTGCGGGTTATGCTGCGTTACCTCTATATTTCCTGCTGTTGCTTCTGCAAGTACTTTTCCTTCTACTTTATGCAAAACAATATCCCCCGCGCTAGATGAAGTATTCACGTTATTCGATTTTATTTGCTTCATTTCTACTTCACCTGCTGCTGTATGTGCGGATACATTTTCACTTTGAATGTCTCGCACTTGAATATTTCCCGCCTCTGTCTCTATTTCAATTTGATTGTATACGCGTTCAGGTACAACGACTATTAAACTTTCACCTTTGAAACCAAATGAAAAAAAAGAAAAATCAAATATATGTTTCTTTTTTGTTTTCACTTCCACTTGTAGCGTTTCGCCCTTCTCATTTACGTCTAACTTTCGTTTTTCCTGATTACCATTATACCGAACTTCAAATGAATCAGTCTTTCCTTTTTCAATCACAACATCTCCTACATCTGTGTCAACGTTGATATTTTTAATTTGATCATTTTTAAATTGTTTCTGTTCCAATTTCTTTGTTTCCGCTGACCCAGTCACAGATTTCATAAAAAAAGCTGATCCTGCAAAAAATAAACCAATTCCTCCAATCACAATACAAACAAGTGCTATGAATACAATTTTCCTCATTTTATCTACTCCCCTTTAATTACTTTTAAATTCCAATTGGCGTATTTGACAAAAAGCGTTTTAAACCAAACTGTACAATAATAAGCACCAATCCCTAAAAGTAAACCAATACCGAAGAGTAGAATAGAAACGAATACATCAGATAAAATAAAAATTTGAGCAAAAATAATTTTTGTTAACACAAGTAAAGGTGATAAAACAAATACAGCACTAACTGTCCAAAGTGTGAAAATAAGACTTCCGATTGTTAATAACGGGGCTAATACAACAACTAAATTTAAAAAACTGAGTCCAATGATTGCCACAATCGCTCTTGCTACATTAGAAAAAGTTGGATTATGCTTCACCTGCTCTAAGCGATGAGACGCTAACGTTTCCTTAGCAATTGTTTTAGGCGAACCGAGCGCTTTTATAATTTCCGCTTCTGTTTTCCCTTCTTCTATTCCAAATCGAAAATGTTCCTCGTAATCATACAAAATTTCGTTCCGTTCTTCTTCTGGCAATCTTCTAAGGTGTTCTGATAATTCATGAAAAAATTGTTCTTTAGTCATTCGCTACACCTCTTCAATAATTTCTTGTACTCCCCTTGCAAAATCACGCCATTCTGTCACAAGCGTATAGAGTTGCTCTGCACCTTGATCTGTTAACTGATAATATTTCCGCGGAGGCCCTTCCGATGATTCTTTTAAATATGTCTGAAAGTACCCTTCCTTCGTCAGACGACGTAACAATGGGTACACTGATCCTTCTGATATTAAAAACTTATTTGAAATTTGCTGAACTAATTCATAGCCATAGCAATCTCGTTTCCTTACAAGCGCAAGAACGCAAAGCTCCAATACACCTTTTTTAAATTGAACGTTCAAAGGCAATCCTCCTTCCCAATTCAGTACTATTCAATACAAGGTACTTAATTAACCATAATATACCATTCAGTACTGAATATTACAAGGTACTATTCCAATTTTTATAAAATAAAGTAAAAATTAGGTAGTTGAGGGGTTCTTTATCTCTCCCGCCCCATTGAGATATAAATCTTATCACCCATAAATATGGGTGAAAAACAAACTACTCACACTTTTTTCTTCCCTAACCAAACTGTAATTATTGGCATATAAAAGTTTTAGAGAGATTTCTATCTTTTCTAAGGAGGTATTTCAATCATGTATTCTTTTTATCCACCCAAAGTAATATTTCCCTTTCAGGGCACTCCCTACAATCATATTTCGCCTTGTGTTCTTCCTTCAATGGTTTCATATTCATCAATTCATAACCCATCTTATCCTTTAGATTATATGAAATCAGTTCCTGTTTCATCACAAGCCCCGTTTCCTTTTCAGATTCAATCCAAAGAAGCAGCAACGAGAGGATCATGGACTCCTTTTCCTTGGGTTGAAGAATATGCATACGCTTTTGCAGGACCTTATAATAAATCCGAAGTTGCTCTCACATTTGATGACGGTCCCGATCTCCTATATACTCCACAAGTATTAGATAAGTTAAAAAAATATGGTGTAAAAGCTACATTTTTTTTGCTAGGTGAAAATGCCGAAAGATATCCTGAAGTTGTAAAACGAATTGTTAACGAGGGACACATCGTGGGGAATCATACTTATAACCACCCTAACTTGGCAAAAATAAGTGATGAGCAATATCATGAACAAATTTTAAAAACAGAAAACATATTACAAAAACTAATAGGATATTCTCCGAAACTATTCCGTCCGCCTTATGGCATTATAAATGAAGATCAAGTTAAGTGGGCTACTGAACAAAACTTTATGATTATTCAATGGAGTGTCGATACATTAGATTGGAAAGGGTTAAACGCTGAGGTAATTACTAACACAGTATTAGGAAATACCTTCCCTGGAAGTATTCTCTTGCAACACTCTGCACCAGGTGGGAAACTACAAGGTTCTGTAAATGCCCTTGATCAATTTATTCCTGACCTTACATCTAAAGGTGCACGCTTTGTGACTCTTCCAAAAATGTTTAATACTTCAAAACAAAGAAAATAAAATTTCTATTTAAAAAGGACCGTCTTTGACGATCCTTTTAAACTACATCTCCCGTTACTAACATAGGACTTTTTTGAAGGCTATCGGAACGCAGGCTATACGCAACTACTTTCTTCTTGTTCTGTTTGAACACATCAACGTGATCGTTGTAACTGTATATAGAAAACCTAACGTCTTTTTTGCCCCTCTTAGTATCAATGACCAATGGAGTACCGCTGCTCTGTGGAGGAAAATAATATTTCTCTAAAAATAACGCTTCGTTAAAATGATTAATAACTTGAATTTTATCTTCACCTTCTAAGCATTTTCCGTCGATGGTTACGGTGACAGCAGCTTCATTAAGTTTTGGATGCAATTCAAATTTGCTGACAAACGATTCCACAACAGAGGTTGGAAGACTCGTCACTATTAATTTAATAGCAAAAAAAAGAATCAACGAAAGTATAAACCAGGTCGTCATATTTTATCATCTCCGTTACATTCTAAAATAATATTATTACATAACTCATATTTTGGATCAGCCGATAGACATATAAAAACAGGGCATAATAACACATTATTTACCAACTGCTTACAATTTCTATATTATCATAGTGCATATAGTGAATTTGTGTACATTATGTGAAACTTGTTAAAATTATGAGAAAGTATCAACGGCAAATGAGGACCCTAACTAAATCTTTCTATTTTTATAATACAGTATAAACTCACGTAGAAAAGCACTCTTTCAGGTGTCTAAAAAATATAATTTATCGTAAGCTATCGCGAATCGCTTTTAGGAGTTTCGCCACATGTTCATCAACCTAATGAAAACAGGTACCCCCAACGAGAAAATTGATATCAATTGAAGTAAATGATGAAAGTAAAATCTAAATGATTAAACTCTATTTACTTTCATAAAACTAACAAACTCGTAAAATATTTGTTAGTTCGTTCCCCTATCATTATACTTACTAACGCTACAATACTAACTTCTGCTATATACAGAAATGAAACTATCTTTTCTTCTACTATAATAAAGAACATTAAAAAAAGGACCATCCACTCTTCTCGCATCATATACAAGGCTTGTCTTATAATCTGTCCAAATACCTAGAAATGCACCAATAGTAATTGAACTACCCCCACCTACCGCTTCGCGCTTGAGGTGGGGGTCTTCTCGCCAGATATGATAAAACATCAATTCACCAAGAAATTTTTTCAACCTTCAGCACACCATTTTTTGCAACCAAAAACCCCCTAATACCTAATGTATCAAGGGGTTGAAACTCTTAGTAAAGAGTCATATATTGATCGCGTTCCCATTGGTGAACCTGTGTTCTGAACGTATCCCACTCAATTTCTTTTGCTTCGATGAAATGCTCAAGTAAATGATCACCTAACGCACCGCAAATGATTTCATTTGATTTTAATTCATTTTGTGCTTGTGCTAATGTAGCTGGTAAATCCATGATACCTGCTTTTTCACGTTCTTTTGGTGTCATCACATAAGTGTTGCGATCTACTGCAGGTGGTACCGCTAGTGTATTTTTAATTCCGTCAAGACCTGCTGCTAATAATCACCTTCACTTCTTCCTATCTTTAGACACTCATTTCTGTCTGAGTTCCTAACAGTTTACTAAACATACCTCTTTTTTCTTTTGCCAATTGGATAAAGGCTCCTTTTTGAACGATTTCTCCCCCATCTAATACAATCACCTGATCGGCATTTCGAATCGTTGATAAACGGTGAGCAATAACGATAATGGTCATTGTTCCCTTTAACCTTTCTAGTGCAGCTTGAATTTTCGCTTCATTTTCCGTATCTAACGCACTTGTTGCCTCATCCAAAACGAGAATTGAAGGTTTTCGTAAAATAGCCCTAGCTAGTACGAGTCGCTGTCGTTCCCCTCCAGAAAGTCGAACTCCGCGGTCTCCAATGAATGTATCAAGCCCTTGCGGAAGCCTCCTTACAAATTCAGCTGCTGCTGAAAATTCCAGCGCCTCCCAAATTTGTTCTTCGCTTGCATCCGGTTCAATCATTAACAAATTTTCTCTTATACTTGCATTAAATAGAAATGGATCCTGCGGTACATAGCTAATGGACCTTCTTAATGACAATAAATTATCACTTGTGAGAGGAGTACTATCTATTAATACTTGTCCTTTTTCCGGCTGCATGAGTCCCATTAAAATATCAATCAATGTACTTTTTCCAGCACCCGAACGTCCGACTATAGCTGTCATACATTTAGATGGAATTTGTAAGTTAACATTTTGAAGAGCATATAAGGATTCTTTTTGATTGTAACGGAAATATACGTTCCGACATTCAATCCCTTTTTCTATAGACATTGGTTTTACATGTTTATAACGTTGTTCTATATCTTGCAATTCCGCTGCTTTCTTGCATTCCTCCTGCAATTCTATTAAAGACTTAAAAGCGGGAATACTTGCAGCTAGTTGTTCCAGGTTGGATTGAATGCTTGTAAATCTTGGCCATAGTCTAGAGAAAATAAGAATGATTAACAATAATTGCTCTGATTGGGCGTGAAACAACGTCACAGATAAAAAAATAAAAACTACAATTAGAACAGCCAATGAAATTTTATAAAAAAGCTGAGAAGCTGACCTTATTTTCATGTATTCAATTTGTTCGTCAGTCATTTTTCTCGTTAAGGAGCGAAACCATATTAACTGTGACCCTTCTAAAGTATTACTTTTTATATCTTTAATCCCATTAAAATGGTCTGTTATACCCGAAAGATAACTTTGCGCTAACTCAGATGTTTTGCTCCCTAGTATTCTGGCTTTTTTAATGAAAATACGAGAAACGATTGAAAAGAACAAACCACAAAATAAAACAAATATAGTTATTTGAATAGATAACCAGAAAGCAATGCAAATCTGTATGAAGGTAAAAACGATAGAAGCTAAAAACTGCAAAACAAGATTAATCCCATAGCTGACACGTGCTAATTCTGAAGTTAATGTGTTTATAAGATCAGTTTTCCTTTTTTCTAGAAAAAAACTCCACTTCACCTGCAAAATAGCACTATAAATATCCAATCTTAACTGCCGAGTAAAGCCTTGTTGAATTTTCACATCCCGAATGGTTAAATTTCTTTGTAAAAGGTTTTGACTAACGACTACTAAAATGTATATACCTAAAATAAAAGATAAACTAGTTGCTTTAGGAGCTTCCTGCAAAAATTTAAAAATAAACGAAATGGGAGAATCCTCTCCCCCCATATTGACAATTCCACTCATACTTATCATAGGAATTAATAAAAGAAGCCCTATACCTTCAAGCAAACTAATCAAAACCATTCCAAAAAGATTTACATAAAGAATTCTTCCTGAAAAAGAATGCAATTGCTTCATAAAATATAAAATATGTTTCATTTTTATCCCCCCTTATGTTAAAGCGTGTTTCCTTGTTTTCCTCCAGAAGCATAAAAAAGGACGTAAAGGAAAATACAAAAAGTGAAGGGGTTTAGGTAGTGGTAACGTTTTAGCGTCAATGGGATAAGGATAAAGATAACTCATAATAAATAAAAACTTTTGTCGATTTGACATTAATGAAAATAAATGTCGACTGTGATACGCAGCTACTTCATCTGGAACAGGATCTGTATGCAGATTTATCATTTGTTTAATATAAAATAGCGCATCTTGCGCCAATTGTCTTGACCTTCTCTGATTTGTCAACATTTTCATTTCTTCCGTAATTCTTGTATCTAAGAGCTCCGCAGCAAGAACTAGTGCTTGTCCTCCTACATGCCCGCATTGATATTTTTTAAATAGTTCGTTAATTTTTTTCCAATTGAGCTCTTGCTTCACCATTTGGTTTATATCTACTAACCAACGCAGTCTTGACCATCCATGACGTGCACCATGAGAAACAAGAAATAGAAACAAGTCCTCACTTCCTAATAAGTACACAGGATAACTCGTAAGTGTGCTCTTTCGTTTTTGTTCCCACAATTCCTCAAAACTTGGTTCCTTTCCAGGACCAGGGTTTAACCTCCAATGAATTTCAAGTTTAATTTGCTTTTGAGGATGGAAAAATGTTATATGATGATGCCTCCATTTCCAATCATTTAATATCGTTTGAATATACTCATCTTTCACGTAACCCTGCTCTAAAAGAAGGCTTTCTGCTTCTTCTAGCTTATGAATAGGAATCAGAATATCCAAATCACAGGATGTCCGCAAAGAGATATCTCCATACAGATCATAAGCAAGCACTGGTCCTTTTAAAAAAAGGGTACGAATCTCATTTTCGGTAAACAGTTTACTTACTTGTTCCATTTCAGCACTTAAATGCAGCATTTGAAACGTATTTTTTTTAAACCATCGATACAGAGTTTGAACAACATGTGAAGGAATCAATTTTTCATCTATCTTTTTCACCTTTGAATAAATCAATGAATAGACGCGATGATGCATTACTAGTTCAAGAAATTTATTCCAATCAATGTCTATAAACCATTTATTGCTGTTCACTGGCATGACATCGTCATCTTTCAATTTCAAAACCTCAAGCAAGAATTTTAATTCCTTAGACATAAATTCCACATCGATACTAAAATCATTACTCATTGTATTCTCCTTTAGTAGTTTCCTCGCTTATCCTCTTTGCAAATTTTCCAACGACAGTAAATTTCTCCATTCCTTCCGATCCAGTAACATAAAAAGGACCGCTACGTAACCAGGCATGCGCAATCAATTTTCCATTATCATCCTTAGCGGTTCCTAAATAAAGAGTACTTTCAATTTGACGTTTCTCGAGCATCTTCATCCCAGCTATCGCCTTAACAAGGCATTGGCTTTCCCAAAACGTATAACGGCTCATAATATGTATGGCATGAGACACATTCTTTAATACCTCTCTGTGTAACTGAATGTGAGTAAAAGGTGTTTCATTCATGTGATCGCCTAAAGAAGGTGCAACTTTAGAAAATGGTATACTTTTAAGAAAACGAGCCCACCCTAAAAAAATAAAAGCCTCTAAAAATAAAAGCTTTGTTTTCGTATTCAACGATAAAAATATTCTTAACTTTTTCACAATGTTCATGAATCCCTTCCTAACAAATCTAGTAAAAAGATATAAAACTAATCTTCAATATGAATTAAATTCTCTTTGAATAAAAGTTCTAAAAAGGAAAGAACTTGTTCTTCACACTCTATTCGTTCTACATTATAATTGGATATTAACGTAGTAACCAAACGAGCAACCGTGATTGGCTCTTCAATAAGATCCCATATTTCTCCTCCCATTTCACCCAAATTGTAGTACTTTCCTTTTTGAACATTCAACATTACTTTTTCTCCATCCATATCGCTTACGATGTTTCCTTTACTTTGTACAACCTGGCACTCTAAGGAAATCTTTTGAGCATTAATCATCTATATTCCTCCTTTATTTAAAGAACTTAAAATGAGAGACACAAGTTCGTGAGCTGTAAACCTTGAAGTCGGACGTTGTAATTGGAACATATCAATTTTATTTACCATATTTGCAGAATTTGCAAAATGCCATTCCATCAATCCTAAACGTGGGATTAAAAAGTTACGAAATGTATGCCGAAATAAGGTGTACAAACGCTCAAGTCCTTCAGTTCGAAGAATTTTAATGCTTTCATTCTCCGTTTTAACTAGTTCAATCACACCTGCAAGAGGTAGTGGATCAGCAAAAAATTGGGAAGATACAGGTACAGCATACTTCGTTTCTCTTTCAAACAACGGACGATAGTGTGTTGTTTCCATTCCAAATTCATTTAAGCTTTCCTGCCATAACTTTTGCTGCGGATAAGACGGCATAACAAATGGAGAATTTTCATATGAAAGGGACACAGCAATCACATCATCACTTAAAAGTTGATATCCTTTACACAAAAATGCTGAAGCAAGAGTTGATTTTCCAGCCCCTGAATCACCTACCAAAGCATAAGCCTTTCCATCAATGGCTATCGCGCTTCCATGTAATGGGAGTATTTTTCTCTGCATTAATAACGCTCCCATACAAGTTCCAAGAATATAAAGCCGTATTTTATCTTCTTCCGCCCCCAGTATAGGTGAAAAAATAATTTTTTTTCCTTCTTGTATAGAAAATATAGCAGTATGAGGGACCTGAAACATCACTACATTTTCTTCAACAACAAACCTTTGTTGTTGCTCTGCAGTATATTTACGCCATTGTCCAGATAAATCGGCAATTTCAATTGTGATATCTGCCATATCCTTCTGTTCACTCATTTGAGGTAATTCTGGTAGAGGAATTTCGCTTACTATTCTTAATCCGAAAGCTTTATATGCCACATTTCTTACGGTATTTATCATCATGTTCACTCCACATTTTCAACAAAGTTATTTTTAAAGCCCTTATATGGTTTCAAGCTATATAAGGGCTTTAAAATTTTTCATAATTTAGCTATACTTCACAGGATCATCAGGATCAGGCTGAACTGCGTCAGGAACCTTATGTCCAGGACCAGCCATAGTCATGTTCATATCAAGTACTTCTAGTACTGGTTTTTGCCACTCTTTTTTCATGGTATCACCCCCTTTCAAGTAAAGTTTTTTATAAACCGATGAACGATTAAACTACGCATTAAAATTCTAAAGTCTAAATCAAACGCGTATTCTGGCCGCGGTTCCTCTCGAATCTTTAAAATTGCTGCTTTAATTACTTCTACATTTAGAAATTCAGAGATTATAGGATCTGTGCTAAGCTGTTGAAGTTCCTCAATAAATTTATTCCAAGCAGGAGCCATACGATACACTCCATCTGCTCCCTGAACACCTCGAACCCGTTGGTTTAACCTAACCCTATCAGGCAGATAGTTTTTTGTTGCTCTTCGAATAAGCGCCCGATCTAAACCATTTTGGACATATTGCTCTTCCGGAACTGATAAACAAAATTGAATCATTCGTAAATCATTCGTTGGATCACGATCCCATAAAGAGTAACGTAGAGATAATTTCGTTCCATACGTCCCATTTATACTCCAATAATACAATTGCTCAAACTGTTGCTGTTTCATTTCATATGCAGTTGAAATAGAGGAACCAGTGATATCGATATCATGCTCTTTGAGTTTATCTAAAACATTCATTTTTTTTGCAAATTCTGGATTGATTATTACTGGAAAAAGGCTTTGTTCTTCAGATGAAAATACCTGATTTAAAAATGGAAATGCCTTTTTTCTTACTACTGCGAAGACTCTCGATTTTTTTACCCCTATGTTTCTACTATATAAATGCAGCTCACGGAAAAAGCGAATCCAACGCAGCCTTTTCAAAAGCATAGCTTGATAGTCTAAAACAGGGCCCCATGATACTGTCCAATTACCTCTTTGTCCACTCAGAAGTACACCTATTCCTTGCTGATGTGCTTCTTCATAAACCCCCTTTAACCAAAAAGTATTCTCAAAAAATTTATATGGCATCTCCAATGTTTCAAGCCAATCATCAACTTCTGATAAGGGACTTCTTCCTGCAAAATCCAAATAGTGATCCTTTATATTTCCTACATGCTGTACAGTCGATTGAATAAAAGGTCTTTCATCAGCTACTCTACCTTTATGTGTCCAATCTACAAAGCCATCTACCGGGACATAACTAAACGTATGTAATTTCTTATTCTCCTTGCGTAAATCTCCTGAAGCAAAGCTAACAACAGAACCTGAATCCAGTCCTCCGCTCAAATGAGCTCCTACTTGATGGTGCGTGCGTAAACGTGCCTTTACCGCACTTTGATATACCTCTCGAAATGCTTCTTCATATTCTTCATTTGACTTGAGCCGGAGCATTTCTCCAGCAACCGGTGTGTAATATCTCAAAAGCGTTACTCTGCCGTCCTTCACCGAGATAATATGCGAAGGAGGTACCTGTTCTATATGTTTATAAACTGTTAAAGAAGGATCTACCGATTCGAAATTCACTGGTATGGCTAAAAATTCAGCAAGCCATTGCTCGTTCAGGGCCTTCTCGATATATGGTAAAGTAAATAACGGCTTTATAAGCGTACAAAAAGCAAATCGTTGCTGGCCACGATAAAAATAGAGAGTCCGACTCCCAGAAAAGTCCCTTGCTCCAAATAGTTTTCGGTTTCTCTCATCCCAAATCATAAAAGCAAAATCGCCTACTAAATACTTAGGAGTTTCTT
Organism: Bacillus sp. GB_SG_008; assembly: GCF_052038115.1. NCBI lineage: Bacteria > Bacillati > Bacillota > Bacilli > Caryophanales > Bacillaceae > Bacillus > Bacillus sp. GB_SG_008. The sequence goes on along the minus strand of NZ_JBPZSK010000005.1, from coordinate 85,255 downwards.
CCCCCCACTTTTGATAAGAGAGCAAGATTAATTCGCTGTCTGTCATCCTTTTTCTATCGGCATAATCCACTTGTAGCCTTTCAAATAACTCATCACGATTATCAATAATGGCATCTGCTGTGATTGCTAATTGTCTTTCGTAATCATAAAAAGGCATTTGTTCACCAATGGACTCTGGTGTAATCCATTGTGCGTGACAACCGAGGAAGACGTTATCTTTGTGCCATATTTGAACATCATCAGCAGGATATTTTTGCAAATCCTTCATTAATCTTGTACCGTGCTCAATCGATATAGGCTCATCATTAAAATGTAAAATCCCTGTTATAGCACTCATTTTTTCCTCCCGTTATGCAACAAGTAAATAAAAGCCTATTTAGATAAATAACCGTTAATATGTGGTTGAATTCCTGCATTGTGTTACGTTATTTTTGTTCTTTTTAAAGAACTTAAGTTTTTTCTTCAGTAAATTACCAATTAAATGCTACGAATTAATATTACTATCTACTTTTTATTATATAGTTATTTTGTTCTATAAAAAGAACTTATATAAGATAAAATTATCACTTTACCTTTTCTAAGTCAATTAATAAACGGAATTTTTAGATAATATTTTCTCAAGTATTAAGTTCATTATAGTGAACTTTCTATTTGCTCCATATCCTCAATCTTGTCCGTAAGTCAAGATATTTTTTACAACCCCTCGGCAAACTAGGGAAGGTTAAGACAATACCTCCCCATAATTGAGCTATGAAACCTTGGGAATTCAGTTGAAATTTCTTTTTTTTAATGAAAACTAACTTCCCTATTAATTGAGATTTTTTTATAGGGGAGTCAACGGAAATATTCGTATCTCCCTTACATACATAGTAAAGCACACCCTTTTCAACAAAATTATCGTAATATCTGTGCCCTATTAACTGTCCTTGATTCGATACAAATAGTAGAACTTCACCTTTTTTTACTTCCTTACTCCCTAAAGGGATAAACCTACAAATATCCCCCTCTTTAATCAGAGGATACATGCTGACTCCAGAGGAAGGAATATCAACCCACCCTTGCTTTTGAAGCAAATATTTTATACCTGAAACTGGAAGGCTATGCTCTTTCATCCTGGATTAAACCTATCCCTTTTAATTCTTCTAGAAAAACCAATGCATCTGATCTTGCTGTATTTAAATCAACATCGTAGTTATCTGCAATATTACAAATGATGTCTTCAAGCTCTCTTTGTCCTCTTACTTCCTCTAGAATATAAGCACCGATAGCATTTACTTTTGTTACCGTAAAATTTTCTGTATCCATGACAATCCACTCATTATCAATTTCTACAATATTTATGTTTTTTGTACATTCGTATTTTAGATTCATGATATCATCTCCCAAAAGCTATCATTTTTTTGAAAATACATATTGTAAACTGGAATTTTTTCTACTAATTGTTTACACATATCCAATAGTTTTGCTGTTTCTAAAGAGTCATGGTGCCAATAAAAAATTTTATCCATTATTCCTAACATAGCGTCTGACTTTTTCACTGGTAAAGCTTTCACATCCAACGATTGAATTAGAAGATAAATTGACGAAAGATGACAAGATTGATGAACATAAGATGTCGTTAATTCACTTCGAAATGGAGAATCAAACACTTTAATTTCATTCTCATTTATTTTCACAATAGTGGCTTCGTCAGATAAAAGCGGTCTAGGGGCTGATAACTTAGCAACTGTCGATTTACCTGCTCCCGATTGACCACTAAATAGATAAGCTTTTCCTTGATGATCCACACAAGATGAATGAATTAACAGTCCCCAACGATTATGGACGATAAAAGCGCTATATAGATTATGTAAAGCGTGTTTTAAAGCTAGTTCATCATAAACTGAAATCGTTGCTTCATTATATACACTGTTAACATCTATGACATAATCAGCACGTCGGTACGTAATCTTGTCTGAACCGGAACAGATTTCTACATGATAATCCACAAAAGGAACTCCATAATTGTCTTCAATACGAATAGATAAATTTGGTGAGTTAATTTTTGCAACATGATTTCCTTCAGCAATTTGAAAATGTGTTTTTATCCAATCCATTAACTTTTCAGATGTAGAATAGATTGAAACTATATGTTCTCCTATTTGAACTAATATATTTTCCATAGCATGAACTCCTATATTTTATATTGGTTTATACGTGTGACAAAATTTTAATTCCTTTAGTAAAAACTTACATCTAATTCGTTAAGATGAACAACAAACTTTATTTTGTTCTATATAATGAATTTATTTTCATTTTAAACACCGATATTCTGTTTGTAAATATATTTTTATATGATTCAAAATAGATATAGCTACTGAAACATTCTATGCTATCCCTTACTCTTTTCAACTTAGAAACTTACAAAATTCCCATATGGTTTGTACTCTTTTTTTAGTCCCTTCATTTCTTTTTTTAATCTAGCACCACGAACAAATTCTTTATTTTGCAGTAATGAAATACAAGTATAAAGTGAAACTTCTATCAATGGGTGGTTTTTCATCCTTATTGATGAAAAGTATGACAAAGCGGTACATTCCAGTAGTATCTATTCCACATATATTTCCTTTGATTCCTGACAATCTTGATATGGGAAATAATTACTTATTGATATAATAAAAAATTTAGAAAATATCATTTTATGTATCTTTACTTCGCATCTCTCGTTCTTTATAATGAACAACAAGCGCTACATTTTATTTTAGGGGGTAAAACGATGAAGACAGAGAATCAAAATAGAAAAAAATCCTATTCTCGTCCTATGGTATTAAGCAGTCAACCTATCCGCTTTGAAACCGCCCAAAGCTGGAACAAAGGGCAGGGTAATGTAGATCACCCAGGACACGGAAATGGAGGAATACACTATCCAAACCCTCCATATACAGGTCCGCATCACGGGAATGGCGGCGGCCATGGCGGTGGAAAAGGCAATTAAATAATAAAGTGAAACTTCCGTCAGTGGGGAGTTTTTTTCATCCCCCACTGACGGTTAGTTGAACCAATCGGGCTTTTACAGGCAGTTATTCCCCACCTATCTTCTTTGCTTCTCTCTGAATCTTGAGGTGGGAGGCATACTGCCCGTTAATGCGGGATAAATACATGTCTGCCAGAGTGTTCATTGTTATCTTTACAATTGAATTCTCTGGCATAAACATTATCAATTTTCATATCTATGACAGAGAATACATTTTATAAAAAAATATAAAATTAGAGGTTCATATGATCGGACGAAAAAAACAGGCGATACTAAATACAATGAAACAATACTTTACAATGGAAGACATACAAAAAACCTTTTCCTTATTAAGGCCTTATATTATGAGACATCGCACAGCGTATATGGTTCTCCTTTTCTTGCTATTTATTGATATCTTCCTTACTTTAACGTTTGCTTGGCTCTTTGGAAATATTTTGGACGCAGCTGTAAGAAGCGACTTTCAGCGTATAAAATGGCTAGTTCCGCTAGCATGTATCCTAACATTCATGAGTATTACATCAGTTTTTTTTGATACTTACTTCGAATCTGTCGCAACAAACGGTGTGAAAAGAGATTTAAAAAAACAATTATTTAAACATATATTACTACTCCCTGCCAAAGATGTTTCTAACCTCCGTTCAGGAGAATTATTATCTCACTTTACTAATGATATTCATAACATTAATGGAGTTATAGGAAGGAGTCTTATTAACTTGATTAGACTTCCTCTTATTTATATTACTGTTTTTATTTATTTAGTTTATATCAATTGGAAATTAGCTTTATTAAGTGTATTAGTTGCGCCTCTCGCAGCACTATCAGGTATCGTTTTCGGTCTACTACTTCGGCGAAACAGTAGACTCATACATAGCCTACTAGGTACTATGAATAACCTGCTTAACGAAACTTTTCTTGGCTTCTCTGTGATTCGTTCGTTTACAATGGAAAAATTGCTATATAAAAAATTCACCAAGCAAAATCAACAGCTATATTCTCTAGAATTAAATAACACAAAACTAGGTGGATGGTTTTATGCAGGCGGACAAGCTGTAAGCTCCTTCACATTTCTTATCAGTCTCTGTTTAGGCGCATATTTTGTTTCAGATGGAGTCATGTCAGTAGGCTCGTTATTAACCTTTATCAATCTAGTTAATCATTTAGTATATCCGTTAACAGGACTAGCAGGTCAATGGGCAGGCTTCCAAAGATCAATTACAGCTGTAGAAAGGCTCCTAAAGATTTTGGAATTACCAACTGAATCTACGGATGTAGCAACCTATTCCCCAGCTAAACCGGTAATAAAGTCAATTCAGTTCCAAAACATCACGTTTAGCTACGATGAACAACAAAAAATATTGAATCATTTTAATTTACAGATTCAAGCAGGAAAAGTAACTGCAATTGTCGGTTTAAGCGGTGCAGGGAAAACAACTCTATTTAATTTACTGCAAGGTTTTTATAAACCGCAATTTGGCTGCATTTTGATTGATGATATGCCAATTGAAAACCTCTCTCCTTCTGAACTAAGAAGTTCAATTGCCCATGTTCCTCAGGAAACCTTCCTTTTCGGAGGAACAATAAAGGAAAACCTTCTATTAGCACGTCCAGGTACTACTATTACTGAGGAGGAAATGATCGATTCTGCAAAGGCTGCTAACATCAATGAGTTTATTATGTCTCTGCCGAATAGATATGACACAGAAATTGGCGAAAGAGGTATAAAACTGTCCGGGGGACAAAAACAGCGAATTGCCATAGCAAGGGCCATATTAAAAGATGCACCTATTCTCTTGTTAGATGAGGCAACATCTGCACTAGACAGCAAAACTGAACAGCAAGTACAAACAGCTTTAGATCGATTAATGATGAATCGAACAACACTTGTCATCGCACACCGATTATCAACGATTCAAAATGCAGATTTCATTATCGTAATGGACGAGGGAAAAATTGTGCAAACAGGCTGCCATGAGGAACTCGTAGTAAAAGACGGACTATATCGTAACTTATATTATATGCAAGTTTCTCAACAGTTAAAAGAAAACAATACTATAACTTTAAATGCTTAAATTAATATTGATCTAAACAGAAAGGGGCTGAAATCTTTGATTGTTCATTTAATACAAGCATTATATAATCCACAAATTCCTGTACCAACTGACGAAGAATTTTATAAGCAAGCCATGGAGGATATTGAGTTTTTTGAAATTCACTCCCAAATTTATTATTTATTAAAACAACAAGGGATACTTAATCAAACACCCCTTTTTTTTCAAGAACAGTTGACTCAAAAATACAATGAAACATTATACCTAAATTTATTTATTAAAAACCAAACAGAACAAATTCTAAACAAATTTGAGGATATTGAAGTTGATGTTATTCCAATTAAAGGTGTAGTATTTGCAGAAAAATATTTTGGTCACATAGGTGCTAGATCTACATCAGATATTGATTTATTAATTAAAGCACACGATCTAAAAAAAGCGATTGATTGCATAAAATCGCTAGGATTTACAGTTGAAGAAGAATATATCCCTTCTCATTTTCATTGTAGCTTTAGTAAGGCATTGCCTGGATCAACAATTCCGCTAACGGTTGAGATACATTGGGATCTATTAAAAGAAAACACATCCAATCTTCAAATAGAAGAATTTTGGAATCAAGCAAAATCTTTAAAATCGTATAATCATATAAAAGAACTATCTGATTATCATACCTTTTATATGATTTGCCTTCATGGTTGGAAGCATAATTTGAATTCTTTAAAGTATTTTATAGATATGATTCAAATGATATACATGTTGCATGACAAACTAGATTATACCGTTTTATTTAAAGAAGCAGCTTCTCACAAAACTTTAAAAAGACTCATTAGAACTTTAGCGATTGTCTATACTTTGTTTCCACAATTAGAAAATATAAAACAGCTCCCTCTCAAAAGAAAAGGCAATCTATGGTGGGAATACAACGCAATCAGAGACAGAGATTTTAAATCATTTAAGCAATACATAAATTTTGCTTACTTCAACTTTTTAGATTTTGATACAATTAAACATCGTCTAATAGCGATATACAACTGGATACTTCCTTCCAAAATAGAACTCTCTTTCGAGTTGGGATCAAATAATAAGGAGAGGCACCTTTTCTTTGAATATGTAAGGTTATATAAAAAGAGGGGGTATAACTTTTTACACACTATATTATGTCGTTAGAGAGTTGAGAAGCAATAAAAACTCTATTTTGTAAAAGCAAAACTTTCATCATTAGGGCTCCATCCTTATGGAATCAAAGTCCGCCCAATCAAGCACACGCCAGCAGTTTACTCCCCACCTAACTTCTTTACTTTCTTCCGAATTTTGAGGTGGGGTATTACTGGTAAGATTAACAATAAAAAAAACGCTTACAATTTTACATGAAGTAAAATTCACCACATTCAAACTAAAAAGATAGAAGTAAAAAAATAGGCAGAGTGCTACTGTCAACATAATGAAACTACTTTTGTAAGACACGTTTAGGCGGATAAGAACTTCGGGTTGTCATAAGGAGAAGCCTGCAATTTCTGTATGGAGATAAGTTTTGCAGTACACTACATAGCATAAAATCTGTAATAATAACGAAACTACCAATAACAAAAACGAACAATTCCCTTACTTGTTTATTCCTGAATTCTGCCATTTAATGAAATCAATTAAAATTTTGTATTCCCGAAGCTCCTCTTTATCAATCCCTGCTTTTTTTAATTCATAAACAAAATCAATCCACTCTCTTTCAATCTGCTGCTTTTTTTCTACATATGTTTTCGCTTCGAGTAATGTATTGAGATCTGCCTCCAATACCAACGCTATCTTTTCCATCACTTGGATAGATGGATTTTGGTTTATATTTCTTTCAATATTACTTAAATAGGATTTAGAAATTCCAGCCCTTTCTGCTAGTTCAGATAAAGTAAGCCCCCTATTTTTTCGAAATCGATAAATATTTTTCCCAATCATTCGTTTATACCCCTCCTTAGCCCCATTTTTTCATATCATACAATTTCCTATAAGGAAGACTAAGATTTACCCTTCTTCTAAAAACTGTTAAGATATAAAAGGCTGATGGTCATAAAGTATTTTTGTAACAAGAAACTCAATATAAAAATACTATTCTTTAAAAAGAAATGTACAATCATCATAAATAAAGTTATTAAGAAATAGTAACGCAAAATAGCTAATGAGTTACACATCATTGAATACATACTTCTTTGCGCTCATAAAGTTTATCAAGGAGGTTCCGCACTATGTTTTCACTTTTAACACTTGCATATACAAAGACAAAGAGCAATTACCATAAGATTATGTATACTTATAATTATATTCTCTATAGAGATTGCCTTGATATTCAACTAAAGGAAAAGTTTTATAAAAAAAGAAAACATCACGAGAAGAAGATACATCCAACTACTTTTATTCGTATTTAATTCCATTTCAAAAGTAATAATTCATATAAAAGCACCTTCTGAGTGTACACATACCATTCAAAAGGTGCTTTAGTTTATAAAGCGTTTTTGATACATTGAATGACCCTTCGTTGATCCTCCTCTGTCATGTTGGAACTAGAAGGAAGACAAATACCCATTTTAAATAATTGTTCAGACACATGATTATTTTCGCTATGAGGATAATATTTCATTCCTTCAAAAAGCGGCTGCATATGAAGTGGTTTCCAAACAGGACGAGCTTCAATATTTTCTTCAGCCAAGGATCCCAATAGTGATTCTATAGATATACCTGCTTCTTTTTCATTAATCGTTAAAGTTGTAAGCCAACGATTCGAGCAAGTGTTTTCTAGTTCAGGCATAAAGTAAAATCCAGGTATGCTAGATAGTTCTTGGTAATACCGTTCAAATATGAATCTTCTAGCTCTCACTCTATCTTCTAACACCTCTAATTGAGCTCTTCCAACACCGGCCAATATATTACTCATTCGATAATTATAACCCATCTCACTATGCTGGTAGTGAGGCGCTAGATCCCTTGCTTGAGTTGCTAAAAACCGCGCTTTCTCTAATGCTTCCACGTCATCTGAAACAAGCATTCCCCCACCAGAAGTTGTAATGATTTTATTGCCATTAAATGAGTAAATACCGAATTTTCCGAATTTTCCACTTGGTTTTCCTTTATATGTAGAACCAAGGGATTCTGCTGCATCCTCAATTACAGGAACATCATATTCATTGCATAACGAAAGGATTTCATCCATTTTCGCGCTCTGCCCATATAAGTTAACAACGATAACGGCTTTTGGCAATTCCCCTTCTTTATCCGCATCACATAACGCACGTTCCAATGCTTGAGGTGACATGTTCCATGTTTCGGGCTCTGAATCAATAAATATAGGTTCAGCTCCTAAATAAACAATTGGATTTGCACTTGCTACAAAAGTAAGACTTGAGCAAAACACTTTATCCCCTTTTTGAACATCTAATAACCGCAGTGCCAAATGAATAGCAGCAGTGCCTGAACTAACCGCTGCAGCATCCTTTGTTCCAACAAAAGATGCAAGTTCCTTTTCAAATGCATCTACATTTGGACCAAGAGGCGCAATCCAATTTGTATCAAACGCATCTTGAATATATCTTTGTTCATTACCGCTCATATGCGGAGAAGAGAGATAGATTCGTTTTTTATTTTTAACCGTTTGCACGTAATCACAACCTTTTATACATACTTAGATTTTACGTATCTAAAAACATATGCTTTAATACAGGTATATTTGAAAGTTTTCTTAAGTTATCAATTGTATAATGAGCTTTATAATCTTGTTCAACTACAAGGTTATAGTAGACACCATCTTCCCTATCAATATGGACTGTTGTCCACTTCAGTTTCTTAGCAGTTATAAAATCTTTATTTAAATTGTCTCCAATGTAAACACACTGATGATGAGGAACTTGAAGTTCTTTACTTATTTGTTCATAAGGAATTTGACTTGGTTTCCAATGTTCTTTCCCAAATCTATCAGTAAGAATTATTGAATGAAACTTTTCTTTTAGCTTTAATGCATTGACCTTTTTTTCTTGGGTAACTAAATATCCATCTGAAATAAGTCCAATTTTAACGGTATTTACTAAATTATTTAGTATCCAATCCGCTTCCTCTAACAATTGGATATCCGGTTCATGAGATCGATAGTGTTCTAACATATCGCTAATTAACCTCTCATCATAATGAATATTTAATTTCTCCAGCGTTTTATTAAAAACAAACTTTTTTTCTCCTGATTCGAATAATTGAATTGCAGTATTATAAAATCCAGTTTTCTCATAATTTTCTTTAAACCAATTGCTAACTGCTTTAAAACCACTTATCACATAATCCTTTTCTTTGTATAAAGTATCGTCCATATCAAAAACAATCGCCTTAATTAACATGTTGTATACTCTCCGTAAAGACTGCTTCATCATATCTAAGCATCGTTAAGTTTTCTTTCCAACTGAAATCTTTTTCTTTAAAAACTTCTCCTTGACACATTTTAATTGTCCATAAAGGAAAATTTGCTCCTGCTTCTATTGATAATGGAATTCCTCCTCCAAAACGGGGATTTATTTCAATAAACGTTATTTCTCCATCTGCCTTTTTAAAACACTGCATAGTAATACAGCCAACAGGCTCCGGCAAATTTTTAACTACATTTTCCACAGCTTTGATAATTTTATGATCTTTCTTAGTAACACCCTTACTTACTTCACCCGCTCGCGTTTCTATACGTAATCTAGGAACAATGGTTTTAATATTACCATCAAAATCCACCATTACATCTACTGTATATTCTTCTCCTGAAACATACTCTTGTATCATCGCGTTAGGTATATAATCTTTGAAAAAATTCAATTCATTTTCATTCCTAATTTTTGTAACACCTTTACTAGAGCTTCCATCATGTGGCTTAATTAATAACGGGAATTGATACTCTTTCCTGTAAATTTCTTCATCACTATATACTTTAGGAGTAATAATATTATGAGAAATAAAAAAGTTATAAGTATTTACTTTGTTATTAGCTATCTCATTTAGTGCTTTACTGGAAACTAATATTTTCACACCAATTTCTTCAAAAATCAGCTTATTTTCTGCTAAAAGAATCAATTCAGTATCAATTAATGGAATGATTAGGCTAATATTTTCTTTTTGACATATTTGTAATAGCTCTTCTACATAATTTTCTTCCGTTACTCTTGGAACAATAAAATGCTTATCGCCAAAGTAAACAGTCGGGGCAGTTTCTTTTAAATCAGCAGTAATTATGTTCCCATCAATTTTTTCTTGCGCAAAAGCTTCCTTAAATTTTTTTATTAAAGCTACTCTCCTACCTGAACTAGTAAACAAGATATTCATATTATTTTTAATCATGTTCTATATCCCCTTTAAAAATTGGCATAGTTGCGTGATTTCCATTTTGTATACCTTCTGATTTTAAGACTTTACTAAAGGTTAAATATAAAATTTTTATATCTAGAAGAAAACTTTGATTCTCAACATACCATACATCCAATTTAAATTTTTCATCCCATGAAATGCTATTTCTCCCATTTACTTGTGCCCATCCAGTGATTCCAGGTTTTACATGATGTCTTTTAGCTTGTTCATTAGAATATAAAGGTAAGTATTCCATTAATAACGGTCGTGGTCCGACTAAACTTAGATCACCTTTTACAACATTTATAAGCTGTGGTAATTCATCTAAACTATATTTTCTAAGAAACTTCCCAAATGAGGTTAACCTAATTTGATCAGGTAAGAGTGTACCATTACTATCTCTTGCATCAGTCATTGTACGAAATTTATAAAGGTAGAATGATTTTCCATGTAGCCCTGGACGTTGTTGTTTAAATAATATAGGAGATCCTAATTTCAATCTAATCAGAACAGCTACTACAAAGATAACGGAAGAAAAACACAATAATAAAAATAAAGAAACCACTAAATCAAAAAGTCGCTTCATTAGACCAGACCCCTAACTAAGATTCTTGTGAATGCCTTTTTACAGATAAATAATATGAAAGACTATCGTTATATAATTCCACAATAAGCCTCATGAATATTTTAAATTTCACCTTTTGGAAATATTCCGTTAATTTTTCATATGCATAATCGAAATAAGTTGCTGCTTAATTTCTTCTATTAAACATTTTACCTCCACATTTTTTGATTCTTGACCTCTTTTGTATATATGCATAAGTATCTCCTGGAATTGTTGTTGAGTTAATTTCTCAGAAATATTCATATTTAACCCTGCTTTCGTAAAATATGATTGAATATAGAAAGTTCGGCTGTTTCCAATTAAATTAGCTTTTACTTTCTACTATTAAACAAAGTAAACCTCATTAATAATTATTTTATTCTGTCACACCATTTACCGTTAGTGTATCGACTTCTTCCTCATAACCATTTGGATTATTTGACTGCCATCTCCATGAATCTTCACACATCTCTTCGATTCCTTTTTCAGCAACCCATCCCAGCTCTAGTTTGGCCTTTGTTGCGTCCGCATAACAAATAGCTACATCACCCGGGCGACGATCTACAATTCTATATGGAATTCCCTTACCTGATGCTTTTTCAAAGGCAGTAACCATTTCTAATACACTATAACCATGACCAGTTCCCAAATTATATGCTTCTACCCCATTAGAACCCAATACCTTTCCAAGAGCTCTCAAATGCCCAATCGCAAGATCTACAACATGTATATAATCTCTCACACCTGTACCATCCTGCGTTGAATAGTCATTACCAAAAACGCTTAGCTCACTTAGCTTTCCAACAGCTACTTGTGTAATGTATGGAATAAGATTATTTGGAATACCACTTGGATCTTCTCCGATTCGTCCGCTTTTATGCGCTCCAATCGGATTGAAATAACGTAAAAGAGCAACGCTCCAATCATGGTCAGACACATACAGATCACGTAACATTTCTTCGATCATCTGTTTCGTGCGCCCATAAGGGTTCGTTGCTCCAAGTGAAAAGTCTTCAGAAATCGGAACTCTCTCCGGCATTCCATATACTGTAGCCGATGAACTAAAGACTATTTTATTTACATTGTACTTTTTCATGACTTCGCATAGTCTAAGAGTGCCTGTAATATTATTTTCATAATACCAAAGTGGCAAGGAAACTGACTCACCAACTGCCTTTAATCCTGCAAAATGAATAACAGCATCAATCTGATTTTCAGAAAAAATAGTATCTAATGCAGCCTTATCTAATAAATCTGCCTGATAAAATAGAAAATCTTTTCCTGTAATTTCGCGAACACGATTTAAAGCTTGTGGTTTACTATTTGAAAAATTGTCTACCACGATGATTTCATATCCAGCATTCAACAATTCTACGCACGTATGAGTTCCGATATAGCCTGCTCCGCCTGTGATTAGAATTTTCATATATTCTTTCCTCCCAAAGTTATTATCATTCTTTGAATATCCTCTTTTCCTGAAGCTTCCTAGATTCTTGCATTAAAAAACAAAAAACAGCTCAATTCGTTTGTTGAGCTGTACACTTATTTAAAAATTTTATAGTTTATTAGTTTAAGTTAAGTAATCCTAACCAACTGCTTTTTCATTATCACGCACAATGAAACTCTTTTTGTCAATAATTCGTATTATAGGTTTATATAGGACATTTATTACATATGATGAACCAAGGCACAGTACTATCAACCAACCAAAGATTAAGATAGGATATCTAGGTGCAAATGTAAGTTCCGGAAAAATTGACATATAAAAAAACATATGAGTTAACCATATGTTTGTTGAGTGATCACCAAAAAAGGTAAATACCTTTTGTATGAATCTGCTCTTATTCATAAGATTGAAGAAACATATAAACGCAATAGCTGTAAAAGGTGCTATGATCATAGATTCATAAAAAGAATGGATGACTACCAACATGACTATACCAATAGTGCAAAGTGTATTCTTATAAGACAAGTTGTAACACATATTGTATAATTTCGAATACATTTTTTCTTTTGCAAAAATGGAACCAACAATGAATGGTAATAAAGATGTACCAACCAACACCATAGCATTGACAAATGCATTTAGGACTATATAATCCCCAAAATCGAAAACATGTTTTATACGCTGAATATAACTTATTAAATATATAGCACCAAGAATGATTAGCAACCCCAATGAATTATATTTTCTGACTAATTTAGTGAAAAAAGGTGCAAAAAAAACAAGAATAATATATGTTTGTAAAAACCACCATGCACCATTATATGAATTTGATAATACAAAAAAGTTGAGAAAAAATTCAGCTATGCCGCCTTGGAAAGATTCTGCCTTACCTGCAAAGAAACCACTGGCAACAAACAGGACTAACACAATCCAAAAATTAGTCAGTAGCTTGAAAATACGTGTAAAGTTCTTCATTACGTTAGATGTCTGTTCCTTGTTGTACACCATAAATAATCCATATCCACTTACGAAACAATATATCGGAACGCACGCATCCCCAAATAATCCTATGTAGTAAACTAAAGGTACTCCGTTAACTATTAAAAAGGTCTCATACAATCCATTAACCTCTTTCTGGCAAAATAAATGAAGGAGCAGCATGAATAAAATAGCTACTCCTTTTAGCATTTTCGTGTCATTTTTTGAAATCTCCGTAGCAGTTGCACTCCTTTCATGTCTATATTTTAGTTTTTATACATTCCTCCATACCTGTATATAAATGTACTATCTCCTATTTCAACAAGATTTACTTGAAAGTGGTATTGGTAAGAATACAGTATGTAATATTTTAATGACCAAATTGCTTTAAATAAAAAAGCTAGAACAAAATTTATTCTAGCTTGAAATTAATCCAAATGTTTTAAATATAGCTAAGATATCCACATATTGCCATGTTATACTACCATCCGTAGCTATACCACTAGTATGTGAAGGTGCAATTATACCACTAGTTCCTGCTACTATACATTTATAAACTTTTCCATTACTATTCACCAAACTATTGATTGAATATCCTTTATTCGCTATCCACGCGTTGTTATTTGCTGTGCCTGCATTTATGCAAACCCATCCAACATATCCACCGGCAGTCGGAGTACTATTGTACAACAATTCTCCACGACTATATTTACCGAATGTAGGCTCTGATGAAACTAGAGAAGCTAACAAGGTGTTTCCTAATACATTCTTTTCTAATTGTGAATTTACATTTGTAGTGAATATAATATCTGAATTAATTTTGTTATTATTTTGTGCCACTATAAGCGTTTTTGGAATTGCTAGTGTTGAGCCTGGTTTCCGATATGCACCTTCTATAGTAATAGTCCCTATAGTATTAATACCAGTATCATTGGTAGTAACAATTGTGTTATTAGAAAGATTTAAATAATTCTCAGTAAAGACTCTAAGAGTTTGCTGAGAACCAAGAGAATTAATTTTCCCATTAACTTCAAGTTTATTACCCGTAATCTCTAATCTTGGGATATAAATAAATGAAACTCCCGATCCTCTTGCTTCATGGACTGCTAGTCCGTAAGATGCATCCCAAATAATTTGGTTATTCCTAAAACTATGCGTGGTATAACCTGTATTTTTAGCTAATCTCTCAATACCATAGATATCGCCTCCATCAAACCTAAAAGATTGATTTTTAATAATAGTATTTTCAACCCTCATGGATTCAGATGCCATCATACGACTATAATTAGCTACGTTACCACTATGAATAAACTCACAGTCTTCTACAATTAGATTCTTAGCTCCTACGTAATGTCCACCACTACATTCATTTGTTAGAAACTTTACATGAGAAAATATAGCATTCTCAGTTTGAGCGTAACTAGCTGATACTAGTCCCTTAGCCCTTCTAATATCAAATAACGAATCACGTATCTCTAAATTTTTGCTTCTAAAACCAAATATCCCGTCTTTGTCAGGGTCATCAAAAGTAAATTTGCAGTTACTAACTTTCACTGTTTCTCCATCTAAAGAAACAGTACTTTTTGAAAAAACACAATTATCTAAAGTGGTGTTTCCCCCAGTGATACTACAAGCTTGACCAAATATAGAATCATTTCTAAATGCACAAAATGTTCCATCCGTCTCAACTCCACTTGTTATAGATCTACCTGCAATAGACCCATAATACATATTATTTACGGATAAATAGTCATCGCCACTTCCTGATAAATTAACATTTCCTTTAAATTTATTATTTTCTATATAAACACCTCTAGTACTAACACATATAAACGCTCCAGCTCTATTATCATATATATTAGAGTTTCTAATAGTTATCTTTTGATTGGTCATATATCCATCTTCAATATCAATTCCATAACCTGGATTGCAACCTATTGAATTATTCATAGGATTGCTATTATTAAAAATTTCGCAACTATCAAACGTTATAAATCTTCCTCCATTAACTGAGGCTCCAAGTCTTCTGTTTTTGTGAGATTTACAATTAACAAAGTATATATATTGTGGAATTTTGGCACACAGTACATAATGTAAATTACCATTCATTAAGTCATAATTTTGCAGAAATGAAAATCTTACTTTCGTTGTCCCTACAGGCATTGAATCTAGATATACAAATTCATAAGACCTTGTATTTCTATAGCCTAAATATGAACCATTTTCTGTATAAAAATGTACCTTTATAATAATTTTATTTAAGTTACATCCATTCCCATATCCACCATATCCGTCTCCTGAATAATAAAAATAACCAACAGATTTCACCAACTCCCCAGTAACATCAAAGAACTTTGTTACTGTTGTATAATTAGTTCTTGTAGTGTCTAGATTCCCTTGACTATTAATATCTCCTTTTGCAAAATGGGCTGGGTGCTGTACCCCACCTATTGTGGAAAAATCCATAGATGTCACATATCCATCTCCTGTGCATTCACTCACCTCACAGTCTTTTATCAAGATGTTATAACATGAGTTCTTACATTCGATACCGTGACCCCATTCATGTGTACCACCACTTGAATAATCGTGTGTTTCTCTATCACCTTTTATTGTCGCACCTTCTATTATTACGTTTTTAATGCTATCACATACTATTACAGTATATTCTTTAAGATTGTTAGCTTCTTTAATAAATAGACAATCATAAAACTTATAATATGTGTTGCTTCGAAGTATTAATGTCGAATTTTTATCTATAAGATAATTGCCTTTTGGTAGAATGACTATTTGAAAGTCATTATTTTCTGCCCACATAAATGCATTATTGATTCCTTGAGTTGTTTCTATAGGTAGCGTTCCATCATTTTTGATACCCCATCGATCCAGTTCAATAATATAACAACCCCCGATAGGCAAAATTCCCCACTCCTTCTAAGTTTTATAATATAGTAAATGCTACATTTAGAGGAATGGTGTCACAAACTACCTTTTAAAATTCATAAATGGACATATAAAATAGCCAATTTATCCTTACTCCGAATAGAATCAATAACATTCACTTCATTGGACATTTTCATCAAAAACGCCGAGAAAACTTTTTTATATTTTTAAAGTGATATTTAACAACATACCTTTTTTACATTCATAAAGATTTGCTTCAACAGAATTTAGATAAAATACTTTTAAGAAATTTTCTTGATCTTTCTCTTTTATACATATTTCCCCCTAGCTGATATAGATATTCTGAATCCTTATTTCTTATTGCATTTAAATAATCTTTAGGAAAAAATTTTATTGATCCCTCATTAGATACACATTTAATTAGAGTATCATTTGAAACATAAGATTGAATTAAATCTTTTATCTCAGATTCATTAAAATTGCTATTAAATAAATTTAATAAACATACTTTAAATGTATTTAGTTGCATAATACTAATTCCATTGTAATTTTTTCTGTAGTATCGTAATAGTACTCGTCAATTACTTCCTCTTGTATCAAATATCCATTGACCATATCATCTGCATCAACAAACATTACATACTTAGACTTTGCTGCTTCAACACCTTTTCTTCTTATAGGAATACTTCCTTCATTTTTCTTACTTATCACAGTTATTCGTTTATCTTTTTGTTGATATTTCTTGCAAATAGCCAAGCTTTTATCTGTTGAACCATCATTCACTAAAATTAATTCAAAGTCCTTTAAAGTTTGATTAAGAATTGATTTTATACATTTATGAAGTTTGTCCCAGCATTATAAATAGGTACTACTATACTTACCTTACTCATAAAATCCCTCCATAAATTATCCTACCTATTTCCTCCTTTATTAAGATCGTTATATTCACTATAAAGAACAAATTAGCAATGGTCTATTAGTTTTTTTACTTTAAATTATATACTTCAACATTTTTACGTTCTTTAACACTTTACTTGTTACCTTCTTTAATCTTTAAATCTATACTAATTCCAGAAGCCAAAATTCTACCTAACTTCATAATTAGCTTCTTAATTACATAATACATTATGCTAGCCAAAATAAATGAACAAAGAAATAAACCAATTTTTTTCGAACTTTATAAGAATATAGTAGTTTTTGTATTTCTATATTAATAGCTAATATAAAGTAATAAAATTTTCACATCTTTGAACTATCCATCATTTATTAACTTCATTAACTTGCGTTATACAATTTCCATTTTCCAAGCCGATGTATTACCTTTTTAAAAGGCACTATAAACAAATCTTTTTCATATTTATTTATTCCCGTAAACCACATTAACAGAGCGTATACTATAGAAAATATAATAATTTTAAGAATAAATACAAACCAATTGTCAACAAGTACTAACTTATTTATTGTTCTTCCAAAGACTAAGCTTATCATAAAAGGAAAACTCATATAAAAAATATTAATCCAAAATTTAGGGATGTCTATATTTATCTTCTTCCAGTAATACAGATTCATAATAATTATATTCCCTATAGTAAATGCTACAGCCGTTCCAAGAGCACAGCCTATAGCTCCCCACCATTGAGCAAATATTATACTTATAATAATATTAACTATAGCTGTAATAGCATAAATTACCGATTTAAATGTTTGCATATTTTTTGCTTGAAGTATGATTCCTCCCATACTTTGTATTAAAGATACTATCATAGGAACTAAAATTATAATAGCTATAACGAAAGCATCACTATATTCCTTACCGACCCATAAAATGATAAATTCCTGTCCAAATACAATAAATCCACTTAAAGCAAATGATAATATAATATATTGAATTCTTCCTATCTTGATAAATAAATCTGATACTTCTGTACCCGAGTCCTCTTTAGTAACCATTCCTGTAACTCTGCTTAAAAATACATTGGATATAGCTGTAGAGAAACCTGAGAAATAGCCAGTAAAAGATGCCCCTATTGTATATACAGAAATTGCCGCTGTACCACTAAATATACCAAGTATAATTTGATCTGTAGACCAATATATCTTATCTATTATTAAATTAAAGAAGATAAATGCTGAAAATACTATTATCTCGTTTAATAATTTTTTTTCGAACTTTTTAAATGCTATTTTTATTTTTAGAACTCTAAAGCAATAATATATATTAATTAAAATTACTATAAAGTTAAGTATAGTAGTTACAACTGTCATAGACACAGATCCATATCCCATCATAAGAATGGGTAACATTATGAGAGGACTTATAATGGAACTCACTATACTTATCACCTTTTGAAAAATAAACTTTTCATATGCTAATACAACGACGCTGAAAAAACCCAACCCTATCCCTATAGATATATTTATTACCATGATTCCCATCAATACTTTAAGTTTACTAAGCTCATCTATACTTAATGAGTTTGAAAATATTCTGTCTGCATTTATTGTTAAAATTAGTCCTGATAGTAATGCTACAATTCCTAATACACCATACATAATACAAAACATTCCATACAAATTGGAGCACCCTTGCTCATCTTTAAGCGTTTTATATTTTGCTGTATATCTAATCACTGCATTACCTAATCCAAAATTTAAAACTCCTACATATCCTGCTGCAGAAGTAGCCAAGCTATATAGGCCATACTCTGATTGCCCAAGCAATTTCAACATGATAGGAGTATATATTATTGATATGGCACTATTAACAAACAATGCTATATATGATAATATTGCACCTGCTTTAAGTTGACTTTTCATTATAATAACTACCTTTCATTTAGCTTAAACAATCGTATATTTTATTAATTTCTTCTATGGTATTGACACTTTTTCTGTTTAAGTTACTTCTAAACTTGTCACATAAAGCATTATTACTAATCAACTTCTCCATTGCACTATAAATTTCATTTTCATCAAATTTTGTTATCAACCCATCTTGCCCGTTTTCAATCTGCTCTCTAGCACCAACAAAATCAGTTGTTACAATAGGCTTATTAAATGCTCTTGCCTCAGCTAGTGTAATACAATACCCTTCGTGTCTTGATGGCTGTACATATATATCACACTGTTTTATATAGGGATAAGGATTATTCTTAGTTCCTAATAGAACTAAATATTCTTCTAAACCATATTTCTTTATCATACTTTCTAGCTTTGAACGACTTTCACCATCGCCTATACAATACCATTTAATGTTATAATTTTTCGACTTTAATTTCATTAGGATACTAGGTATTATATCTTGTCCTTTTTGTGATGTTAGTCTTCCTACAGTAAGTATACGTATACCATCAAATTTATCATTAAAACCCTCATCTTTAACTGACATTAAGTTCAGCCTCTTTTGATCAAGAATATTATAAAATACAGATGCTTTTCCTTTTAAATCAGGATACACTTCAACAAATTTATTCATTGCAAATTTAGATACACAAAATATTCTGTCATATCTTCGGTAAAAATCTTTATATGGTTGTAATTCTCTTTCATACTGAGAAATATCACTATGAATCCATGCAGCTTTAACTTTAGCTTTTATATTATTCATTACATACACTACCGGGAATGATGCCGGAGTATGATATGCAATTGCAAAATCATATTCAGTTTCCGCAATTGGTAACATTTTAGATTGATACATTTCTTGTTCATATACAGTTTTAGCTTTTTTAGCTAAAACTGTATACCAGCCTATTCTAAATGCATTAATAAATTTACCCTTCTTTGTATAATTCCATATCTTTTCTATAATAGATTTCTCGTTACCATATAAACATTTCACCTTTATATGATTAGGTATCTCATCTATAAGTTCGCCACCATTTCCCATCACTAAAACCGTTATATCATACTCATCTTTCGGCATAAACTCTAGCATAGAAATTAACGCCTTCTCTATACCTCCCATTATCATCCTTCTAGTTACAAATACAATTCTTTTTTCATTCCTAAAACATTCCATATATTCCCCCCCTGATAATTTGATTTAAAACAGCTCATATAGTTTTTTCATTTCAAATGTCGTATCAAAATTTTCCGTCGCTAAATTTCCAGAAAAATATTCGCATAGATCATGATTGTTTATCAGTTTTTTCACCGCTTTATAAATGTCATTTTCGTCAACATTCACAATCAATCCCGTTTTCCCATCTTTTATCTGTTCTTTTGCCCCAGTAAAATTTGTAGTTACAATTGCTTTATGTAAACACCTAGCTTCAGCAAGTGTTATACAATATCCCTCATGCCTGGATGGTTGTACGTATATATCACATTGCTTCATATAAGGGTATGGATTGGCATCCGACCCCAATAAAACAAATTTATCTTTTAGATGATATTCTTCTATTAGCTTTTCATATTTCTTCCTTGAAGCTCCTTCTCCTACACAATACCACTTCACTTTATACCCATCATAAATTAGTTTTGCTAATACTCGTATAGCTAACTCTTGACCTTTTTCATTTGTTAACCTACCAACCGTTAATATTCTTAACCCGGTAAATGTATCATCAAACCCTTTACCTTCTTTTGCTTGGTTATAAATTAAATTTGGAGATACTATGTTTGAAAATACTTCCGTTTTATTTTTTAAAGAAGGTATCGTATTAATTAACTTACTTCTAGCCTCACCTGATACAACAAAGATTTTATTAAACTTATTATATATTTTAGATGAAAATATTTTATTAAAAGAAATTTTTGTAATATCAAAATGTACCCATTGAACTTTCTTTTTTGCTGCTATTTTATTTACAACGAAATAGCTTATGAAGTCCATGGGTCCTGCATAAGCTACTGCAACATCATGTTCATTATCAATTACAGGGTAATCACGCAACACATATTTAAAGAAAATACTTCTATCTTTCATAAATTTCGATAGTAAATGTAAGAATACTATATTTAAAGCCTTTATTACTCTTCCTTTTTTAAGAAAATCCAAAGAAACTATATGAGGAGGCTCATTCAATATCTCTTTTATATTCCTATATCCTTTTAAATATTCAACATGAACTTTACTAGGAATGGAGTTTAAAAACTCACCATGCTCTTCTAACATTAAAATCGTTATATCGTACTTATCTTTTGGTATCTCTGCTATCATATTAAGCAATGCTTTTTCAGTTCCACCCACATTCATATTTATAATCACAAATATAATCCTCTTTTTCATACTCCCTCCAATTTAAATGTTTCCATATCTAGAAACTCACTTAATTTTTCAAACTGGTTCTTAGCATTGTTTGATATAAATTCCAGATTAGCTTTATTATGGAATGATTTATTTATAATATTTTCATCATACTGCAAATGAAGTTCTTCCATATTTATCAAAATACGATTAAGGTTAATATCTTTCAGCATATTAGTGGTTTTTTCACTGTATATTACAGGCATAATTCCAGTACCTAGTAATAACGCTAATATATTTGCATGAAATCTTGCAGCAATAAAAAACTTAAAAGAAGCTATCAGATTGATAGCTTCTTTTAGGTTTCCTTTATAGTTATAAATAATAATGTTTTTTAATGCTTCAGGAGAAAGATATAATTTAATCGTATTTATTATTTCTAAATCTCCCTCTTGTTCACAAAAAGACATTAAATAACATTGATATCCCCTGTTTACCAATAACTCTATTGTCTTTACGGTACTTTTTATATAGTCATTATAATAAATTGATAACCCATGTTTATGTCTAACGTCTATAATTGAAAATCCAACTGTACATTTACTTAGTACAGTTTTATATTCATCTATATTCATTTGAAAAACAATATCTGGTGCATATCTAACCTGTGATAAATCCTTAAATAATTCATATGAATATACATCTCTAAAACAAACATCATCACATAGCTTAAAAAATT
This sequence comes from Bacillus sp. GB_SG_008, assembly GCF_052038115.1. NCBI lineage: Bacteria > Bacillati > Bacillota > Bacilli > Caryophanales > Bacillaceae > Bacillus > Bacillus sp. GB_SG_008. The sequence goes on along the minus strand of NZ_JBPZSK010000005.1, from coordinate 62,976 downwards.
TTTTATAATCATTCAAAAATTCTTCTGTCTCATAAGGTCCAAAATTTGCACCTAATATAAATACTGGCTTGTCTCTTTTCTTAAATTCCTGAACCATTCTCATTCTATCCTGATATAATGAGTTATGATATTTCTCTTCTCTAAAAATAGAACCACCTATAAATAGTAATGCATCATGCTCCTCTGCTACCTTATCATAGTTCGTTATAGAATCGGATATTTTAAGATGTTGCCCAATTTTATTAAGAATTGTATACTTTCTTCTACTAACGTTGCAGTATCGAGAAATAAATTGATCGTAATCTTTACCTAGATAATTAACTGTGAATTTACAGTGCGGGTATTTCGTTGCAAGAATATCTAGAAATAAATCATCTCCTAAATTAAACATTAAATAGACATCTACAAAAATCTTTTTCATTTCATTATCACCACTCATTAATTTTCTATCAGTTCATAGAATTTACTTAATTGATTTACTGAGCTATAAGGTTCTTGGGAATTTAATTCTGTTATTATTTTTTCTTTAAAAATACTATCATCTAAATACTTTTTTATTCCATTGTATATACTATTTATATTATGTTCTACTAATAAACCATCTACATTATGATTAATGATTTCTTTAGCTGTAAAAAAATTAGTACATACAATAGGCTTTTTTAATATCTTAGCTTCACATACTGTAAGACCAAATCCTTCCTTTACAGATGTTTGAACATATATGTCGCAATTCTTCATATAGAGATATGGATTCAGTTTCTTTCCAAGTAGTATAAAACAATCATTCAATTGGTATTCATCTATTAATTCTTGAAGTTTCTTTTTTTCAGGCCCCTCTCCAACTCCAAACCATTTAAACTTGTATCCTGATTTCTTTAATAAATCAGCTACCTCAATAGCTGTACTATATGATTTTACGGCCACTAGCCTTCCAACTGTTAAAATATTTACAAATGATTTGTCGAATTCATTAACGTCATTTTCTTCGGACATTTTATAAATCATATTTGGATCTATTATATCTAAAACCATATCAACCTTATCGGCATATTCTTTTCTAAGCCGCATTAATGACTCTTTAGTATTCTGAGAAACTGCAATGATTTTATCTATCTTCTTATAGAATTCATAGTCAAGTTCTTTGTCATACAATGTATTGATATAATCTGTATTAATCCAAGCTATTTTTTTTGACGCGGTGACTTTATTCGCAACTAAATATGTGGGCATTCCTTGACTATAAGCTATAGCTACATCATATTTTTTTTGAATTGGAGCTATTATTTTTTTTATACTTCTAAACACTACTTGCTCACTATGTAAAAAATTTTTCTTGTAATTATTTACTCTCAAACTTAAAGAAGTTTTTATTCTATAATAAAGATAGATTGCACTTTTACTTAGATGGACTTTTTCATTATTTATATACCGAAAATATTCTGGAACTGGTAAGATATTTACGTTCTTTGGAACATAACTTTCCAGGTCCCCACCTGTTTTAAATAACAGTAAATCAATTTCGTACTTTGAAGAATTTATCAAATTCAATAAAGATATTAAACTTTTTTCTGCTCCACCAATAGTTAGCGAATCAATCACAAATAATAATTTTTTTTTCATGCCCTCACTTGCTTTCCTATTTTTATTCTCCTTTTAACATTTCTTAACGTATTTAGATATATTCCATAAATAATACTTGTCCGTATAAGCCTGTTTTTAATTAAAAAAATATATGGCTTATAAAAAATACTATTAGTTGAAAATTCACCTATATGTGTTTTAATATATGGTATAGATAAAATTCTCATTATATTAGCAATGGCATTCTTCATACCAATAACTCTTATTTCAATACTCTGTTTCTCCACTAATGTCATTACAAGATTTTGAATTCTCTTTGTAATTATCTCATTTATTTTTTGTTCATCTAAATTAATAGAGATAAATATCTCATCTATCCTCTTACAAACAGTAATATAATTCTGAATATAACTTATGGAAATGTTAGAACTTATACTATTTTGATTACATCTATTGTAGTTATATAAGGGCTCTTTTATTGAAGAAAAATACTGACATTGAGATGCATATTGTAGAACAAATACTAAATCTTCACACATAAATATATTTTTATCTAACTTCAAATCGCTATTAATAATTATTTCTTTTTTATATATTTTCCCCCACAAAACCCCCCCTGTTCCTTTACATACCATATCTATGAAAGAATATAGAGAGACATTAGTATTGAAATTAAAATCTATACAATTCAATACCCCATATTCTGAAATATCTTTATAACCACAACAAACTAAATCAGCTTCTGAGCTGATCATTTTATTTAGTAAAAATTCAATATAGTATTTTTCAACTGTATCATCAGAATCAATAAAAGTTAAATACTCTCCTGTTGAATTTAAAATCCCCTTATTACGCGCTTCAGATGGTCCACAATTATCTTGATAGTAATACGCTATTCTGTCGTCTTTCATTTTATATTTATTAACTATCTTTTCACTTTGATCAGTTGAGCCGTCATTTATAATTACAACTTCAATGTTTGTATGAGTTTGATTGAGTATACTTTCTAGACATTCAGATAAATACTTCTCACTATTATAAACAGGTACTACAATGCTTACTTTTGGAGCCATCTTTACTTCCTTTCGAATTTGTATTTTCGAATTTTAAATACGTCGTTTCACTTTAGCTATCCATGGTTTCATACAACTTATCTAATTCATAATTATTGGCATAATCTGTTTTACTACAGTTTTCCATTAACTTGTTTCTCATAATAGAATCCTTATACAACTTTTCGATCCCGTTTGCTATACCCTTAATAGACAATTCTGTAATATATCCATCAAACCCATCACTTACCTGACTTTTTGCTGTTGTATAATTCGTTATTATAACTGGCTTTGAAAGTATCTGAGCTTCTCCTACTGTAACAGCCTTTCCTTCGTACCTAGATGGTTGTACATATAAATCAGCTTCTTGCATATATGGATATGGATTTGTTTGTTTCCCTAGTAACATAAAATCACCCTCAAGTTTCAAATCTTTTATCAATTCTTTGATCATTGCTCCATCTCCGCCATATCCAACTACATACCAAGCGATATCGTCATAGCCTTTATCTTTTAACATCCTTAAAGCTCTGACAGCATTGTCAATTCCTTTTGCATGAGACAACCTGGCTACTGTGATAATTTTAAATCTGTTATCGTTAATCATAGGGTTCTCTATATTTTCATTAGCCATTTTTCTAATAAACTCTGGAGAAGTAATATTTTCTATTACAACAACCTTATTTTCTAATTTACTATATTTTTTTAAAAACGAATTTTTGCATTCTTCTGATACAGCTACAATATGATCAAATTTATTCCACATTTTTAAATCCATATTTATATCTGGCTCTATTGTAGAATAATCTGTATGAATCCATGCTATTTTCTTTTTAGCTCTAATCTTATCTGCTACAAAATAATGTGGCCACAAATAACTTATGGCCACATCATATTCCTTATCTATTTTTGGAAGAAATGGTAAAGCATACTTCCACATTAATTGCATCTGATAATATCCTGGTTCTGTTATTCTTTTTGTTTTTCCTGTAAAATCAGCATTTACCCTAGATAAAATTCTTGCTACTCCGATACTATACTGTTTATCTTTAAAAATTTCGCCTATTGATTTTCTAAAAGTTGTATACTGATAAATTTCATCTAATAAGTTTACTTTGTTCGTAACTAAACCCATGAAATCACCTTGATGCCTATATAACATCAAATCAACATCATACCTTTTGTAATCAAAGTTCTCAAGCATGCTTATTAAGCTTCTTTCTACGCCTCCAACTTCCATGTCAAAAGAGGCTATTAATACAGTTTTCATTTTCGCCTCCTAAGTTCTTGAAATTAATTTTCTAATTCTAGCTATATTTTCTCCACCTATAACTTTAGATGCTATTACCTTTATGTTACTTTTCAATCTCGCCTTAGGTGGCAACCAGCTCTTATAAAAATGATGCATAGCATATGTGTTTTTAGTTATAAATTTTCTGCAATTGATATAATCATATGGTGAAAAATATGTTTGCGGATAAAATGCTCCTATATCCTCTATTTCCTGATATTCTCCGTTTGTTTTTAATCCCATGTCTTTTAATATTTCTGTTACGATAGCTACATTAGTCAAATCATCATAACTTCCATCCTCTTTAATAAAACTTTTCTCTTTATATGAGTCTAAAAATATTTTTATGAGCTCATTTCCTTTAGTTGCCCCTATTGTACTTGTAGCAATGTAGTTTTCTTGCTCAAATCCCCAAAACGAGTCATGATGTAGCATATTTCCAAATGGTCTGAATACTTCGACATCAGTATCCAAGTAAATCCCCCCAAATTTATAGAGAGCATATACTCTTACATAATCACTGACAAACGCAAATTTTCTCGATTTATAAGCTTCGCTTACATATGAATTACAATTTATATCAAAGTTATTTTCATTCCATTCTTTTATTTCATATTCCGATAAATTCCTTTCCCAACTATCTATACATCTTTTAACTATGTCAGGTTTTTCTTTTTCTCCAAACCAACAGTAGTGGATAATACGAGGAATTTTGTCCATATCTCTTAACATAAACCTCCCTTGATTACTTTTAGATTCCTATAAAGAAATGATAAAATCATAAAAAATTACTCTTATAAATAATCCCCAAAGTAATGATATGCTCGTAAACAAAATAAATAAAATAGCATACTAAAATTGCATAGTAGACAAACTTCTGATCCTTTTCAGTAAATAGCTTTACAACCCAAGAAATTAATATTAATTGATACAAGCCAAAATAAATAGCAAACCTTGCAAAAATCCAGTTTTGTGTTGAAATAAGCATAAAAACTGCACCCAATAATGCCATATTTACAATGTAATCACTCTTTGGAAAAAGTTCTCTAAGTCTTTCTCTACCAAAGTACGCAAGTATAAGCGGTGCAGCATCAACAGCAACCCTAAGGATGTTGGCACCACCTTCATGAAAATCCTTATAATGACCATACTGAGTATCCCCTATCGCAGCAAAGAAAGCTTCAGAAAACTGATTAAATCCTATCACGATAAGTACCGCTAAAAAAAGAAGGATAAACGTTGTTCCTGACCAAGCTTTTCTTCGAATTAAAAAATATATTGGTATCAGAACAAGTGCACTCTGATGAAATGTTGATGCAAGCAGAACAATGAGAATATATTTTTTCCAGTCACCATCAAGAATATATTTGGTAGCAGCAAAAACAATAGCTGCAGCTAAATATTGCCTAATCCCATTCATTGATACTAAGTACATTCCAGATGTGATATATACATATAAACTTAAATCAATTAACCTTGAATACTTATATAGAATAAATACGATTAATACATTTGTTATTAATGCTGTAATAAAAACCATGACCTGAGGATCATCGGTATACTTTTGTAAAATCATTTGGAAAATATTAAATCCCATGTCTTTATTGTTTTTAATATATTCCCAATTGAAATCAGTAACAGTATATCCATGCATATAAAAATATGTATCCCCGATATTATTCCGAAGCCCAGCTACCAACACAAGCGATAGAGAGGCCATTAGAATCAGAAATTGATTCGGCTTTATCAATGCAGGACCCGTGGTCACAGGCATAGCAAAATATCTTGCAAAAAAAGAAAATATAAATACTATAGCAAGATTCATCCAAAGTATAGTCATTTGTAATTTCCTTTCAACTTAATACTAGAATCCTATGTTATTTCTGATACTCTTGTTTTTGTTGTGATGTAACAATACAGCATAATCCCAAGTGGGATAGCGAAGAGTGTAAGAGTTTTACACGGTGTCTCACTCATAAACCTTTTATTTTTTGATATAAGACTGCTAGATACATAGTGAATAGCCTGTCTATATTTAAACGATTGACTTACAAATGGCAAATTCATAAGCTCCTTCCGATAAAAAGCAAAACCTTTTGGGTTTCTCAGGTACTGGTTTAACATGTTCATGGACGAGCCATCAGGCAAATATTCAACACAGCAAAGGACTTCATTCATCAGTAACATCTCGTACTGCCGATCGAGCATATAATACTTATATGCTAGTCCTACATACCTTTCATTTTTGAAAACTGGGTACGGATACTTCTTCGTCAATTCCGTACGATATACAAGTTTCTTATCACCCGTTACACCATACTTATTATAGAGATCAAAAAGTGTTGAGCGTTTAATATTCTCTGGTAACTTCGAACCAATGATTCGTCCATCTGTGTACGAGTCAAGTCCAATTATGCCACTGACTTCATCACTTCCATAATTCTCCCAAAAAGAAAGAATTTTTTCTACGGCATCATCCGGCATGTAATCATCAGAGTCAATACATACATTTAGTTCCGTGTCGATCAACTCATACGCTGTATTATGAGCACCATGCATGCCTTGGTTTTGTTGCCAGTGATACCTTATTTCTATACAATTTTCAGCAATCCAGCTGCTCACCAACTCTTTTGTGCTATCACTGGAGCCATCGTCTATAATTAACCATACAAACTCCTTGCATGTTTGACACTTCAGACTCTCATAACAATTGTGAAGACAGTACGCCCTGTTATAAGTGGGGGTAAAAACCGTTAACTTTTTCAACTGACTCACCTCGATATTGCGAAATAAAAATCTTGGGTTAATTCTGCAGTATGTTTTATATCATATCCTTTTTGTGATAATGCTTGATCTGATACATTCCTCGATAAATTCCTGGTTGCTATATGTTTTATTTTTTCTATCCATATTGTTGTGTCAGTCAGAGGGGAATATTCAACTAAATTTATTCCCAAATCTACTTCCTTCGTGATAGCATCAGATATGAGACATGGTAATCCAGCTCCCTGTGCCTCTATAAGAGTAACCGGTAAGCCCTCATAAATAGATGGAAATACAAATGCATCAAATGCTTGAAGTAACCGATTTATATCACTTCGTATTCCAAGAAACTTTACACTACCTCTTAAATTCAACTCTTCTACTTTCTTTTCAATACTTAAGCGAAGTGGGCCATCTCCCGCTAATAGAAGAATAGAATTCGGTTTCAACTTAATTAATTGCGCAAATACATCTATAAGAAAGGAATGATTTTTTGGATGAGCAAACCTTCCGACATGTCCAACTACAAAAGAATCCTGATGAAGTTGTAATTCTTTTCTTACTTCTTTTCTAATTTCTGGAGAAAACGAAAATTTATTACAGGCAATGCCATTCTTTAAGATTTTGGCCGTATCTGCTTTAGTTGTAAATAACCACCGGGCAGCTGCATTTGAACATGCTAACAAATGTGTTGCACATGGCAAAATAAATTTCCCTGCATAACCTTTATACATCTTTGCTGTAAACCCGCCCTCACTACTAGTGCTATGACTGTGAGCTATCCGAATCGGTATACCTGCTTTTTTAGCTGAACGGAGTACAAATCCACTCATTTTATCCATGTGCGAGTGCACAATTCTATATTCTCGATGAGATGCAAAGAAAGTATTTAAGGCTTTCATATATCCCATATGCCCGACATCTGTAATATATGGAATTCTATGAACTTTTCCGCCTAGCTCGACTATTTCTTCATCGAACACGCCTTCTTTACAGGTCAGAAAGTCGAATTGGACTTTAGATTGATCTAAGTTTCGATATAAATTCATAATTAGAGTTTCAGCCCCGCCTCGATTCATATTCACAACTACATGTAATATCCTTAATGGACAGCCCACTTTAACTCCTCCGTTTCACCCGTGAACATAGCATAAAGGTCTTTCTTTTCTTCTAATACTTTATTAATGGCATATTTATTTTCAATCATAATACGCCCGGTATTCCCAAACTGAATACTCAAATTGGGATTTTGAGCAAGGTATTTTATCTTATCGGACATCCCACCTAGATTGCTATGACTTATGATCCAACCATTTTCATCATTGAGAATAAGTTCCCTATGTCCTCTATTATCAGTAGCTATAACTGGAAGGCCGCAAGCCATAGCCTCCATAATATTAACTGGTAAACCTTCACGTAGACTAGATGCAACAGCAAGATCACACATTGGTAATAATGAAGCAATATCTGTTCGATAACCGAGAAAATGCACCATCTCGGCAACTCCTAACTGAACAGCTAGTGTCTTACAACTTTCCATTAATAGGCCACTCCCTGCAAGTAAAAGCTTTGCATTTGGAACTTCATTTTTTATTAAAGCTAACGAATGAATCAACAATTGTTGATTTTTATTTTTGTTAAATTCTGCAGCATAAAACATTAAAAAATCGTCTGGTTTATAACCAAATTGCATCTTTAAATTACGTTTATGCATTTCTTTTATTGGGCTAAATTGTTCTATATCTACTCCTACACCATGAACGTGCTCAATACACTCTGCTTTAAAGCGATGGTTCACGGCAAGATTGTAATCTTCTTTATTGATTGTTATGAGACAATCTGTATAAGGAGCTAGTCCTTTTTCAATTGGATAATATACAAGCCAGTTTATGATCGGGGCACCCTTACAAAAATGAAATCCATGTGCTGTATATATCACTTTTGTTCCTTGTTTTCTCGCTTTTCTTGCAGCTAAGCGGGCCAGTACTCCTCCCATAGGTGTATGACAATGAATGATGCTGTACTTATTTTTATTGATGATTGATGCAAGCTCCTTGTATGCATGAAAGTTTTGGAGTTTAAAAGGTGATCTTTGGATAGGAATGTCATATTTTTCATCTACATACGGAAGCTCTATATTGCCGTTTGCAGCAACATGTACCTCCCAGCCCTGCTCTGTAAACCATTTCATATATGGCAAATGAAATGCTTTGAAATGATAGTCAACTGTTGCACAAAACAACACTTTCTTAGGCACTTAGATCACACACCCATTCAACTATATTTTCGATTAAGGTACAGTTTTCGCAGACATTTAACCAGAGATGGATATTGGTATTTTTGAGATATCATGATTATTAGCTAAGTATAGTAGCTTTGTTCGTAACTCCTCTTTATCCCATTCAGAGTATGTAGAAATGACTTTTTCAATTTCTTCTATATAAATATTAGTTTCCTTTCCTACATAAATTCTCGGATAAATTTGTTGTTCATTGATTTCATCATCTTTTAACAACTCTTCAAAAAGCTTTTCGCCGGGTCTCATTCCAGTAAATTTTATGCCGATTTCTTCTATAGAGTTTCCTGATAGTTTGATTAAATTTTTAGCGAGATCGACAATTTTTACCGGTTCGCCCATATCTAACACAAAAATTTCTCCACCCTTAGCTAAAGCTCCCGCCTGTATAACGAGTCTTGATGCTTCTGGAATAGTCATAAAGTAACGAACCATATCTGGATGAGTAACTGTAACCGGTCCGCCTTTTTGAATTTGTTTTTTGAATAGCGGAATCACGCTCCCGCGGCTTCCTAATACATTACCGAAACGAACAGCAACGAACTTTGTATGGCTCGTTTTATCTTTCTGTTGAATAATCATTTCAGCCAGCCTTTTCGTTGCTCCCATGACACTAGTTGGATTCACTGCTTTATCAGAAGAAATCATGACAAACGTCTCTACATCATGCCAGCTTGCTGCTTCTGCAATATTCATCGTCCCAATTAAATTGTTTTTTACAGCTTCTTCTGGATTATGTTCCATTAACGGTACATGTTTATGGGCAGCAGCATGATAGACAACATGTGGATGATATTTGTTCATCACCGACATCATCTTCTTATTATCTTGTATATCGGCAATCTCTGAAATAAATGTAATCTTCGTGCTACCATATAACTCTTTCAATTCCATTTCAATAGAGTAAATACTGTTTTCGCCATGGCCTAATAAAATTAATTGCTTCGGACTAAATTTTGCAATTTGTCTACAAATCTCTGAACCAATTGAACCGCCAGCACCAGTCACTAAAATAACTTTGTCGGTTATGTATTCTGAAATGCTATTCATATCTAACTCAACTGGATCTCGTCCTAGCAAATCCTCTACTTGAACGTCACGGAATTCATTAACTGAAACTTTTCCTGTCACTAAATCTTCTAACATAGGAAGAATTTGAGTTTTCGCTTTCGTCTTTGAACACTCTTTAAAAATGGCATTCAAACTTTTTTTACTTAACGAAGGAATTGCTATTATGATGCTCTCGATATTTAGCTCTTGAACAGCACGCTCAATTTGATTCACCCCACCGATTACTGGAATCCCTAGAATATCAAGATTATGTTTCTTCACATTATCATCAATAAATCCAACAGGTAATAATTCTGTATCGTTGTTCTTTAGCAATTGTCTTGCCACCATTGTTCCTGCAGAACCAGCGCCAATAATTAAGGTTCTCTTTTTTGTATCATCCTTTTTAAAATATGTATCCCTATACATTCGCCAAAGAAAACGCGATCCGCCAATTAATAAAATATGAATCATCCAAGTTACTACGAGCAAACGAAAGTAAATATTATGTATTGTCACTTGTTGTACAAAGGCTGTAGTAATGATAGAAAATGTAATAGCTTTAAAAATAATTAATAATTCTCCTATGCTTGCATATTCCCATGCCTTTTTATACAACTTATAAATAAAAGCAAAAAAATGATGGCTAAGCAGCAAAGTTATTGAGCTAATGACTGATGATAATGTAATAACATGAAGACTAGCATTTACAAAAAAATAGCTAAGGAAAATTGCACTTAACACAATGAATGAATCCACTAAAAGCAATAACGATAGCCTCTGCCGATATGTCATAAATTTTCCCACCTTTTTAATTATTACTTCGAAAAAAATTAAAGCTTTTAACTATGAGATCTTTTCAAAAACTCATAGTTAAAAGCTTTAATAAAATTCGGGCATCTAACCCGCCCTCACATCACACTCTTGATGACTAGCATCTAAGGTTTATCCAACCCACAGCATGATCGAGTGCCTCCATTGATACTGGTAAGGAGACATTACCACATTCCTTTTATAAATAATATTCAAGTTCTTTATAAAGAACACGATAGTCCGAAATAATCCTTATACCTTATTGTTTAGAATAGTCCCCACTAAATTTCCTCTTACGAAGCCTAATATTCTTTTAGATTCCACTGCATCCTCATTCACAGTATGATTATATCCTATTACTAATACTACCCCGTCACACCGGCCAGCTAAAATGCTGGTATCTGTTACTTCTAAAATTGGCGGAGAGTCAAATAATATGATGTCATATTGCTCCATTGCTTTTTGAATTAAAGTCTCCATTGCTGCTGAACTAAGCAGCTCAGCTGGATTAAACGGTACTGGACCGCTTGTTAGCACACAGAGCCTTCCAATTCCTGTTTGCACTACAGCCCCTTCCATTGTTGTTTTACCACTCAAGACATTTGTCAGTCCAATCGTGTTTTCAAGCTGGAATATTTTATGTATTGTTGGCTTCCGTAAATCAGCATCAATTACCAATACTTTTTCACCTTGTTGAGCTATGGACACAGCAAGGTTAGCCGTAATAGTTGATTTTCCTTCGCCAAATCTTGGAGAGGTAATAACGATGGTCTTATCCTTATTGGTAACAGATGAAAACTGAAGATTCGTACGAATCGTACGATAATCTTCAGCAACTTTGGAATTGGGCGCAGCATAAGTAACTAGGCTTTCTTCCTTGATTTTGTCTCTTTTTCTTCTACTTTTGTAAACCAATTCTTGCCCCCCCTTAATAAGGATACAGATCCTTTTTTGCTATATTTGTCTACTATGTTTTTCTTATTCATTTTAGAAATACTTCCTAAAGTAGGGATATCTAATAATTTTTCGATAGCTCGCTCCGATTTAATCCTATCATCCAAAGAATCTAGTAAAAAGATGAAGCCGATACTTAATACCAAACCAACAAAGAAGGCAATCATTATCGTATTGGTATGGTCTATGTTTATTGGTACAGAATTTTTCAATGCTGTCGCTTCCGATAAGATACTGACATCATTAAATTTTAATGTACTTGAAGCCTCTTGCTTATAAACAGCTGCTGTAGTATTCGCAATTTTAGCTGCAAGTTCGGGATCCTTATCAACCACAGTAATTCTCACTATTTGCGAGTTTTGTACACTTTCAGTACTTATTTGTCCACTCAACGCGCTTGCCGATCTGTTAATGTCCAACTCCGCAGCCAACTCCGCAGCTACTTTCTCCATCACAACCGGTTCATTTATCATTACTTTAAGCGTATTCATAGTGTCATTATTTGCTGGAATGAGTATTCTTGCAGAAGATGTGTATAATGGGGTTTTTAAGAAAATACTATAAGCTGCTCCTACCAATGTAATGGTGAGTGTAAGTACAACCATAATCCATAGTCTTCTTCTTATAACAGCAAATAAATTTTTAAGGTTTATTTCCTTCTCCATAGTTTCCCCCCGCAAAATTTTTTTATAAATATACTAAGCACTACTTATCGATTTTAGAATATCCAAACTATTCCACCCTATAAAAACATTTTTATTCAGATATTTTAGAAAAATGTTGAAAAACTTTTTATACACAAGAACATCATTTCATCGAATGGAACACAATATGTTCTATTTAAAATAGATTTTAGTTCTTTATATAGAACAAGTCAATATAAATTATTCTGCAAATTCTTTCTTTTCTCCTCATAATATATCATTTTCTATTTTATTATCCTACCATTTTTTACCGAAAAGTTGAGAAACTTTATTTCCTACCTAATTCTTCTCCTAAATCTTCTAATAATCCTCTGTATTTACCTTCTACAAATATAGATTTTTTGTAAAGTTTTTAAAAACATTCAATTAGCAAATATAAAGTAAAACTTCCGTCAGTAGGAGATTGTTTTCATCCCGACTCAGGAAAAGTTTTCATCATTCAGGCTCTTACAAGTAATTATCCCCCGCCTATCTGTTTTGTTTTCCCAGAATCTTGAGGCGTGATCTTACAGGATAAATAAGATTAATCATCAAAAATTTATACATTATGGAGCTAACAGAATTACTCTTTCTACTAAATGAATATTTCCTAATTTAGATATAAATTCAAGGCCTTTTGTTATAGTTCAAACTGTACTACGATGTAAGGTCTACAAAAGACAATTTATGATGAAGATGTCCCAAGGAATCTTTCTATTTTTGATTAAGGCAGTTATGAAAACAAAAAACCCTCAACACATTATGTGTCAAGGGTTTGAAACTCTTAATAAAGAGTCATATATTGATCGCGTTCCCATTGGTGAACTTGTGTGCGGAACATATCCCACTCAATTTCTTTTGCTTCGATGAAATGCTCAAGTAAATGTTCACCTAATGCACCGCAAATAATTTCATTTGATTTTAATTCATTTAATGCTTGTGCTAATGTAGCTGGTAAGTCAATGATACCTGCTTGTTCACGTTCTTCTGGTGTCATCACATAAATATTGCGATCTACTGCAGGTGGTACCGCTAGTTTATTTTTAATTCCGTCAAGACCTGCTGCTAATAATACAGCCATTGCTAAGTATGGGTTTGCAGCTGGATCAACGCTACGTACTTCTACACGTGTACTTACACCGCGAGATGCAGGGATACGGATTAACGGGCTACGGTTTTGTGCAGACCATGCTACGTAACAAGGTGCTTCATATCCAGGTACTAAACGTTTGTAAGAGTTTACAGTTGGGTTTGTTACCGCTGTAAAGCTTGATGCGTGTTTCAAAATACCTGCGATGAAGTGGCGAGCATCGTCACTTAATTGTAAATCACCGTTTTGATCATAGAATACGTTCTCACCATTTTTGAATAGTGATAAGTTACAGTGCATACCAGAACCGTTTACACCAAATAGCGGTTTTGGCATGAATGTTGCGTGTAAACCGTGTTTACGTGCAATTGTTTTTACAACAAGTTTAAATGTTTGAATATCGTCACACGCTCTAATTGCACTTGCATATTTGAAATCAATTTCGTGTTGTCCTGGTGCAACTTCATGGTGAGATGCTTCGATTTCAAAGCCCATTTCTTCAAGTTCAAGAACGATATCACGACGGCAGTTTTCTCCTAAATCCATTGGTGCAAGGTCGAAGTATCCACCGTTATCATTTAATTCTAATGTTGGATTTCCTTTTTCATCAACTTTAAATAAGAAGAACTCTGGCTCTGGTCCAAGATTAAAATCAGTGAAGCCTAGTGCTTCCATTTCTTTTAACATACGTTTTAAGTTATTACGTGGGTCACCATCAAACGGTGTACCGTCTGCAGTGTAAATATCACAAATTAATCGCGCTACTTTTCCTTTTTCAGCAGTCCATGGGAATACTACCCATGTATCTAGGTCTGGATATAAGTACATGTCAGATTCTTCGATACGAACAAATCCTTCAATAGAAGATCCGTCAAACATCATTTTGTTATCTAGAGCTTTTGTTAACTGACTAACTGGAATTTCTACGTTTTTAATACTTCCTAAAAGATCCGTAAATTGTAGACGGATATACTTTACATTCTCTTCTTTCGCCAAGCGGAAAATATCTTCTTTTGTGTACTTTGCCATTTTAAATTCCTCCTTAGTCCCTCTAAACATCTTGAAAATTATCAATCATCAATGGAAAAACCTTGAAATATCACCTTGTCGTAAAGACGTTCGATTAAACCTGCCTGTATGTTGCAGTTCATCTCGAAGAATTTTACGAAGCTCAGATTTCGAAATTTCTTTCACTTCTTCTCTTACTTGTATTACTTCTGATTGATTTTCCTTCATTTGTAGTACTTGCTTAATACCAGCCATGTTTAAACCTTGATCTAACAAATCTTTAATCTCTAACAATTTATCTACATCGTTAAATGAAAATAATCTACGATTTCCTTTTGTACGGGTTGGGGAAATCAATTTATGTTCTTCATAATAACGAATTTGACGCGCAGATAATTGTGTTAAATCCATAACTATACTTATTGGAAACAGCGGGGCAGAACGTCGATCATGTTGTGTCACTTCAGTTCCTCCTTCGCCTTAACTTGATTCTCATTTTATATCATGTTATGTATCCTGTCAACAGATGTTAGCTTTTCTTACATGATTTTTTTAAAAATTTTTTCACACTTATTAAAATGTCTCAATTACCTACTTATATACAAAAAAGCTACCAAAATTGGTAGCTTTCATTTAAGAAATTACTAATAGATTTTTTTCAATAAGCGCATCAATAGCAGAACAAATCGCAATCTTCACATGCGAATACGTTAAGCCCCCCTGTACATACGCAACATAAGGCGGACGAATCGGACCATCTGCTGATAATTCAATACTCGCACCTTGAATAAATGTACCTGCAGCCATAATCACATCATCTTCATATCCAGGCATATAATTCGGATACGGTGTAAAATGCGAATTGATTGGTGATGCATATTGAATTGCTTGACAAAATGCAATCATGCGTTCTTTATCATCAAATTGAACAGATTGTATTAAATCTGTTCGCGGTGCATTCCAAGTTGGCGATGTATTCATACCAAGCTGTTCTAAAAAGGCCGCTGTAAAGATTGCACCTTTTAATGCTTGACCAGCAACATGAGGCGCTAGGAAAAATCCTTGATACATCTCTTGTAAACTATACAAAGATGCACCAGCCTCTGCTCCGATACCTGGAGATGTTAAACGATATGCACACGCTTCTACATATTGCTCTTTCCCAACAATGTAACCGCCCGTTTTCACGATGCCGCCACCTGGATTTTTAATAAGTGAACCCGCCATTAAATCGGCACCGATATGACATGGTTCAAGCTCTTCCACAAATTCTCCGTAACAGTTGTCTACAAACACAACGACATTAGGCTTAATTTCTTTTACAAACGCAATCATTTCTTTAATTTCGGCAATTGTAAATGATGGGCGAGTTGCATATCCCTTCGAACGCTGAATTCCAATCATTTTTGTATTTTCATGAATCGCCGCCTGCACCGCAGCAAAGTCAACACGTCCCTCTTCTGTTAGATCAACTGCCTGGTAACCGATGTTATACTCTTTAAATGAGCCAACACCTTTCCCGCGAACACCAACAATTTCTTCTAACGTATCATACGGCTTCCCAGTTATATATAACAATTCGTCACCAGGGCGTAAAATCCCAAACAACGCTGTAGAGATTGCGTGAGTTCCAGAAATAATTTGCGGCCGTACAAGACCAGCTTCTGCCCCGAACACATCAGCATACACTTTTTCTAACGTATCACGACCGATATCATCATAGCCGTACCCTGTTGTCGGAATAAAGTGTGAGTCACTAATTTTATGACTACGAAAACTTTCTAACACACGAAATTGATTACTTTCAATTACTTCATCAATGCGTTTATGTATGTCTGCAATTTGCATTTCAACTTCTTTTACAATTGGAGCAATCTTTTCCCCATTCTTCAATCGATTAAACATCTTCTTTCTCTTCTCCTTTTCTCGCTGAATATCTATTGATTTGTCCGTTTAGCGGAGAATGAGCAAAAATATACCCTGTACATTCGTATACTTGCTTCTCTTCTTGAAACGCCATTTCTGTTAATACTGTTTCTGTTCTTAAAAGCGTCAACAATCTACCTTCGCTTACCGGAATCATTAATTCATATGAATCCATCCGCTTCATCATTTCTATTTCCACAACTTTTTTTAATTTCTCTAAATCCGCCGCATCAAAAGCACTCGTCATAATAAAATCATTCTTTGGGAATGGAATAAAGTTCGGATGTAACTTATCTTTTTTATTGTACACTGTAATAATTGGAATGTGGTCAAACTCAAGATCTTGCAGTAATTTTTTCACTGTCTCCTCATGCCCGATGTAATTTGGATCAGCTGAATCGATAACATGCAAAATAACATCCGCTTCATTCACTTCCTCTAACGTAGAACGAAATGCTGCAACTAACGATGTTGGTAAATCTTGAATAAATCCAACTGTATCTGTTAATAAAACTGTATATCCACACGGCAACTGCATTTTACGCGTCGTCGGATCAAGTGTTGCAAACAATAAATCTTCCTCGAATGTATCAGCCGCCGTTAATCTGTTAAACAACGTAGATTTCCCAGCGTTTGTGTATCCAACTAAAGAAACTTGAAAGACTTGATTTTCTTTACGACGTTCACGATATCTCTTGCGGTGCTCTACCACACCAGAAAGCTGCCTTTTAATCTCATCGATACGAGAGCGAATATGACGACGATCCGTTTCTAACTTCGTTTCCCCTGGACCTCTTGTACCAATACCGCCACCAAGACGAGATAAAGCTTGTCCTTGTCCCACAAGACGAGGCAACACATATTGAAGCTGCGCAAGTTCCACTTGTAATTTACCTTCTCTTGATTTCGCGCGCTGAGCAAAAATATCTAATATAAGCTGTGTACGATCAATGACTCTCGCGTCTAACTGTGCTGATAAATTTCGAATTTGACTTGGTGTTAATTCATTATTAAAAATAATAACATCTGGTTCTAATTCTTCTGCAAGTAGAGAAAGTTCTTCTAACTTTCCCTTTCCAACATACGTTGCCGGATGAAACTTAGAACGCTTTTGTATCGTTGAAACCAACACTTCCGCTTGTGCTGTTTTCGCTAATGATGCTAATTCTTCCATCGATTGTTCAAAACG
This sequence comes from Bacillus sp. GB_SG_008, assembly GCF_052038115.1. Classification (NCBI taxonomy): domain Bacteria; kingdom Bacillati; phylum Bacillota; class Bacilli; order Caryophanales; family Bacillaceae; genus Bacillus; species Bacillus sp. GB_SG_008. The sequence continues at coordinate 45,277 of NZ_JBPZSK010000005.1, read as the reverse complement.
TTCATCATCATCTTGCGGCAATTGACAACCAACTAGTATCACTTTTTCTTTTTTTTCTATCAAATATGCTCACTCATCCTTTTCGAAAATTAAACCTTCTAATATAATAGCAGAGTAAGAACATTTCATCTAGTTAGTGAGGGAGAATTTCATGGCATGGGATTTATTTAGCATCATTGGTACAATTGCATTTGCTTTAAGCGGAGCAATCATCGCGATGGAAGAAGAATACGATATTTTCGGAGTTTATATTTTAGGAATGGCAACTGCATTCGGGGGAGGAGCACTGCGTAATTTATTAATCGGTTATCCAATTGATGCGTTTTGGAAACAAGATATGTTATTTGAAATTGCAATCTTATCAATGACTATTATATTTTTATTCCCGAACAAACTTATCAAACATTGGAAACGCTGGGAAAATATTACCGACGCAATCGGTTTATCTGCTTTTGCAATTCAAGGGGCATTATATGCACAAAAACTAAACTTACCAATTAGCGCAACGATTGTCGCAGCTGTGTTAACAGGAATTGGCGGCGGTATTATCCGTGATTTATTGGCACGTCGTAAACCACTTGTACTGCGAGCTGAAGTTTATGCATTTTGGACGATTTTAGCTGGATTTTTAATTGGAGCTAAAATTGTTACGAGCGACTGGGCATTATATATTTTATTCGTTCTTATCGTATGTTTCCGTATGATTTCTATTCATTACAAATGGCATCTGCCACATCGCAGTGTAGAAAAGATAGAACATTTCAATGATAAAGTGAAACTTTAATCAGTGAGGGGATCTTCCGTTACCTACTGATCATTAGCAGAACTAATCAGGCACATATCAGCAGTTATCTCCACCTGTCTTCTTTATTTTCTTTGACCCTTAGGGTGGAGGTCTTACTGCCAATCAATAGCGGGATAAATAACAAATCAACCCTTTACTTCTGTAAAGGGTTTTTCTATTTTCCTTCGCTCTAACCAGAGATGAAATCTTAATTAAAAGTGCCGACCATCAATAGTGACAAAAAAATGCCACTAATAGAAGTTGTACTTTATTGCATGTTTTTTGTACCTATCCGTAAATACTATTTCTTAAAGAGAGGTGAGATAAATGACAAAACACGTAAATAAAGGTGCACAAAGAAGTTCCGTAGATCAATCTGGGCATGATTTAAATTCAGCTTACGAAAAAAGCAAAAAAATGGAGAAATATCATAGAGAGTATCAACAAAAAGTCAAAGAAGAATAGGAGTGATATAGGATGGCAAAAGGAAATAACAAAAGCAACCGAGGACAACATAGTAGCGTTAACCCACAAGGAATTGCATCAGATGTAGCAGATCAAGGCCCAAAAAGTAAATTAGAACAACGCGCAAAAACAAAGAATACAAAATAAAACACGAAGCGTTACGCTTCGTGTTTTATTTTAAGCAATTTATCCTGCTACTTTTAAGCAGTAAAAGTTTCACTTTATAAACCGTGTGTTTCTTCTTCAAGTGTTAAATCACTACTTGAAATCGTAATTAAATCATATTTATCATACGCTTCTTCCTGAAGTAATCTCATCGCTTGTGTACGAATGGACTTTTCCACAATATTACGAACATAACGCCCGTTGCTAAAAGAAGTAATATGCGATGAATATTTTACCGCATTTAAATGATCACGAAGATTCCACTCTGCCTCTTTTGATAATTGATACTCCCGTTCATCGTACATACGTTTTCCGATTTCTAATAATTGATTGACCGTGTAATCAGAAAATTCAATAATGAAAGGAAAACGGGATTGTAGCCCCGGATTTAGTGATAGAAAATGGTTCATCTCACGTGAGTATCCTGCTAAAATAAGTACAAAAGCATGCTGCTTATCTTCCATATGTTTAACGAGCGTATCAATCGCTTCTTTTCCAAAATCTTTTTCACCGCCACGCGCAAGCGAATAGGCCTCATCAATAAACAAAATCCCGCCCATTGCTTTTCGAATAAGATCACGTGTTTTTTGTGCAGTATGCCCAATATATTCACCAACTAAGTCCGCCCGTTCCGCTTCAACTAAATGCCCTTTTGATAAAACATTCATTTCAAACAATAATTTCCCAATCATTCTAGCAACAGTTGTTTTCCCCGTTCCTGGATTACCTTTAAATAACATATGAAGGACTTGTTTCTCTGATTTCAACCCCATTTCTTGCCGTTTTTTATTTACATAAATCCATGCGTAAATTTCCTTTATAATTTTTTTAATTTCCTGCATTCCAACAAGCTTGCTCATTTCTTCTTCAATCCGTTGTAACATTTCATGTTTTGTAACAGTTTCGTTTGAAAGATTTGGCTTTTGTTCTGGCGAAGAAACAGAAATTTTCTTTCGGTGATTTAGCACAATGTTAATTTGATTATTATTCTTCTTTCGCATCGACTGTTCCATACAATCACCTCACCTTTATCATTTCACTGACGATTATTGTCAAAATTTGCGCTTTCCCAAGAAATAAACTTTTTCTGAAAATTTTTGGTATAATGTAAGAAAACTAGGGTGGTGGGACTATGACAACAAAAGAACTTGATGATACAGTACAAGCTTTCTCTGCTTATTTATTCAACAAGGGTCGGAAGCCTTCAACTATTAAGCGATACGTCTATGACATTGAAGATTTTGTTCATTGGTTACAAAAGAACAAAAAAATTTCTTCTAATAATATATGGGGGACTCTTTGTACAAAAGACTATGAAGATTATTTTTCAGACTTAAAAATGAAACGTCATTACTCCGAAAAAACAATGCACCGTGTTTTTATTGTCTTAAATCGACTGTATGATTTTTTAAACCTACCTAGCCCACTAAAAAATATGGAACTTGTTATACAGCCAGATCGAGCATTACGAGATGCAGATTTCATTTCAACACAAGAAGAACAGCGTTTAAAATATATTTTAACTTCTTTAGAAGGGCTTTCAGACAAACAACGTCCTGTACGTCCGTTACTCATGGATCGAAACGTATGTATTATTATGATTTTGCTTGATTACGGTTTATCACTACAAGAGCTCGTTTCACTAAATATGCATCACGTTCATTTTGAAAATAATACATTATCTATTCCAGCTGTATCCGGAATAGAACGAATCATTACATTAACAGAAGAAGATAAAAAAAAGTTATATCATTACTACAAGAAAATTCCCGAACCAGTACGTCCAAAATACCATAGCACAGATCCATTATTTGTAGCTTTTGATTTTAACCGAAATACATTCCGCTGGGTATACGAAAATGACGCTCCAAAAGCATTAACAGAAATTGCTGTACAAAAAATGATTCGGCTTGAAGTAGCACGCGCCGGGCTGCGAAAAGGAATTTCTGGTCAACATTTACGAAATACATTTATTTTACGCCTCATCCAAAACCATGTTCCAGAACAAGAAATTATGAAGCGAATTGGTTTCAAATCAAAGATTTCATTAAAAAGATATTATAACTATGCAAAGCAAAAAGAAAACGCCTCATAATAGGCGTTTTTGTTATTTTTCATAGAAACTGCTCGTTCTCCTATTCCTTTTTATATGCTACTTGCATCTACTATGATAGGTTTTTCACTATCACAATTAGGAAGGAGACTTTCAATGTCTTATTTTAAAGCCAATCAGAAAAAAATCTCAAAACCTTATTTTCCAAAACAATCTGACCGACTTCCAGCTGTTCATTACACCCCTGCTCCAGAATCGTACGGCAACCTTTTTTCAAAAACACTAAATGACTTAACTGCTATAATTCCAACTGCATTTTCGAACCCATCACAATCTAACATGAAGAAACTTATAAACATATTAGAAATACTAAAAGGGGGGCTGAAACGTTTAAACTTAACACTTACACAGCAAGAAACTGGCATTGCGATTGTCGAAAATTTAATTACCATTTTGAACGAGAAACCTTTTGCAGCAAATACAGTATATATTGAATTACAAAATTTACTCAACTTTTCACTGCATATTACAAAATTATCTATGATGAATCATCATGGATTCGAAAATATCATTGAGCAAACAGAAGAATTACAAATAACTTTACTACAAATTACGCCAATCGGAATGAATGGCCAATTTCAAGGTAACCATGAACTTCTAGACGAACTCAACCTCCAGGGTAAACTCGAACTTTTAGACGAACAGGAACTTTCAGAAGAACTCAGACTCCAGGATGGACTTGAACTTTTAGACGAACAGGAACTTTCAGAAGAACTCGGTCTCCAGGATGGACTTGAACTTTTAGACGAACAGGAACTTTCAGAAGAACTCGGTCTCCAGGATGGACTCGAACTTTTAGACGAACAGGAACTTTCAGAAGAACTCGGTCTCCAGGATGGACTTGAACTTTTAGACGAACAGGAACTTTCAGAAGAACTCGGACTCCAGGATGGACTTGAACTTTTAGGCAAATAAGGGTATGAAGATAAGAAACTTCGAAGGAACGAGGACCAACAGGATCTAATTCCTCAACATCGACCTGTATAATAAAAGCCAACACCTTTACAATCTGTAAAGCCGGCTCAAAATATCCATTTCAACATAAAATGAAACTTCCATCAGTAGGGGATGAAGCCCCCCTACTGATGGTTAGTTGAACCAATCGGGCTTTTACGGGCGGGATAAATTTTCAATCAAAAAGATCCCATCGAAATAGATGACACAACAGCTAGACTCTCTATCTTATGTATCCATTAAAAGATTTCGCATTAGGATTCCTGTATATTTTGAGCATAAAAAAAGAGCGAATGATTCGCTCTTTTTGCTATGTACAATTCTTTACTATTCTAATTCGATTGAAACGTTCTTTTGTGGAACAAATGTAGAAATTGCATGCTTATAAATAAGCTGTTGCTTACCTTCCGTTTCCAACAGTACAGTAAAATTATCGAAGCCTTTAATTAGACCACGAAGTTGGAAACCATTTAATAAGTACAGCGTGACAAACGTATTCTCTTTACGGAGTTGGTTTAAAAATTGATCTTGAATATTGATTGATTGCTTCATGTCGAATCCTCCTCTTTTTCTCTACTTACTTATTATTCGACTTAAGTTGTTGCTTTCCTTCTATATACTCTAAAATTTCTATGTTTTTTTCACCGCTTGTAACGTCAAACCAATTAACATCCATTTTATTACGGAACCAAGTTAACTGCCGTTTTGCATAGCGACGTGAATTTGTTTTCAAAGCCATCACAGCTTCTTCTAACGAAGTTTTCCCTTCAAAATACTCATACAGTTCTTTGTAACCAATCGCTTGAATAGACTGACAATTACGAACTCCATCTTCATACAAACGCTCAACTTCAGCTAATAAACCTTGCTCCATCATAATATCTACACGTAAATTAATGCGACTATATAATAAATCTCGATCCATTGTTAAACCAATTAAAGCAACATCATATAGCAACTCATTTTCCTGTTGTTCTAATTGATCGCTCATCGTCTTCCCTGTTGTATGAAAAATTTCTAAAGCACGAATCACACGTCTCACATTGTTTGGATGAATACGCTTTGCACTTATCGGATCAACCTCTTCTAGCTTCCTATGTATATACTCTACACCATATTCCTCCGCCTCTTGTTCTAGCTGTTTACGGTACATATGATCTCCCGGTTCATCAGAGAACTGGTAATCATACAACACAGATTGTATATATAAACCTGTTCCACCAACAATAATAGGTAGTTTACCACGTTTTGTAATATCTGCTATATGACCGCGCACAAGTTCTTGAAACTCAGCAACGGAAAATGGATCTTCTGGATTTTTTATATCAATCATATAATGCGGGATTCCATCCATTTCTTCTTCCGTAACTTTCGCCGTACCTATATCCATATTACGATAGATCTGCATTGAATCGCCACTAATAATTTCTCCATTTAACGCTTTTGCCAGTTCAATGCTAAGCTTTGTCTTTCCAACTGCAGTTGGTCCAATAATAACAATAACTTTGTCCCGTTTTTCTTCTCCCATACACTTCAACTCTCTTTATGTAAAGTTATCCATCTGATTATTATACCCAATCTTACCAATTTTAACAGTCAAAATGCAAGTTATCCCATTACGGTAATTGAAATTATATACACTTGTTAAAAAATATAATCTATTTTGCATGTTTTGTCCAACCACTTCATATACATGTTAAAAACGAAAACGGAGATGATACTATGAAAGTTGGACAAGCTACTATTGATTTTCGCTCGTTACTAGAAGATTTAATTTTAGCAACAGCAACAAAAGAAAAAAATTGCTCTCAGGAAGAATTATACTTTGCACTAAGCTGTTTACTGCGTTCGTTTCATCCAATACTTACAGCTGAAGAAACAGATATAAAAACGACTGAATATATACAAACACAGTTTTACACCGCATATAACATCTTGACAGGCCGAACAATATATCCATTCTAAATAATCTTCCAGCTTGATCTAATTGTTTAAGAATTCGTCCACGACAGTTTTTAAGAGGCTTTTAGGTTCATCTTGTACCCTTCTGCCACTTCATACGCATAACTTACAATAATGCTCTCAACAAAAGGTTTCTCTCCGCTAATTTCCGTTTTTTCATCCATCTTTAATTTGATATTAATAAATCTTCATTATTAGGCTATTTCTATTACAATAAGCGCTTCCGTAACAGTTGTCAGTGCGCTTTCTACCAACGCAAACATATCTTGGTAGGAAAATTAACAAACAAAAAACACCTCTCAAAAGAAGTGTTTTTTGTTTGTTTATAACGATGCATGATAAATATCTAAAACATCCTGCTTGTTCAACTTTTTAAACTGTCCAAACTCACCATATACCATTGCCTTTTCAGCCATAATATCAATTTGTTCTTCACCAATCTCGTAATCAGCTAAGCGAGATGGCGCTCCAATAGATGTCCAAAATTGACGCAATGCTTCAATACCTTCTAATGCTATTTCAACATCAGTTTTACCTTCTGTTTGAACGTGAAATACTCGAATTGCAAATTGTTTAAAACGAGCTACGTTTTCATGTAAAACATGTTTCATCCAATTTGGGAATAAAATTGCTAAGCCGCCGCCATGCGGAATATCATACACCGCTGAAACAGCATGCTCAATATTATGCGTTGCCCAGTCTCCGCGTACACCCATGGCTAAAATACCATTTAACGCCATTGTACCGCAATATAAAATCGTTTCACGGTGCTCATAACTTTCTAAATCATGCAGTAGCTTCGGAGCTGTCTCAATAACCGTTTGTAAAATAGACTCACAATAGCGATCTTGCAGCAATGTATTCGTACCTTGATGAAAATATTGCTCTAGTACGTGCGACATAATATCAACAATACCGTAAATTGTTTGGTTGCGCGGTACAGATACTGTGTGATTTGGATCTAAAATAGAAAATTGCGGGAACGTCACTGGACTACCCCAGCCATACTTTTCATTTGTTTCCCAATTTGTAATAACAGAACCTGCATTCATTTCAGAACCTGTTGCCGCAAGAGTTAACACTGTCCCAAAAGGCAATGCTTCTTTTGCAATAGCTTTTTGCGTAACAAGATCCCATGCATCTCCATCATATTTGCTGCCAGCCGCAATAGCTTTTGTACAGTCTATTACACTGCCACCACCCACAGCTAATATAAACTCGACATCATTTTCTTTACAAATTTGAACACCTTTATGTACTGTTGATAAACGTGGATTGGGTTCGACACCACTTAACTCAAAAATTTCTGCATTCATTTCTTTTAGCATAGATATCACGTTATCATAAATTCCATTTTGTTTAATACTACCGCCACCATATACGAGTAAAACTTTTTCCCCGTACTGTGGCACCTCAGTTTTCAATTGCTCTAATTGACCTTTTCCAAAAATAAGCTTTGTTGGATTACGAAACACAAAGTTTTGCATACTTTTCATCCTTCCTTAACAAAAGTAACCATACTTTTATATATCATATATTTAGCTTTTTACAAAAATATTTGCTTATACAAAAAAAGAATCTCAGTTAAAACTGAGACCCTTTTAATAATAAGGTGAAATCATTAAGTATACAATAACACCAGAAAGACTTACATATAACCAAATCGGCATCGTCCAACGTACAATTTTACGATGGCGAGTCAGTTGATTTGTAAATCCGAATACTAAAGAAAATAATGCAAGCGGTACAATAATAGCAGCAAGGAAAATATGTGTAATTAAAATAAAGAAATATACATATTTAATGATTCCTTCTCCGCCAAAATGCGTTGCTGGTGCTAAATAATGATACGTTAAATACGAAACACAAAATAACAATGTTGTTGTAAATGCTGCAAGAATAAATCCCTTATGTAGATTTACATTCTTTTTAATAATTGAATACAATGCTGCGATTAAAAACACAAATGTAAAGCTATTAAAAATCGCATTTAACATCGGCAAAATTTTCACATCAAAATGTACTTCTCCTTTGTAACCAATCGGTCCAAAAAATAAGAACAAAATAATTGCATTGACGACCACAGAAAGCGTTATTACAACAGGAGCATAGCTCTTCTGTTTAACAGAACGATCAGTCAAATTGTTCACTCCCTCATTCTTCTTAAAGTATATAGTAACTTCATTATTTTAACATATTATCAACAGTGTAAATGTGACAAATGTTTGAAATAATTATATAAAGTGAAGCTTTCATCAATCGAAGGCATGCCAGTAGTTATCCTTTACCTTTCTTCTTTTTTTCTTAAAATCTTGAGGCGAGGGTACTACCCACGAATAACAGGATAAAATAAAAAATCCTCCTTAAGTCTTTTACCACTTAAGAAGGATTGTATCGTTTCACACTAAAAATTTCAAATTATAATGTCTTTTTTAGTTTTTATTTAAAAACATATCGCTATATGCTTGAAACATCTCAATTAATTGATAGCTTATAAGAGAAATTGCTGTTAATGAAAAGAATCCAATTAATAGAAAACGAATCCACATACGAATCTCCTCCTTTTATCATTCATTTAAAATCTAAATGACAAATCGGATTACAGTGGTCGTCTCCTTCTTTTTTCTTTACAACAGCAGTAATGTAACGAATAAAGAATATAATAATTAAAGGGAAATATACATGCTTTATATTTGTCTGTTTTAGAGATATTTTCCCTTGTACGTCGGATGGGGACGTTAAAGAAAAATCAGCGCCATTCATTCGCGCATATAAAAAGACGAATTGGATACATAATAAAATACTTACAATTGAAATGATATCTTCCCAATCAGTTGTACTCAAAAAATTATATATATCTAGCACATATTCCTCCAACGTTACCCCTCCCTTCTTTTTTCCCTATTTTCCTCGTGTTCGTATAAAAAGTCAAGAAAAATATTTTATATTCACCATGACAATAGGGATTACATATAATGGTATCCCCTAATCGCTTGATCTCCACTTAGTCAATATTGAAATTCATTTCCTTCATTTCCTTCACTTTCCTTATTACATTACACATATAAGCCTAGAAGACGATTATTTTGATTATAATTGTAAAATTTCAATAATAAGAAAAATCACTATTACTCATACATCTTTTTTCTTCGAATAACATTTTATATTTCATCTTTGTAATCTTGCTCTTACATTCATAAATCCGTACATACGTACCCCATTCAGGATATACTGATTTCAGAGGTGGTTATATGAAAAGCGAAAGATCAACACGCCATGAAAATATTCAAAAAGAAACAACTAAGTATCAAGATTTAATGACAGATGAAAGATGGCAAGCGATTGTACACAATAATTCATTATATGATGACAAATTTTATTACGCTGTAAAAACAACAGGTATTTTTTGTCGCCCGTCTTGCAAGTCTCGCGTACCTAACAGAAACAATGTACGAATCTTTCTTACTGCACAGCAAGCTCTCTCAGAAAAGTTTCGTCCTTGTAAACGATGTAAGCCAAATAGACTAAGGCTACCTGAAGAAGACTGGATAGTGCAAATTACGGAATACATTGATAACCATTACTCCGAAACATTAACACTTGCAATACTAGCAAATATGTGTCACGGTAGCCCTTATCATTTACAGCGCACATTTAAGAAGATAAACGGAATAACTCCAATTGAATATATGCAACAAACACGCATTTCCAAAGCTATGCAATACCTTACTAATACGAATCATACAATTATGGAAATCAGTTTTGCTGTAGGTATACCGAATACCGCACATTTTGCAACCCTATTTAAAAAGAAAACAGGATATACACCTACAGATTATCGAAGAATGAATCGCACAAAAGAGGTGAAATAAAATGACATCAAAAACAAATCAAACAATCTATTGGACATCATTTGTTTATGGAAAATGGAGTATGTATATTGCAGCGACATCAAAAGGACTATGTTATATAGGCTCCCAAAATCAATCTTTTGAAGAGTTATCAAATTGGGTTAATAAACGATTACCGCAGTATACTTTAGTACAAGACGACCAAAAATCACAGCCATATGTTGATGAATTAATAGAGTATTTTAAGGGACAACGCAAGGCTTTTTCATGTCCTGTTCATATTATCGGAACACCATTCCAATTAACAGTTTGGAATGCATTATGTGACATTCCTTATGGACAAACTTATTCATATTCGGATATTGCAGAGTTAATCCAAAAACCAAAATCAGTACGTGCAGTAGGTACCGCAATCGGAACTAATCCCGTTTTAATTGTAATTCCTTGTCACCGCGTCATTGGAAAGAATGGAAAATTAACTGGATTTAGAGGTGGCTTAGAAATGAAGAAGCAGCTACTAATGCTTGAAAAGTAAATGAAAAATGATAAAAATACCAATAAAAGAGATACCCGTATTATATAAGTGTAAAAACCCGAATATTTTCAAATTTGTATTAGGGGTCTCGCCACATGCCTATCAACCTAACAGAACAGGTTGTCCCAAAACGATAAAAATGAACTTCGGTGCTATAAAAAACACAAAATTTTCGTTTAGGGGGTACTTTAAAATCTTAGCTTGATAGCGATGTGGTGCTACCCCTAATAGGAAAAACGAAAAAACTTTTTTAGGGAAAAAATCAAGATTACAACCAAATTTTTGCTAGTTGAGATACTCCTTTTATTATCTTTTCTTCACATAAATTACCCAATCCAAGTTGAATATGTGGATATTGTGGTACATATTTCGAGAAATATTTTGAGCAAGGATAAACTGCAATTCCGTGTTCATATGCCCTTTCAATTAGCATTTTTTCACTCATTTTTGTTTTAACTTCAATAATAACGAAAATTCCGGAGCTACCACCTTTTATTTCAACATAATTCTTAAAGTGTTTTAATAATTCCCTATTCAATAGATTCATTTTACGTTTATACAAAGCTTTCATCTTCCTTAAGTGTGAGTACCAATATCCTTCATTCATAAAGGTCGCCAGTGTTCTCTGATGAATAGATGAGGATGTTTGCTCAAGCAAAGGGAGTATCTTTTTATATTCACTTACTAGCCTCCTAGGCAAAACCATATAACTGACACGGATAGAAGGTAGCAGTGCTTTTGAAAAAGTTCCTAAATAAACCACCCTATCATTAGAATCTAAACTTTGAAGAGACGGTATAGGTTGATGGATGTATCGAAATTCACTATCGTAATCATCCTCAATAATATATCCTTCCACCCTTTTTGCCCATTGAATTAACTTTAATCTTTCATTGATGGGGATAGTTACTCCATATGGAAAGTGGTGAGTAGGAGTGACATATAAAAGTCTAGAAGGCGACTTTAAAAGGCGATCGACTTGGATGCCTTGTTCTTTTACCGGGATCGGATCAATAATAAATGACTGAAGAGCAAATAGTTCCCTTGCCACATTATATCCAGGGTCTTCTACTGCCAGATAATGATAGTCTTGCTTTAGCAACAGCGACAAAAGTAATAACAAGTGTTGTGTGCTACTGCCAATAATAATCTGTTCAGCAGAAGTATTAACCCCTCTTGATTGAAACAAGTAATCTGCTAGTACCTTTCTTAATTTAATATCGCCTTGCTTTTCTCCGTATGAAAACATGCTAGAGTCTTTAACGATTTTGTTTGTAAGCATTCTCCATTTTTTCAAAGGGAAGTTCTCTTGATCCACTGTCCCAATCTTAAAGTCAATAGTTTTTATGTCAGTTTGATTTTTTTCATGATGCTGTTCTCTAATGGGTTCATAATTAAGCGTCTCATCCGATATAGTTGCCTCTACAAAAAATCCCTTTTTGTTCTCACTTCGAATATATCCTTCCGATTGCAATTGTTCATAGGCTACCTGAGTTGTGTTTCTGCTGACCTCTAATTGGAGAGCAAGTTGTCTAATCGATGGCAACTTTGTATTTCTTTCTAATTTACCAGATAAAACCTGAGTACGTATGTATTGATAAACTTGTTGGTACATAGGAGTGTTACTTTCCCGATTGATATTAAATATTAGTTCATTCATCATTGAAATACCTCATCTGTCATTTGTTTTTATTGTAAACTGTACCTTTTAGAAATGACAGTATAAATGAATAATGAATTTAGAAAAAATTTTGACTTGGGAGATAACTTATGACAATATTTATGTACATATTTTGTTTGATTGTATGGGGACTCAACTTTATAGCAGTAAAAATTCAAGGAACTCCTGTCAGCTTGGAATTATCCTTAACTTATCGTTTAGTTATGACAGCCTTTTTATTTTTGATTCTTGTTTGGTTCCTTCAACCAAGAGGGAGGCCAACAAGAAAAGATATCCCATTTGTAATAGTTTTTGGTGTATGTAACTTTGCATTAAGCTACTTATGCCTTTATTACGCCACAATTTTGAGTTCTGCAGCAATCGTAACATTGGTTTTTTCATTAAAGGTGATTTTGACCCCGATTACTCTCCGGATTTTTTTAAAAGAAAAGTTACATTCACGCGTTTTGTTTGGGGGGATTTTGGGTGTATTAGGCGTATGTATTCTCATCTATCCGAATTTGAACAACTTTCAAGGGTCCAATGACATAAAAGGAATTATGGTTGCGATCTTAGGTACGCTTCTTACAGCAGTAGGTGATGCCAGCTCAGCACGAAATGCAAGTCACAAGGTGAATCCTATCTACGCAAATGCCATTGGATTTACAGTGGGCAGTATATTGATGGGAGTAATTGTATTATTTCAAGGACAAGAATTTATATTTCCAACATCGTTTTCATACTTATCTGTGTTGCTATATTTAACTCTGGTTGCTTCATTTGTAGCATGGTTATTCTATTTGAAGCTTGTAGAAAAAATTGGAGGAGCTCAAAGTGGCTATATGGTTGCACTTTTCCCGGTAATTGGAGGAATAGCTTCCGTTTTAATCGGTGAGTCAGATCCATCATTGTATTTGTTTGCTGGTTGCTTTTCTAGCTGTACTGGCGCTGCCATCGCATTAGGGTTTGGAACTCGGAAGCAAAATGCGAAATTATCTCTAAAAAGAGCTAATTAAGAAGGAATAAGTCTTGTGAACTTGAAAATAGAGCTCATTTATTTGGTTCTCAGATTGTTGACCAAGAATGCATGAACACTTAAACAAATGGAATATAGACTATAGGGGTCACCATACATTACTATCAACCTAAGAGGAATTTATATCCATAATTCATAGAAAGCGTTATTCTTTTTGTAGAAATATACAGAAAGGATGGCGTTTTTTTCATTTTAGGGGGAATTTTGTTTTGTTAGCTTGATAGCGATGGGGCGGGACCCCGATATAAATTTTTTAATCACATTTCGTTATTACAGTAAACATTCCTGTCATATTAGGTGAGTAATCCTTAAAATCATATTTTTCATAAAATTTTTCTTTTCCCTCTGATGCAAATAATCCTACAAACGCTTTATTTGGTGCGTTTTCTTTTAGATACTCTACTAACGCATTCATAATTTTTTTGCCAATACCCATTCCTTGATAATCTGGATGAACTACCACATCTTGAATGTAAAAGTAAATAGCTCCATCCCCAACAATTCTTCCCATTCCTATGGCCTTACTCTCATCCTTAACTGTAACGGCAAAAACAGAATTTTTTAATGATATTTCGGCAACATCAAAGTTCATATAATCTTCCCAACCCACAACTGAACATAAATATTTATATTCTTCTAATGTTGGTGCATAATTTGAGATTGTATATTGTCTTTCCATAAGTCCTCCCCCTATCTCTCTATAATTTCAAGTTAGCATTTTTGCACTTCTTTTTCTTCCGAATGTTCAGATTTAAGTATATATCATATTCATGCAAAAGTTAACATAATCCCTCATTGAAGTAGAAGGAACATCTATGCTAGGAAACGTAAAAAAATTTAAAAAAGGATGAGCTTATAGGGGATCACCCCATATACACCTTGTTCATCATTTACATATCATAGTATAATTTCAAGAAATTGACAGCTAATCATCTATGTTCCACGCTAACGGGTTGGGAATGACAATTTATTCCCCTGCTGACGACTAACGAAGTCGAAAAGTTTTTTTGAGTTGGGATTTAATTATTTAACAATTTCGCTCCAATTGTTAAATAGTATTCATTTTTCCCAAACGCTTTACAAACCTATAACCAGTTACTTCGTAACCAAGGAATTTATATAGTTCGTGTGCTTTTACCCTTCTTTCACTTTTTCCACTTAGAAGATAAATAAAATCAGATCCTCTTTTCAAAGACCATTCTTCCACATATTTAATCAACGCTTTCGCAATACCTTGACCGCGATATTCTTTCTTTGTAACTAGCGATGTTATTTGAATCTTTTCATCGTTGTTTGTGTACGTTGTATGAATTGTTATTCCTATCATTCCTACTAAGTTATTATTATTTATTGCAACAAAAGTGTAATAATTTGGATTAGATTCGATACGTTCCATTCTTACTTTCATTTCATCTAATGAACTAGGATAACCTAAATCTGGCATTAAATCTGTAAATTGTTTGATGTCATCAGAATTATATTTTCTTATCTCCACTAAGGACCCCTCCACATTTTTTGTTGTTGCTACCTCTATTACAGATTTTGCGATACTTTCATCCCACTGATGTTAGCCAACTTGCCCTTTTATGGGTGAGAGTGTCAAGACATCTTCTGTGGTGTTAATTCCTCCTTTTTTATGATATTCGAATATATTATTTAATACTATCCCGTTTTTTTGTTCCGCTTCACAGAACATTAATTCTATCACGAGAGGTGATTTCGTTTATTTTTCAGACAAAAAGGTCGATGAAGTCATTAAAAGGCTTATAAAAGCCAATGAGAGCATTAACTTGATAACAAGTGGACAGCCAATACAAATGTTTTGGTAAATGAGGTCATTTGTGGTACAAAAAAAGGATAGAACATACAGAATAATTCTGCCTGTCACTATCCGCTTCTTTTATTCTTATATAATGTGTAACATTATATGTCTATTCTTGTTAAACCAAAGATTGATTCAAATTTCTTGAATCTAAATAAAAAAGATCGCTATCCGAGTTTATCCCGCTATTCGCGGGCAGTAAGACCCCCACCTCAAAATTCTGAGAGAAGCAAAGAAGATAGTTTGGGGATAACTGCCGGTAACAGCCCGGTTAGTTTCACTTTATTTCTCTTAAGCTTTCTCTTCAAATAATCGTGCGATTTCGATAATAACTTGAACAGCTTTTTCCATATTATCTACAGAAATATATTCAAATTTACCGTGGTAGTTTTCTCCGCCCGTAAAAATATTTGGTGTCGGCAGACCCATATATGATAATTGGGAACCGTCAGTTCCACCGCGAATTGGTTGGATAATCGGCTCGATATCTAGATTTTTCATTGCTTCATAAGCAATATCAACGATTTCTTTCACTGGTTCAATTTTTTCAAGCATATTGTAATACTGATCATTCATCTCAAGAATGATATTTTCCTCACCATACTTCTCTTGCATCTGCTTTGTAATAGCTGTTATATTCTCTTTTCTAGTATTAAAATGAGCGCGGTCAAAATCACGAATAATATAGTTAGATTGACTTCGCTCAACATCACCATTTAGAGAAATAAGATGGTAGAAGCCTTCATATCCCTCTGTATGTTCTGGCGCTTCTTCTACTGGTAGTTGTCTGTGGAATTCCATTGCCAATTTGGTTGCATTGACCATTTTATTTTTAGCTGTACCAGGATGAGTGCTATTCCCTTTAAAAATTAGCTTAGCACCAGCAGCGTTAAAGCTTTCATATTCTAATCCACCTAGTGGGCCTCCATCCATTGTATAAGCAACTGAAGCTCCGAAGGCTTCTACATCAAAGTGGGATGGACCGCGACCAATCTCTTCATCAGGTGTAAATGCTACTCTAATTTTCCCATGTTTAATTTGTGGGTTATGTAATAAATAATTCATTGCTGTCATAATTTCTGTAATTCCCGCTTTATCATCTGCACCAAGAAGTGTTGTTCCATCAGTTGTAATTAATGTATGCCCTTGGTAAGATGGGAGCTCTGGAAATAATTCTGGTGTTAAAACAACACCAAGTTCCTTATTTAACGTAATTGCCTTACCATCAAAATTTTCATGAATTTGTGGCTTAACATTTTTCCCCGTAAAATCTGTAGCTGTATCTAAATGAGCTAAAAAACCGATTACAGGAACCTGCTTGTCCGTATTAGCAGGAAGCGTTGCCATTACGTAGCCATTCTCATCCATCGTTACTTCTGATAATCCAATCGACTTCAACTCTTCTACTAGTTGCTTTGCAAACTCAATTTGGCCAGGCGTTGATGGTACAGTATGACTTTCTGCATCAGATTGTGTATCCACCTGAACATATCTTGTAAAGCGTTCTATAATTTCCTGTTTCATTCTACTACACTCCTTTTTTATACATCTTTATTTATTATACGCCCTTATTACACATTTTTTTATTTCTTTTGACTTTATCTTTTAAATTCGCTGTTTTCGTAAGAATTATTGCTATCTTGACCATACTGATAAAGTGAAACTTCCATCAGTGGGGTTTTTTTCATCCCCCACTGATGGTTAGTTGAACCAATCGGGCGCATGCCAGCAGTTGCCCCCCACCTATCTTCCTCGTTTCTCTTTGAATCTTGAGGTGGGGGTCTTACTGCCTGCGAATAGCGGGATAAAAGGTTGACTTTCAACTAGTAAACTGGAGTTAAAGGAGGGTTAACATGAAAGATGAATTAAGTATAAATATCTATTTAGATGAAACTGATACTCCGTTTTCAAGATATTATAGCTCTGATGATGTTCACCTAAGCTCTGACCTTGAAGATTTTCTTTTGTCAAAGCTACACAGTGGCAAAAGAAAAGAAGTAGAAATATTTTTTTTAGGTCAGAATGATTTTGATGAAAAGCCATTGAAGACTGCCACATTTAACACTTTTTCTAACCTCTTGAACGAAGAGGAATATACATATGCTAGAAATGTCAAAAAGGCTATTATTTTGTTTGTGATTGGGATTATTGTTGGGGTGATATACTTGAAGCTTTCAAGCACTCATGCCTATACTGCAGGAGTATTAAGCATTGTGTGTTGGGTTTTTATTTGGGCAGGTACAGAGGTTTATTTTTTTGAAAATCGGCAAATTAAACAAAAAATTAGGAAATGCAAGAATGTTCTAAGTGCGAATGTGCACAAAAAAATAGAATTTTAGTAAATATTTATATTTGTGAAGCTGATTTTCAGATTCTATCTTATGCATCTATTTGGGTTATTGTTTGGACTTGGAAATCATGATGAAGATTAATATCGCCATTGTACAGTAATATTAAAGCTATTTAATTTTGCCGCCCAAAATACAGTAGCCTTCTGTCTATGTAAATGACAAAAGGCTATTCAAGTCGTTTAAAAATCTAGTTGTGTGATAAGAATGGGTTTTTGAGCGAATAATAAAGTTGATTAATTCTGTTTTACTTGCATAATGAACAACATAATAAAGGAAAGTAAAACAATTGAAAGAACCCATAGCCAGGCCATGTTCATATTTCCAGAATCAATAGCTAGATAAATCGCTGTTGGAATCGTCTGGGTCTCTCCTGGAATATTACCTGCAAACATTAATGTTGCGCCAAATTCACCGAGAACCCTGGCAAAACTTAAGATACTTCCTGAGACAATAGCTTTTAAAGATAAAGGGATAGAAATAAAGAAAAAGACTTGCCATTCATTAGCCCCACACACTCGAGCTGCATCTTCAATATCGTGATCTATCCCTTGGAAACCAGTCTTTGCTGATTGATACATAAGTGGGAAGGCTACAACAATCGACGCGAGAACAGCTGCCCACCATGTAAAAATAATAGGTTGCTTAAAAATCCATTCAATAACTTTTCCAAGTATACTTTGCTTACCAAAGATAATAATCAAAAAGAATCCCACAACAGTAGGGGGGAGAACTAAAGGAAGCATTAGGATAGTTTCTACTATTACTTTTCCTTTAAATGACTTTTGAGATAATACTCGCCCCACCACAGTTCCTAAAATAATAACAACGAGTCCAGATATAATGGCGACTTTAAAGGACAACTGCAGCGGTGTTAGGAATTCTTGAATCATTTAATCCCCTCAATTCGATGTAAAACCATATTTCTCTAAAGTCTTCATAGCATATTTACTTTGAAGAAACTTGTAAAACTCCATCGCTTCCGTACGATGTTTCGTATCCTTAATGATACCAACAGGATAAATGATAGGTGTGTGAGTTTGTTTATCTGCTGTTGCTACAATGTTAACTTTATTCGAAGAAAGAGCATCTGTTTTATAAACAACTCCAGCATCTACATTTCCTGTTTCTACATATGAAAGAACCTGACGTACATCTTTTGCGTATACAACCTTTGATTCAATGTCCGTCCATATGTTCGTATTTTTAAACGACTCTTTTGCGTACTGACCAGCGGGTACTGATTCAGGCGTCCCAATTGAAATCCTTTTAACTTCTTTTTTTGTTAAATCCCCAAAACTTTTCACACCAGAAGCTGTATCCTTAGGAACGACTAACACAAGCTCATTTCCAACTAAATCAACACCATCTTCTTTAGAAATTAATCCATCCTTTACTAACGCATCAAATTTATCTTTTGCAGCTGAGAAAAATATATCTACTGGTGCTCCCTGTGCAATTTGTTGTTGCAATGCTCCGGAAGCTCCAAAATTAAACTTTAACTTTATATTGGAATGATCTTTTTCAAACGTTTTTTGAAGTTCTATAAGAGCGTCTTGCAAGCTCGTAGCAGCAGATATAGTTAACTCTACTTTTTCTTTTTTCTCTCCAGTAATTTTTTGATTACTTGACTTACTGCTTGTATTTAAATTACCAGAACAACCAACTACAATCGCAATTGCGGCTACCAAAAAGAACACTGTTGTAAGTAACCTTTTCAATCCCTTCTTCATTTCTTTCACCTACTTTTCGTTATAACATGTCATATTATAAGGTTTCACGATTACACTAACCAAAAAAGTTTCTCTCAATAATTTTGGCATCAAATTGAAAAACAACGATTAATCCTATATATAAAGCAAATAAATTCAAAAACCAATCTTTATTATTATTCCTCGTAGCCAGGCACTTAAATATTTCCTGAAATTGTTTTCGTTCATCTGAAGTAACAATAGGGCGTACTCCAAAATATTTCAAAACAAGATCAAATTTAAGATGAACAGCCAACGATAGCATATCTTTTAACATCTCAATATACCATTCAATATCTTTTTCATTATAGAGTTTTACCAGTTTATCATGTAGCTCAGGAACAAATGACTCTGCATCAATTCCTTTTGTCTCTATTGTATCTATCATCTTTTTGATATCCATGAGATTCACCCTTTCCGAAAAGCTAACTAAAAAAACGCAAGTTAAATACTACCATTAATTCTATTGATTAACTTATAAGTAACATTAACTGTTCATTTCTTTTCTCCCGCTCTTCTTTAGATGCTAGGTCGTACTTTTTTAAAAGGTGAAATAGTTCATTTAATATTTGCTGTGAATGATTGCTCTTTAGAAATTCATGTAAGTCTTTAACCAAAAATTCGGATAAAAAGCATTGTTGAATTTCAAGTTTATTGATTACATCTTCAGAAGAATGATCTACATTACACATTCCCATTAAAATCCCTCCTTAAAAAATCTATATACAAATCATCATCTTCTAGCTGAAAAACCTGATAATGCTTGAGTTCCTTACTATCCAATTTCACATGACTTATTACACACCGGACATTAATTAGTGAATTAAGTAATGATAGATCGTCCTCATCTCGGATTAAAACAACTTTGGGATAAGGCTTTTTCTTATATCCCTCTACGAAAATGACATCTACAGAAAAAAATGATATAGCTTAATCATTTCCTCGAGATTCCAATTATCAAACTTAGCACGTAGCTGTAAGACTCCATCTCCTTCCACACTAGAAACTACAGCACCTGCTACATGATGACGCATACTGTCTTTCGAGCTTAATTCATGATCTGGGGTTCCTCCATGACCATGATGTTTGATTGATGCAGCCTTTAATCCGTCTTTACTAGCTCTAAAAATTAATTTTTCTGTGAGCGTTGTTTTGCCACTGTTTTGGAATCCTACAATCTGCAGGATAGGACAATTTTTCCCCACGGTCATTCACTTCCTTAAATTTCTGTGTTCATTTTATCTTCATAAGAAATAATCGCCGATTCCATTCATAAGAAACGAAAAGTTATTTTAGCTAACTAAAAGATTAGCATAAAGAAATTTCCTACTATTTTTTTCTGATAGATTACCCTTTGTAGATAAGATCTTGAGCTAAAGATGTAAACATCTCTCCAACAAGCGAATCTTCGTCATATACGGACGAACCTTTATTTTCTTCAGGCTTTGCAAAAGGGATTTGTGCTATCACTTCTGTTTGCAGTTGTTCTGCTAACATTTCGCCTCCACCTTTCCCAAAGAGATAGTTCCTTGAACCATCTTGTTCCTCATAATATGCCATATTCTCAACGATACCTAAAATATCATGTTTTGTATGCTTTGCCATTACCCCTACTCTGGAAGCAACAAACGAAGCTACATTATGAGGAGTAGTAACGATAATTTCCTTCGCGTGAGGAATCATCGCAGCTACATCAATCGCAACATCTCCTGTACCAGGAGGCAAATCAAGAAGAAGATAATCTAATTCTCCCCAGTGAGTGTTAGCAAGGAAATTTTGAATCCATTTGTTTAGCATTGGTCCTCGCCACATAACTGGGTTATTACTCTCTGTAAAAAATCCCATTGACATGATTTTAACGCCATGACTAACGACCGGAATCGCTGTCTGATCTATCATTGTTGGCTTTTGATTAGCTTCCATCATAGCTGGGATACTGAATCCATATATATCTGCATCTAAAATCCCAACCTTTTTCCCCATACGAGCTAAAGCAGTAGCAAGGTTAATTGTGACAGTTGATTTCCCTACTCCACCTTTTCCACTTGTCACAGCAATAAAGCGCACACCTGAATCAGGTCGCAGCATACTAGGCATGCCGGTTTCCGTTCTAGAATTTTTCTTTAAAGTCTGTGTTAATGCAGCTCGTTCTTCCGGTGTCATGGAGCCGAAGGCCAAAGAAACCTTAGAGGCTCCAATGTTTCGAAGAGAGTCTTCAATATCTTGTTGAATTTTTGCCTTTAAAGGACAACCTTGAATAGTTAAAACAACTTCAAGTTGAATCTGTGTACCGTCAATTTGAATATTTCTTACCATGTTTAATTCCACGATACTTTTGTGCAACTCTGGATCTTGAACATGGTTTAGAGCTTTCATAATTTGTTCATGAGTAAGCATAAATCTCAGTCCTTCCTGTCTCCTTAATTTGTAAACAAAAAAACACCACGAGTACTCGAACCTAATGAGATAGGCTTGTGTACTCATGGTGGAATAGATTACTAGCAATACTTACTAATATACCAATCCAACCATTTATAACATAAATAAAATGATAACAATCCATTATTATCATTCCATCTATTCTAATCATTACAATTTATGAAAAAAATCTCCGCTTTTACCGCCCGTTTTTCGAACCAAATATGTCTCTTTAATGACCATTGTTTTATCAACAGCTTTGCACATATCATAAAAGGTAAGAGCAGCGATGGATACAGCGGTTAACGCCTCCATTTCTACCCCTGTTTTACCACTACATTTTACTGTAGCTTGTAAAATTAAATCATATCCATTGATTTTCTTTTCATAATTGAACGTAAAGTCTGTTCCTTGTATTAATATAGGATGACACATAGGAATTACATCAGCTGTTTTTTTAGCACCCATAATTCCAGCAACTTGTGCTACTTGAAGTGGATCACCTTTTTTCAGTACCCCACTTTGAATCGCTTGAAATAATTCATCAGATAAAGAAATTGTACTCTGTGCAACAGCTGTCCGTATTGAAATATCCTTTTGAGAGATATCAACCATTTTGGGCCTTCCCTCTTCGTTCCAGTGTGAAAAATTATTCATAGTTATTCTCCTTAATGTACTGCGTAAATGACTTTGAAAGATGCTATATTTAAGACAAAAACCAAACAATATTATCCTCCACTTACAGGAGGGATAAACGCAACTGTATCTCCATCTTTTACAATATCCTCGTCAATTGCAAATTCTTCGTTGATAGCCGTCATGACTTGATCCAAAGATTGTAAACGGTAGCTATCCTTGAGCCATTCTTTTAATTGCTGAACCCTCATCTCTTTTTTTTCTATTATTAGTAATTGATCAGAGCCGACTTCCTCTCGCAAATTTGCGAACAATAAAATTGTAATCATCTTCTCACTCTTCCTTCTTTGGTTCCCCTTCTGGGTACGGCGTATTTTCGAGCTGATCCCCAATCCACATTGTTCCATCTTCCCAAAATTCTTTTTTCCAAATTGGGACGATTTGCTTAATGCGTTCAATTGCGTATTCATTCGCTTCGTAGGCCACTTTACGATGTGGCGACGAAACTGCAATTACAACTGCAATATCCATTATTTCTAGTCGTCCCACCCGGTGTGTAATTGCTATTTTTGCATCCGGCCACTTTTTCTTGATTTCTTCACCAATTTGAGTAAGCATTTTTACTGCCATTGATTCGTATGCTTGATACTCTAGATGTAAAGTTCGTTTTCCTTTTGTCAATTCTCTTACTGTTCCAATAAAGGTTGTAATGGCACCTGCTTCTCTTCTTGCTACCTTATTCGTTACTTCTTCGACTAAAATAGGAGTATCTACAATTTCAAATAATACTTGTTCCATCAACATGATCCTCCTCTTGTTTTAAAGCTCCATTATTTATAAGATGGAATAATATTGCTCCAAGGCCATTCACTTCCTTGATTATCTTCTAATAAGAGAATATCTACAAACATCCCTTTTTTATATCCTCTTGTACCGCCTGGGAGTACGATAAAAGCGTTTGATTCTGCTAATGAAGAAACAGCACTAGACTTATCAAATCCTGATGGATAGACGATTAATTGTCCTTCGTTATATATGAGCTTTGCTCGCACAAATCTTGTAAATGGATTAGGTTTTAAAAAATTTTCTCCCAGTAATGCTTTTTCTTTTTTTAAATGTGGCTTTTCACTAAACATATAGGTACGAATGCTAGGTCTTACGAATAACTCAAAGCCTACATAACAAGCAGAGGGATTACCTGATAATCCAAATAATAATTTTTTATTTAATTGTGCTACGGTCGTCACGCTGCCCGGCCGCATTGCTACTTTGTTAAAAAGAACCGATGCCCCTAGTTTTTCGTAGATAGCTGGCAAATGATCATAATCCCCTACCGAAACACCGCCGGTTGTAATTAACATATCCACTTGACTTAACGCTTCTTTTACGGCTGTGAAGCACGTATCAAAATCGTCACTAAACTTCCCAAAGTATTTCACTCTTCCCCCCGCTCTTTGAATTTGGGACAATATCATGTACGTATTACTATTTCGAATTTTCCCAGGTTTTAGCGATTCATTTACATCAAGAAGCTCACTCCCAGTCGCTAATACTCCAATCATAGGTTTTTTAGCAACTGGCACTTCGCTGTAACCAAATGTAGCAAGGAGAGCTGAAATACCTGGATTAATGTAAACTCCTCTCTTCGCAAGAATCGTCCCTTTACGTGTATCTTCACCTTGAAAGGAAATATTTTCTCCTTTTTTGGATGAGCGTTTCACTTCCATATAGATTTTACCGACATCCTCATATTGACGGGTCAGTTCCAGCATCACAACCGCGTTACATCCTTCCGGAATTTGTGCCCCCGTCATGATTCGAACCGCTTGAAATGGCCCTACCTCTTGAGGAAATATGGAACCTGCCCCAATTTCGCCGATTACTTCGAATATAGTTGGATTCTCATAACTTGCCCAGGCAGTATCTTCTGCCCTAATAGCAAATCCATCATAGGGTGAACGATCGAAGGAGGGAACATCATGATCAGCTACTAAATCCTCGGCTAATATACGTCCGTATGCTAATTCAAGTGGTACCAGTTCTTTTAAACCATGGTTGGCAAATTCCATTACTTTATGGACGGCCTCTCCAACTGCAATCGGTATTCGTTTTTCTATCATTTTCCTCACTCCTTCTGTTACCCTAATAAACGATAGTATATTTTTTTCGCTTTTTGAATTTCATTTGTCCCGTGGATAAATACACGCCCATCCTGAAACATGACCAAACGATAATCATCTAGTTGGCAAGATAGCAAATACGGGTTTCGATCTACTTTCCCATGTTTTTTTAGTTGTTTTTCTAAATGGTCAAAATTGTAACGACTATTATGCGGGGGTCTAATTTGAACCGTATTTCTCCCACATAAAACAGCTGTCTTTGTTTGGTTTTCATAAGATAAATAAGGATAAGTTCTATGCGTTCCGCACGAAGGACAATTGTCCGTTTTAATCTTTTCTAGTTTGACAGAATGGTGTTGATTACTCCATATATCAAACATTAAAAAGGTGTTTCTAATTGCTGAAAAATCTTCTACTAGAATTTTGAATGCTTCCACCACTTGATACGCTGCCACCATTTGGACAGCTGGACTAATGATTCCAACAGTGTCACACGTCGCTCCTGTAACCGGAATACTTTTAAGTACACAATGTAAGCACGGTGTTTTCCTTGGAATAATGGTATAACTCATGCCATATCCCCCCACACAAGAACCATAAATCCAGGGAATATCATATTTTTGCGATAGATCATTTATCACAAATCGAATATCAAAATTATCTGTTGCATCAATGATTATATCGACGTCGCCTAACAAAACTTCCATATTCTCTATCCTTGCATCCATCACGAAAGCATCAATTTGTACCTCTGAATTGATTTGTTTTAAACGATTCTGAGCTGCAATTGCTTTTGGTAATTTTTCTGTTGCATCTTGTTCAACGTAAAGTTGTTGTCGCTGTAAATTACTCCATTCTACGTAATCACGATCAATGATCGTTAACTTTCCGATACCTGCACGAACCAACGCTTCTGCGCTTGCACTTCCTAATGCACCTGCCCCCACAATCAACACATGCTTATTTCTAATCTTCTCTTGTCCTTTACTCCCAATAGGAGTGAACAACTGTTGTCGTGAATACCGCTCTATCATTAGAAAGCCTTCCTTTCTTTTAGATAATTCTTGTTCTAAAACACCCCATTAATTAAAAAAATCTGCTTCATATGAGGTTGTTCTTTTTACTCTTTCTCTATATGACTTTGTTTCTGATAACAAGAAAAGTAAGCAAATCCAACAAATCCAGCTCCACCAATTACATTTCCTATAAAAACAGGAACAAAATTCTCTGCAAGATCTATCCATGAAAGGTGCCCCGCAAAAATAGCTGCTGAGATTACAAACATATTTGCTACCACTTGCTGAAATCCAATTACCACAAATGTCATAATAGGAATCCAAATTCCGATAATTTTCCCAACAAAATCATTAGTTCCATGAGCCAACCAAATTGCAAGACAAACAAGCCAGTTACAACCGATTGCTGAAATTAATGTTTTCCCAAACGGTTCATGTAATTTCTCTTGGGCTATTTCTACTGTTTTATTTAAATATGCCCCCTCCGTCAACCCGCCAAGGTGACCGAAAAAATAAGCTACGAAAAGTGCACCAACAAAATTAGTTAAAGTTATCCAAGCCCAATTATGTAACACACTTTTCAATGAGATTTTTCGTGCATACAGGGCCATGGACACTGACATCATGTTTCCCGTAATTAATTCTCCTCCTGCCAGGACAACGAGCATAAGCCCTATAGGAAAAACTGCTCCTCCCAAAAAATTTACTAGACTTCCCCATCGCTCCGGTAAATTACCAAGAATTTGAATATTAAGCAAAAACCCTAACGAAATGAATGCTCCTCCTAAGAAACCAAGGATAAGCATGGCGGATAGCGGTTGCCTTACCTTTTGAACACCGGCTTCAATCACAAGCTCAGCGATTTTTTCCGGTTTATGAAATGCCATAACCAATTCCTCCATTTTTTCAAATAAAAAAACAGCTTCAAGAAACCCTTAACATAGTAAGAATTTTTGAATGCTGCTTAATCTCCCTGCACTTCTCTTACAGAGATATCAATCATCACTTTTACTATAAAATAGAAAATCTGCAGGACTTACACACTTTCCATTTCGTATATTCAAGCGTTATCTGCTATAACAAACAGAAGCTAGCTACTAATAGCCTTCTTTCATAGTACTTTGAATGTCATCCTAACATATCATTTATTTCTCAACCACCAATATGCGACATTTCAATTTTTGGCAATGTTTTTTTATTTGTATTGCTTAACCGTTCATCTGAATAGCGATCTGAACGATTATTCCAAATGTCACGAATAACATTGGTAATCTCCTCATCGGTATACCCAGAACGAAGTAATTCTCTAAGATCATTTCCTTTGGAAGCAAACAAACAAGTATATAGCTTTCCTTCTGCGGAAATACGAGCTCTTGTACATGATGAACAAAAAGAATCTGTTACAGATGAAATAATTCCTATTTCCTCATCGCTATCGATATAACGATAGCGAGTGGCGACTTCGCCAGGATAGTTTGCTTTAATTCGTTCAAGCGGCATAACTTTATGAATAGTCTCTAATATCTCTTGTTTAGAGATTACTTCGTCTAATTTCCAGCCATTAAAATTCCCGACATCCATATATTCAATAAATCGAAGAATATGTTTATTCTCTTTAAAGTATTGCGCCATCTGAATGATGTCCTGTTCATTTTTTCCTTTTTGGACAACCATGTTCATTTTGATTTTCATCCCGACTTCCGCTGCAGCCTGTATTCCTCCAAGAACCGTTTTTACTTTACTTCTATTACCATTTAAATAAGCAAAACGCTCTTCTTCCAAAGAATCCAAACTAACTGTCACACGTGATAACCCCGCCTTATACAAATCAGCAGCAAACTTCTTAAGTAGAGATCCATTTGTAGTTAAACCAATATCCTCAACTCCATCAATTTTGTTGAGTCGCTCGATTAGTTCAGGAAGGTTTTTCCGAAGTAAAGGCTCTCCCCCAGTAATACGCAACTTTCTTACACCTAAAGAAACGAAAATACGTGTTACTCTTTCAATTTCATCAAAAGATAAAATTTTATCATTAGACAAAAAAGAATAGTCAGGACCAAATATTTCCTCTGGCATACAATATCGACAGCGAAAATTACAGCGATCGGTAACAGAAATACGTAAATCCTTTAAAGGACGGTGCAATTTGTCTAATGTGACAGATTTCATGTTTATTGCCTCGCTTCTACATATTTTATAATTCCGTACAAGTTTTATTTGTTAGCCAGTTTGATTTACTTAATATTTACAACCCGCTCTGGATGAGTATATACATTTAAAGATTGATTACGAATAAAGCCTATTGTAGTAATCCCTAACTGTTCTGCTAGCTCTAGTGCTAACTCAGTTGGAGCGGATTTTGACAATATTACTTCGCAGCCAATTTTTGCAACTTTCAATAGGATCTCAGAAGATATACGGCCACTAAAAACTACAATTTTATCACCAATAGGAATGTTATTTTTTAAACAATAACCGTAAATTTTATCTAAAGCATTATGTCTTCCTATATCCATTCGGCTTAAAATGATTCCATTCACATCGCATAAAGCTGCATTATGAACCCCGCCTGTATGCTGAAAAGTGGACGCAGATTGCTGCATATCATTCATTAATCGAAAACAATCCTGGGCAGAGATCTTTACGCGAATATCATTCATCTTCTTTGCAGTCAGCGCATCGTTTGCGAAAACAAATCCTTGTCTACTCATTCCACAGCATGAAGTAATATAACGTTTATTTTGGATGTCACGATAATAAGGATTGATTTTTGTCGTTTTTACATGTACATATCCTTCTTTCTCCTGTACCCATATTTCATCAATGTCTTCATATTTTCGGATAATACCTTCAGATGCTAAATAGCCGATTACCATATCTTCAATATACTCTGGAGTACTAACCATTGTAACAAATTCCTGTCCGTTAATTTTAACTGTAACTGGAAACTCTGTTACAATGCTGTCCTCTAAATGTTTAAATTCCCCTTGCTCATAACGGAAAATTTCCCGTTCCACCTGTATCGATTTCACGATCAGTATCCTTCTCTCACGTTATATTTTTATCAAAGACAAACACTGAAACTGCAATATCTTCGTCCACTTTCATATCCGAAAACAGATGAACTAATTTCGCCCCAACAAGTTCCTCCAAATGTTCACGAGAATTAACAGCATAAACCTCCTGAATCATTTTCGTTCTAGCCATATGAACCATTTCCGCACCATCCATAGTTCCCGAAATGAATTTCTCAGTAGGTGTCAAATTCCCATAAAGTGTGGCAATAGCCATATTCTCAGCAAATACAGTATGAATTCGTTCCGGCCCTTTACCGAACAAATCCTTTCGAAGCTTTCGTATCATATCATTAAATTCATGTACCATTTTTGACATTCTCTCATTCCTCCCCAGTTAATCAATAATACGTTTTCAAATATTACTTCATCATAAACATTTTAACAAAATGACCTTCTCGTCTAAATTATTCCACTCAAATAATTAGACGAAAAGGCTCATCTTTTAGAATTATTTCAAACATGCATACAACGTATGAAATAATATTATTGTTGCTTACCTATTCGTCTTTTAGCCCTTTACCCATACCTTTTAAGAAATGAAGACCGAATCCGATAGCACGGTTAATATCTGGATCCTTAAGTACTTTCATAAGGTCCAGTATTCCTACTTTTTTATTACTTTGCAGATGTTGGTTTCCTTCATCCATACCTGTTAATACACTACTTACAAGTTTTTTAGTAAGTTCCGGATCAAGTTCTGTTAAAGCTCCTGCAGCGCCCATCATATTATTAATTAAATTCGTAACCGGTTCACGAGTGACTTGACCTAGAACAATTTTTGCGATTTGTTCTTTCGCTTTAAGCATCGAATTTGCAGCTTCTAGCATCCCAATGTCATTCAGTTCACCTACAATATGAAACATTTGATTTAAAGCTTCTTCATTATTAGCTAAGAGTAGCTTTAAATCTTCTAGCTTTTGTTGTTTTTGTTCTTCCTCAGTTAGCTCCTGCTGTTGGATCGCTTTAATAGGTGCTGCCATATTCTTTTCTCCTCCCTAGTTATCCGTTAAGTGCACGTATCCTGGACGAGCCCATTTGCGATTTACCTCAATCCCGTTTTGAGGATGACGCTTTTTATTACGTGGGTTCGTTTTTGGCATCGGATTTTCACCTTCTACTTGTAGCACTTCCATACGCACTTTCGTTTGTTTATATGCAGGCGTATTTGTACGTTGATCGACCGCCGGACCAGTTAAGAAATTAATCGCTGTTTCGTTATCTGTCGAGTTCATCGGTAAATACAGCTCATTTGCTTTTACACGATCCGTTACAAGTGCGCGTAATTTAAGTGCTCCAAAAGGAGAAACAAGGCGTACTAACGAACCAGTTTTCACTCCACGTTCCCTTGCAAGTTCTGAAGAAACTTCAACGAAAACACCAGGCACTTTAGTTTGAATACCATTTGATTTATTTGTCATGTTACCTTCATGGAAATGTTCAAGCATACGACCATTATTAATGTGAAGATCGTATTCCGCTGGGAATTCAGCAGGACGTACCCAATCAGCTATCGCAAAACGAGCTTTTTTGTCTGGGAAGTTAAATCCATCTTGGAAAAGGAGCGGCGTATTCGTTCCTTCAAAGCTTCCCCAATGGAAACTGTTCCAACCTTCAAGCACTTCATAGTTTGCTTTTGCGAAAAGTGGCGATAAACTTGCCATTTCAGCAAAGATTTCACTTGGATGACTATAGTTCCAGTTTGCACCTAATTTATTTGCAATCGCTTGTACGATCCACCAGTCTGGTTTCGCATCTCCGAGCGTAGGAAGTACTTGATATAGTCTTTGTACACGACGTTCTGTATTTGTAAAAGTACCTTCTTTTTCAAGAGATGGCGCTGCTGGTAACACTACATCTGCATATTGAGCAGTTTTAGAAAGGAATACATCTTGAACGACAAAGAAATCAAGGCTTGATAGAACTTCATGTACATGATTTGCGTTAGAGTCTACAAGAGCCATATCCTCTCCAACAAGATACATTGCTTTCATTTTTCCTTCTTCAATTTCGTGAAGCATTTGAATGTTGTTAAGACCTGGTTTATTATCAATTTTTACCCCGTAAGCTATTTCAAATTTCCCACGTTCCACATCGTCAGTAACGTGCTGATATCCTGGAAGCCAGCCTGGGAGAGTTCCCATATCACAAGCACCTTGTACGTTGTTATGACCTCGAAGCGGATATGCACCAGCACCTGGGCGACGATAATTTCCTGTTGCAAGAAGTAAGTTTGAAATCGCAGCGGAAGTATCTGAACCACCAGTATTTTGAGTTACACCCATCCCCCAAAGAATACAAGTACCATCTGCATCATGAATCATCTCGGCCATTTGAACGAGAGTCTCTTTTGAAATGCCAGTAATCTCTTCTGCATATTCAAGCGTATACTCTGCAAGACTATCTTTGAAATCTTCAAAGAAGTTTACATTCTCGTCGATGAACTGTTGATCATGCCAACCTTGATCAATCATATATTTCGTAACAGCCATTAACCATACTTGGTCTGTTCCTTGCTTTGGACTAATAAAGATATCTGAACGCTCTGCCATTTCGGTTTTACGAAGATCTGCAACAATTAGTTTTTGACCGTGAAGTTTATGCGCACGTTTCACGCGAGTAGCTAAAACCGGGTGACCTTCTGTTGGATTTGAACCGACGATAATAACAAGACCTGCTTGTGCAATATCTTTAATCGTTCCTGCATCTCCGCCCATACCAATTGTACGGAACAATCCATCTGTTGCTGGTGATTGACAATAACGAGAGCAGTTATCCACGTTGTTCGTTTCGAACACTTGTCGAGCTAATTTTTGAATGACATAGTTGTCTTCATTCGTAATTTTAGAAGAAGAAATAAAGCCTACAGATTCTTTACCGTATTGTTCTTTAATGGATCCTAATTTATTTGCCACTAATTCAAGTGCTTCTTCCCAAGTTGATTCAACAAATGTTCCATTTTTACGAATTAAAGGCTTAGTGAGTCGTTCTTCAGAATTTACGAAATCCCAACCAAATTTTCCTTTTACGCAAGTAGAAATTGCGTTAACCGGTGCCTCAGAAGTTGGTTGTACTTTAAGAATTTTACGTCCCTTCGTCCACACTTCAAATGAGCACCCTACACCACAGAACGTACATACAGTTTTCGTTTTCTTCGTACGAGTTTCACGCATGGCAGCTTCTACTTCTGATATAGCGAAAATACCGCTGTATCCAGGTTCAACTTCTTTTATAAGATCAACCATAGGCTCAAGAATGTCCGGCTTCAGCCCAGTCATAAATCCAGCTTCACCAAGCATCGATTTTTCCATCAAAGCATTACAAGGACAAATAGTTACACATTGACCGCAACTAACACATGAAGAATCGTTAATATCCACTCCATCGTCCCAAATAACACGAGGACGCTCTGCCTCCCAATCAATAGATAACGTTTCATTTACTTGCAAGCTTTGACAAACCTCTACACATTGACCACACGCGATACACTGATTAGGGTCATAGCGATAAAATGGATGTGACATGTCAACCTCACTCGCATCTACTTTTGGTTTGTAAGGATATTTTTGATGCTCAATTTCCATTAATTCTGCCGTATTATGCAATTTACAGTTCCCATTATTGTTGTCACAGACCGTACAGTAAAGTAAATGGTTTTCCAATAAGCGGTCCATCGCCTCATTTTGTGCTGCCTTCGCACTAATAGAGGACAACTCAATATTCATACCGTTCGTCGCTACCGCACCGCAGGACCGCACAAGTTTTCCATCAACTTCTACAATACAAGTATCACACGTTTGGATAGGATCCACTTCAGGCACGTGACAGATTTGTGGATGTTCAATCCCATTTTGATTAATGATACCCAAGATAGTTGAACCGGGCTCAGCTGTATATTCTTTTCCGTCGATTGTAATATGAACCATGCTGTCGTTCATGGTCGTTCCCCCTTTTTGAGAATAAAAAAACTCCACCACGAAAATATACGCACCGAATTAATAGGTACGCTATCATCATGGTGGAGTAGTTCATTAGCACATCTTGCTAAAATACCAATCCATTTATTTGTAAATAAAATGATAGAGTCGTAACAGGTCATATCACGTTTCCATCTTTAACACTGTAATTATAGCGTTTAATCCAAAAATACACAATATAAAAATCATAAAAGAGTCACAGTACTTAATACTTTTTTGGATATATTCGTTTAATCACGAAACTATGCGTTGACAAGCATAATTGCACCGCATGCTGCTGAGCTTTTGGTTAATTAACTTTGCAGCCTCCATCCGTTTCAACATAGGAGAAAGAAAGCATAAATCTGCATTTTATGCACAGTTATACTTCATATCACACGTTGTTTTATATCAAAATCAATGTGCACTGCTATTTTATTATCTTTTAAATAACTTTATTATTCTTGAACAGCCATACGAAGAAAGCGTTCATAAATACCTAAGAACTGGATTTAATCTGAAGTCTTATTTTTATCGCAAAAAAACAACAATCTATACGAAAAGAGCCTTTAAATTTCAATGAACACTCAAAAAAAACAGACCTTTGTTACAAAACAAAGGTCTGTTTTTCTATATTATTCACCTAAATCAACATTGTGGTACACTTGCTGAACATCTTCTAAATCTTCTAATGCATCAACCATTTTCTCAAATTTCACTTGTGCATCTTCTGGAAGTGTTACTTCATTTTGCGCAAGCATTGTTAGTTCTGCAACTGTAAATTCCGTTATACCAGCATTTTTAAATACTTCTTGTACCGCATGGAACTGATCCGGTTCTGCATAAACGATAACTGCTTCCTCTTCTTCTAAAATATCACGCACATCTACATCTGCTTCCATTAAAAGTTCAAGCGCTTCATCTGCTGTTTTGCCTTCAAGACCAATTACAGCTGTTGCATCAAACATATACGCTACTGATCCGTTTACTCCCATGTTACCAGCGTTTTTACTAAACGCAGCACGCACATCTGCTGCAGTACGATTTACGTTATTTGTTAATGTATCTACAATTACCATTGATCCATTTGGTCCAAAGCCTTCATAACGAAGTTCGTCATAGCTTTCTTCTGAACCACCTTTTGCTTTTTCAATCGCACGGTCAATAATTGTTTTCGGTACGCTGTACGTTTTTGCACGCTCAAGTACCACTCTTAAATTCTGATTGGATTCTGGATCTGGTTCACCTTGTTTTGCTGCTACATAAATTTCACGTCCAAATTTTGCATAGATACGACTTGTATTTGCATCCTTTGACGCTTTTTTGTCTTTAATATTGTTCCATTTACGGCCCATACTTGTTTCACTCTCTTTCAGCTTTGAATCTACATAAAAATAGTAATATGAAATATGCTGCTTCTTCAACACTTTTTCAAACTAAATATAAAAAGTTCTTTATATTTCACATTACTGACAAACAATATGAATTGAAGAAGTCGCATTTATTCACTATATTGTATTATACCTCATTACAAGTTTAATAATCAAAGAAAGACAGATAGTTCTCATCCGTTGATGTAAAAATATTGAGCTATTACAATTGATGCCTCTTTTACGAAGAAGAGCTAAGAGGTTCTATCTCTTAGCTCTTCTCGTATTCTATGAACCTATCGTTCAGTCTCATTTTGTATTTTACAATTTTCGTACCACTACTTTACTTCATTCGCAAAGAAATGCTCACAAACACTAGAAATACGAGTTAAATCAACATTTCCACCAGATATAATCGCTGCTACTTTTTTCCCTTTTATATATGGATCAACTTTCCCTGCAAGGAGAGCAGCTGTCGCTAATGCTCCCGCACCTTCTACAACAGCTTTTCCACGTTGTAATAAATCTTTCATAGCTACTTCTAATTCTTCTTCTGATACAGTTACAATATCATCTACTAACTCTCTCACAATTTTAAAAGTTAAGGTTCCTGGAATTTTTACTGCGCACCCATCAGCTATAGTAGGTGCTTCATAGTGCTCTACGATTTCGCCTTTATCATACGAAGCTTTCATTCCATGAACATTATCAGCTTGAACACCAATTATATTGATAGACGGATTAAAAGATTTAAGTGCTACCGCGATTCCAGCAATAATTCCGCCGCCGCCAATCGGTACAAGTACTGTATCAACATCCCACATATCATCAAGAATGTCCAAGCCAATTGTTCCTTGACCTGCCATTACTTCTACATCATCATATGGATGTAAATATGTTTCTCCCGTTTCTTTTATAATTTCTTCACATTTTGCTTTCGCATCATCAAACGTATCACCATATAAAATGACTTCTGAACCATATCCTTTCGTTGCTTCAACTTTCGCCTTTGGAGCAGAAGTTGGCATCACAATTTTACTTTTAATTCCAAGTAAGTGTGAAGATAGTGCAACACCTTGTGCATGATTTCCAGCTGAACAAGCAATAACTCCACGAGCTTTTTCTTCATCTGTTAAATTAGAAATTTTATTAAACGCCCCACGAAATTTAAATGATCCTGTTAATTGCATATTTTCTAATTTTAAATATATTTCCCCACCTGTTTTGCTTGTTAAATAAAACGATTTAACAAGCGGTGTTTTACGAGCATTTCTATCAAGAACTTGTTTAGCTTTTTTTATATCAACAATGGTTAGCGGTAAAGTTTTAGTAATCATATTAACACTTCTTTCAATTGTTTATAATCTAACCCTAACGTTGTTCCTAAATTCTCATAAGTAATGGTGCCTTTATAAATATTGATACCATATGCTAATGCAGGTTTGTTTTGGATTGTCTCTTCTAAACCATTGTTAGCAATCGCTAATAAATAATCAATATTTCCATTCGCTAATGCCATAGTAGAAGTACGTGGAGTCGCTCCAGGCATATTTGGCACAGCATAGTGTATGACATCGTGCTTAATAAATATAGGATCATTATGTGTTGTATAGTGATCAATCGTTTCAACTGTCCCGCCTTGATCGATTGCAATATCAACAATAATACTTCCCGGTTTCATAGACTGAACCATATACTCTTTCACAATTTTTGGTGGTCTAGAACCTGGAATTAAAATGGTTGAAATAAATAAGTCTGCATTTTTAATTGTTTTCTCTAAGTTCTCAGTATTAGATTCCATGATTTCAACTGGAGCATTTGCATATTTTTCTTGTAAATAAGTAATCTGTGTTTTATTTAACTCTAAAATCGTTACATGACAACCAATTCCAACAGCCATATCACAAGCATTAATTGCCGCATTGCCTCCGCCTAAAATGACAACATTACCAGCAGGAATACCATCTATTCCTGATAATAAAATACCTTCTCCCTGATGTTGTTTTTCTAAATAATAAGCTCCCATAAATACTGCCCGGCGCCCAGCAATGGCACTCATCGGTTTTAATAACGTTAAAACTCCATTTTCACTAATTGTTTCTCCAGCAATTGCGGTTGTTCCCGCCTTTCTCATCGCTTCAACACATTCTTTTGAAGCTGCTAGATGTAAAAATCCCCAAACAATTAAATCTTTCTTAAAATATTTATATTCCTCCGCTAAAGGTTCTTTTACTTTTACTACCATATCAACATCCCAGGCTTGTTCTTGATTTACTAAAGTAGCACCTGCATTTGTATATTCTTCATTTGTATAACCTGATCCTACACCAGCGTCTTTTTCGACTAAGACTTCATGTCCAGCTTTAATTAATTTCTGGGCATTTTCTGGTGTCATCCCAACACGTGCTTCACCTTTTTTAATTTCTTTTACTACGCCAATTTTCATGTTGACACATCCTTATTAAATGTAATGTAAATTACATTATTTGTTATACGACCCAAATAAAATTGCGAAATATATCAAACGTTTCTATATTTCCTCATTTGTCTGAATCGCCTGTTTACACCTACAAGATAGCACTCAGAAAAATGATGAGTCAACATTTTGTGAAATAGTTCACAAAATGTTTTTATTTATTTTGAAATAATTTTTTTCATTCAAATAGGCATTGAATCCGTTTTCAACCTGTGCTAGACTTTGTCACGAGTAACATCTCTTATGAATTCAAATGAAATGCAATTTTATTTTTTTAATTATTTTTGTGAATTTTTTCACATATAAATATAGAAATACTTTGTATTAATTTCTATAAAATTGTGAATTATATCACAAACGAAATTAAATTTTTATAAAGCACTATTAAAAAAATGAGAGGATATACTATTAAAATTGAAATAAAAATGAATTCATCAGAGATTGTATGTATTTTTCCAAACAGGAGTGATTATTATGTCACAAACACAACTAAAAAAAGAAATTGGCTTCTTTGCAGCATTAACCACTGTTATTGGTACCGTTATTGGAGCAGGTGTATTTTTTAAGCCTACTGCATTATACAGTGTAACCGGAACAGCGAGTTTAGGATTACTCGCATGGGTAATCGGTGGAATACTAACTGTTTGCGCAGGTTTAACTGCTGCTGAACTATCGGCAGCTATTCCTGAAACAGGTGGAATGATGGCATATTTAAAGCGTACTTATGGAAACTTGACTGCTTTCCTACTGGGCTGGGCACAAACAGTCATTTACTTTCCAGCTAATATTGCCGCACTTGCTATTATTTTCGGAACACAAGCAGTTAGTTTATTTGGATTAAATGCGAATGAACATAAAATGATGATTATTGGAATTGCTGTTGTTACCGCAACATTCGTAACCCTGATGAACTTCTTAGGTGCAAAGGCAGCTGGAGGAATTCAAACTGTATCGACTATATGTAAACTACTGCCTTTAGTATTACTTATTATTTTTGGGTTATTCCACAAAGGCGACGTAACTCTACAACTGTTTCCAGTTGAAGCAGGACCAGGTAAATCCCTTATTTCAGCCCTTGGATCTGGCTTACTTGCAACAATGTTTGCTTATGATGGATGGATTCATGTAGGAAATATCGCTGGGGAAATGAAAAATCCTAAAAAAGACTTACCTAAAGCAATCGTAATCGGATTATCTACTGTTATGGTTGTTTACTTACTCATTAATATTGCTTTCCTTATGGTTATGTCTGCAACAGCGCTTGCTGGAACTGATACACCTGCATCTGAAGTAGCGACAATTCTGTTTGGAGCAATAGGAGGAAAATTAGTTACAATCGGTATTTTAATTTCTGTATTTGGAACAATCAATGGATACATCATGACAGGAATGCGTATCCCTTATGCAATGGCATTAGAAAACAAACTACCTTTTAGTAAGTGGTTTGCTACATTATCTAGCAATAGTCGAGTTCCTTATAATTCAGGAATATTTATCTTATGCGTTTCTGTCATTATGATGGTGATCGGTGGATTTAATACTTTAACAGATATGTTAGTGTTTGTTATATGGATATTCTATACAATGACATTTATAGCAGTATTCATTTTACGTAAAAGGGAACCAGAACTTGTACGTCCTTACAAAGTGCCTCTATATCCCATTATACCGTTAATATCTATTATCGGCGGATCATTTATCGTTATTAATACTCTTTTCACACAAACGTTGCTAGCATTATGTGGTATAGGCTTAACTGCTTTAGGGCTTCCAATTTACTTTGCAATGCGTAACAAGCACGTTCAAAGTAATAAATAATCATTTGGAGACAAATACACTTCGATTTGGTCTTATATGGTCACAACTTTGATCAATATTCAATGTATCAAGCCCCTTCAAGTTGCTTACTAAAGGGGCTTGATACACAATCAGTGTTTATTAGAAACTTATCTAAGTATGCTACAATCTCTTCGTTAAGAATGTTCCCATAATATCTCTCTTAAATCTTTCATAATCAAATTGAAAAGCCACACTATGTATTTTATATCCTGGATTTGGCGTAAAACGAAAGTCTGCAATGCTTTGACCGAACCCTTCTCCTTGATCAGGAATTACTTTTATAGGGACTTTGGAGAGGTGGACTGCATCCGGATTCAACAAATACCATATTGTTACAAAATCATGCATAGGACTTCCTCCTATACCGGGATTCGACTTGGAGTAAAAATTATAATAATAGTCTAACATGGGTTTGATAATAAGCCCCGCAGGATCCTGTGTGGTCTGATGAAATTTGTCAATTTCTCGGACCATTTGAGGTGTAACAATCGCATGCTGGGTGACATTTAACGGAATAATCGTCAAATTCGCTGCATGTTGTAGAATTAAATTCGCTGCATAAGGATCTGCATAAAAATTAGCTTCAGCGACAGCCGTCACATTTCCAGGATAGAAAAATGCGCCTCCCATACAAATATATTCCTTTACGTTACGCATCTTTTCTAAATTTAATACAAATGCTGTCGCTAAAGAGGAAAGTCTTCCTAAATTGATAATTGTCAGATCGTCTAAATTTGAATCTATGACCTCGTAAATATGATTAATAGGATAAACAGGATACAAAATCTCAGGCGGAATGATTGGTCCTAATCCGACTTTTCCATGTACTTCAGGAAAATATTGAACTAAGATACCTGTTAAAGGTACGGAAGCACCGAGAAATACAGGTATTTCTTTTTTTCCCGCGATGTATTTTAAATAGTTAATATTTCTTATAGCATTCTCTCTTGAGATATTCCCATAATCCGCTACAATTCCTAATAATTGGATATCACTACGAAAAAAGGTGTACAAAATGGCAAACGCATCATCAATTCCTAAATCTGTAAACAAGAGAACTTTTTTTAGCATATATCTCCCCTCCCAAAAGCAATGGAAGCAAAATTTCATGGGACTTATATATTTTATGTATTCTTGAATCTTATATTCTATTAATCAGTTAATGTATATACCAATAAGTAAAAAAAAAAGTCAATGCCTAGAATAATTAACAAGACTCCATCGTCATCAAGTTTAAAAACAAGAGAAAAATTCGGCTTATTTTATGTGGAAAGGGGGTAGTACTAGTGCGATGTTAAAATTGAAATCTTTTCGTACAGTTAAATCTCCCCTTTCCAAAATATAAGAAATCCATATCATAAAAAAGGGCAACTTGCTTTACGAGACAAGTCTGTCAAACATTAAGTAAAGTATATGTATCAACTCAAAATTCGTTATAAAATTTCTACGAATTGCTTAGCCTGTCTATCTAGAGAACTTTCCGATTCAGAAATAGATTCAAATTCATTAACTGTTTCATCAAGTAGCATCTTTCCTTCTTTCACACTTGACGAAACAGCCTCGATACGTTTTGACATTCGATTAACTACAACACTTTTCATTTTCAAATATTAGTAATAAAAATATCAATTATTTCTTATCTTCAGTACCAAATTCATTAATCATGTCGCTATAATGTTTTTCGATAATTTTATAATGATGCTCTTCATGTATTGCTAAAAGTTGAATAGCCTGAATTAAGTTAGGATAGTTGGCCATTGGATCAAAAAACACAATATGTCCAGCAATGTCTTCTTCAATATTTATAACTAACTCTCTCAATTTATCCGTTTCATTTAACAACAATTTCTTTAACTCTTCTTTATCCATAGTATGAAGTACTTTTTTCGGTGGCACTAAAATGAAAGGCGCCTTCATCCCTCTTCCATGCTTTTCTTTATATTCTGTATAAATATCATGTATTTGATTAGCAAATGATTTCTTTCTTCTCATTTTTGCATACGGAATAAGAACAAAAGAAAATTTTGTTGCAACTTTAACCATTCTTAAAATTAAGTATAGATGGTATATGTGCTCGCCAATAGACCATTTTCCTTCTTTTTGGTCCCATAGTTTATCATTTGAGATGAATTGTATTTTTTGAAAAAAACAATATCGTTGCTGTCTTAATGTTTGAAAATGGTGTGTCATACTTTCAGATTTCATCTATTAACTCCACCATTTTATTTCATAAGAATTATTAGCAAGGTATAATGATAGAAAAATGTGTTCCTTTTCCTTTTTTACTCTTTATTTCTATATCTCCGTTTAATTCTTTAATGATGCTATAAGCGACCATAGTGCCAAGTCCGGTTCCTTTTTCTTTAGTTGAATAAAATGGCATGGCAATTCTTTTAATTTCTTGAGAAGACATTCCTATTCCTGAATCAATAATATCAATTACAATATTATTTTTTATTTTTTGTATATTAATTTGTAATACTCCACCATTTTGCATAGCTTCAATTCCGTTTTGTGCAATGTTAATTAAACATTGTTTTAATTTTTCTGGATTAGCATTTATGTATATAGAATTCGTGATATTGCTTTTTATTTCAACATTATGTGAGAGTGCAAGTGGTAAAATACTATTTTTTACTTGATGAAAAAGTTGCTTAATATTTATCGATTCTTTTAGTATATTTTGTGGTTTTGTTAAAGATAAATAATTATTAATAATGCACTGTACTTTTTCTAGTTCGACTAACATAATTTCCAAGTAGTTATCTTGAGATGCTTTTAAGGTTTCACTTCTATGAAGTAATTGAGCGAATCCGTATACAGTAGTGATTGGGTTGTTGATTTCATGTGCAATAGATGCCGCTAACTCGCTAATTAGACAAAATTTCTCTGCTCTTTGAATTTTTTCTTTCATCTTAAACTTTTCTATCATTCCTTCTACCAAATAAATAGATAATAATCCTGTGAAAATATTAATTATTATATAATTAGCTAATAATTTAATAAAATCAAATTGTATTTTACCAATTATTTCAATTTGATTTATTACAGCAAAAACTGAAAGAAAACTGGTACAAATTAAAATAAGTAGTATGTTGAATACTGTTTTTTTTCTTTCGAAATGAATGCGGAGAAAATGATGAAATATTGTAATAGTAATTATAAAAATACCATATATAATAACTGATGAAAAAAAACCAGTTCCACCTAAGTAAAATCTATATGAAAAATATACAATACTGATAAAAATTATACTTCCTGTGTTTCCATATAGTAAAACTAAAAGAATAGGAATAAAGCGCAGATCATAAATATACCCAGCGTGAAAATGAATTGGGAAGGTCATACAAAGAATAATTGCAATGGATGCAAGAAAAGAAATTAATATATTGTTGCGTGCTTTTTTTTCAGTTTTGTCTAACCAAAACACTTGATAACTAAGGATACAAATTATAATAATAAATGCATTTAATAGTAGTGTAGAGATCCACATGTTTTATCCCTCCCTAATTCTTTGTAAAAAAAGTGAAAGAAAAGGTAAAAAAGCACTCTTTCAAGTGCTTTTTTACTGCTTATATTAGAATTGATGGTAGTAAAACATTCTCTAAAGGGAATGTTTTTTATTTCCCTACAAAAATAACCTTAAAAATACTCTTTTTATAGGGAAATGCAAGAAGAAGCAAATAACGATAACGACCAATAATTACGCACTTTTTTTGAATATTCTGTTAATTTTTAAGAGGATATCACCACCTATCTTGTGATTGCTTTTATAATAACATGAAAATCGTCATGTTACAACAAAAAAAACAGAAAATTTTATCTTTTCAGTCGTTTTTTGTATTAAATTGTAGAATATTTTATTTTTCATATAAAAAATAGAAATTCCCTTCAGATTTTCTGAGGGGAGATTTTCTAGATAGATTGACTACTGATAATGAAATGTTATGTAAATCTCACATGTATATAGTATTCATTATGAAAATTTCTGTTAAAGGATAATATTGTTTTTGTTTACATATGAGTTTTTCAGTCTCTCAAATTCAAGGGATTTTTACACAGTTTTTACAAAATTCTTATATTTTGAAAATAAAAATATTTTACTCTTTAAAAGTAAGTTAATAGAAAATTTTGAGAGGGTGTTAGACTTGTTTAAGAAATCATTTATTTTTGCTTTTATTTTATTGCTGATTCCTATGTTCTCGTACAACAGTAAAACGCTTGCGGCAGAACCGCCCGTATTTGAAAGAGGCAACGAGGTTGGAA
This sequence comes from Bacillus sp. GB_SG_008, assembly GCF_052038115.1. NCBI lineage: Bacteria > Bacillati > Bacillota > Bacilli > Caryophanales > Bacillaceae > Bacillus > Bacillus sp. GB_SG_008. The sequence goes on along the minus strand of NZ_JBPZSK010000005.1, from coordinate 2,660 downwards.
TTAAAGTCATGTCTTATAATATTCATCATGGAGAAGGTACAGATGCTATTTTGGACTTGAAAAGAATTGCAGAAGTTATTAAACAATCAGATGCTGATATTATCGGTTTGCAAGAAGTAGATAATCATTTTTCACAGCGCAGTAATTTCGAAGACCAAGCAAAATGGTTGGCAAATTATTTAGGAATGCACTATGCATATGCTGCAAATCTTGACTATGAACCCTTACAAGAAGGAGACCACCGTCGCCAATATGGAACGGCCGTGTTAAGCAAATATCCGATCCTTTCATCCCAAAATCATCTGCTCACTAATATTCCATATCCAGTAAACCCTACAGAGCAGCGCGGTCTTTTGGAAACTGTGATTAACGTGAAAGGAAACCACATTCATTTCTACAACACTCACCTTGATCATAGGAGATCAGAACAAAGAAATCTGCAGATAAGAGAAATACTCGACATTGCAAAACAAAAAGAAGGAACAAAAATCTTTGCGGGAGACTTCAATGCCGCCCCTAAAAGCGCGGAAATTTTGAAGATGACTGCACAATATAAAGACGTATTTGCCGAACTCGGTCAAAATGAGGACTATACTATTCCTGCAGATAAACCAACAAGTCGCATCGACTATATTTTTACTTCTGAAGATGTCAAAATTCGTACTGGGGAAGTCATAGACACTCTTGCATCTGATCATTTACCAATTACTGCAGAGCTCGTACTGACAAAAAAAACGCCGTTTAATAATGGAGTAGGCAAAAACTAACCTCTAATAAGGAACTACCGATAGCATTGATTACGTGAATGAAAAGTCCCCTCAGATTTCTGAAGGGACTTTTCTAAGTTATTACAACGCTTATTCATTTGAAAAGACCTCCACCCCAATTTCAAGACAGCACCTGATACAACCTATTTATGAACATTCTACAAATCTCTGCGATGATCCAGCAGTAAAGAAAACTTAATATAAATATGAATGCAATAACCTTTGGATCCATAGTTGTATCAACCGTAGGACCTAACACCGGAAAACGAAATACATACAGGATTATCATAATCCCCACAAGTAAACATGCTGCTGAAAAAGAAACGACCACTATTCTCCTCTTCAATTGTAAAAAAGCCATGCTCAGCGTCACACCTAATAAACCTGTAGTAAAGGGAAAGATAATAAGTTCACTCGGCTGGATAATAAATAAGAGGAAAATCGTAAGGGTATAAGAAAGGATTCCTTGACGGATAGAAAAGCAAGTAGCTAAAAAAATAGGTAATGTCGCTAAAATACTAATCAGAAAGCCTATACCAGGCATAAAGCCACCTGCTGATTGAAATATGGCAGCAAATGTACTCAATAAGGCTGTAATTACCAACCGGGTTGCAAGGGCCACCTTTCTTACATGAAGAGAATTTGAACCTGTCTCTATCATCGATTGACACCAATAACGAACAAACAGTTTCATTGAAATTCCCCCTCAAATCTCCCATTTGCCACTTCCTATACTATTCATTGCCTTGTATTTTATGCAGTATTACTTGTCAGTCATTCTTTTCGATCAATTGGAATGCGGACTACTCCTCTATGAATATTAAAAAAAGGGAGAGGACATCATGACTTTATTTCAAATCAACAGCACTTCCCCCACTTCTACTCTATTTTTATACATTAATTGTATTAATTTCATTTCTTTCTTCCTCAAAGCCTTCTTTTCTACATCTCTCTTACGCTACATTAATTACTTTCTATTTAGAAAATGAGCTCCTAGATGATGAAGTAGTTTCATAATATTGAATTTGATATACCTGTATCACCGATTCCAATTGAAGTAACTGGTTAATATAAGCAAGAGAGGAGGAGAATTCATATAACCTCCTTTCTTGCTTTACTTTGTGAGTGGCTCCAAAAAGAAGGAATCGTTGCCGTCCCCCTACCTTGGCCTCTCCTGTTACAGTATAATCCTATTTTTTTCCTGCAACTTTCACTTATCGAATGGCTGTATTTTCAGGCTGAATATTGAATGTAAAGGAAGTAAGTGGCTTCGGATGAACAAGTTTGTCATTTATTTTCCATACATTTAATATGGCTTTAACTGTATATGTTCCTGCAGGTACTCTCTTGCCCTCATTCGTTTTGTAATTCCACGTACTTTTCCATTGGATTTGTTCCCCGCTGTTTAACGACTTTTGTTGAATTACCTGTAAAAAAAATTGCCCTTTACTAAAATGATACACCTGTTCTCCTTGTGCATTATACACGGTATAATCATAAGACTGGCTTGTTGGAAACTCTATAAGCATTGGCTGATTGCTATTATTTTTAAACGTAAAAGTAAATGTGGCTTGTTCCACGTCTGCGATGACATCCCCATCCCATTTCCAATCTGTCATGTCTCTAACCTCCTGAGCTAAGATTAATTGATTCCCGCTAATAAAAATCATCCAAAAACAAAAGATAGCTATTCTCAAAGGTGATACTCCTTCCTAATGCATAGATGTATCCCTTTAGTATTGCTTAATTACTTTATAAAAAACCCAATGAATACTCCCCCACTTAGCAAAGCTTGAAGTGGGGGTTTCTAACGTTTCGACCTAACGGACGATTAACGTCAGTGGAGTTAACACACTAGCGAGCTGTTTCACGCCTAACCCCTCTATCCCGTTT